>DAOTGZ010000064.1:0-12362 GCA_035447445.1 Spirochaetota bacterium | reverse complement strand
TTCGCTTAACTGTTGCATTCCCAGTCCACCAGAATCAAAATCTACAGCACTACTTTTGATTAATATTTTTATATTATGCGTTCTGGCAAACCAGTGGTCATATTCACCAATACGATAAGTTTTAGATAAATTACTGGTTTTTATTATAATAACTGTTCCACTACGATAATCTGATATATTCCGCTCAAAACTATCTCCACTGTTTAAGTAAAAATCAGCTTGTTTCTCACCGTCCTCAATTTTCACATAAGCATTATCTGTTTCAGAATGCACCGCTATAATCCATTTGCATGGAGTATTAACACATGAAAGCAACGATAAAAGACTTAAAGAAATTATAACTATTATTCTCATTTTACCCTGCCATTAGCAATTAAATTTTACAAACCACACCGCAACATACGCATATTATCTAATATAATAAATCCACTTTTTTTGTAAAATTCTACTGTATAAAACTCATTCGAAGTAAACAGTATTATCGATTCAATTCTATTTTTAGCCAATTTCCTCTTTACATGTTTTAATAACTTCTTTCCCACCCCAGCGCGTTGGTATTCTGGCGAAACAAACATTTCTTTAAGATTATAGTAATCACCACTATAATACCTCTCTAAATTTCCGATTATTGCAGCTATGGGTTTCCCATTATCCCACACAGCCACACCAAAAAAACGAGGTGTGTCAAAAAAATCTGTTAATCGCTCAAATGCCGCTTCTGCATTCCATCTGTCATTCCACGGCTCACTATTAAATACACGCACATAAAGATCAGCGCATTCTTTTATAACCACTTTCGAAACAATATCAACTATTTCCAAAATGTTTCACCCTTTATATTTCTTTGCAATGTAGACTTATCTATAGTTATAGATATAAACTCAACGGTTTTTTAAAAAAATTATGGACAACACACGGCTCAGAACAACCCTTTCTGCAAAGATAATTTTTACCAAAACATGCTACTAAAATTTATTCTGACAGGCTTCAGAAATTAGTATTATCATGCCTTTTCGGATACAAGGAGAACATATGAGCAACAAAATTAGAATAGGGATTATGGGCTATGGCAACATAGGAAAAGGCGTGGAATCCGCTATAAAACAGAATAGCGATATGACACTTTCTGCTGTATTTAGCCGCCGAGACCCCTCCTCTGTACAAACAGAAGCCCCAGTTTATCCCGTAGACGATATTGCGTCTTTTACAGAAAAAATTGATGTTATGATTCTATGTGGTGGTTCTGCTACCGACTTGCCAGACCAAGGCCCCATGACAGCATCCCTTTTTAATACCGTAGACAGCTTTGACACACATGCTCGTGTACCTGAATACTTTGAAAAGATGAACGCTGCAGCAAAAAAAGGTGACACACTATGTCTATATTCTTGCGGATGGGATCCGGGATTATTTAGCATGATGCGAGTTCTCTTCGAATCAATGCTTCCGCAAGGTTCAGAAACTACCTTCTGGGGACCAGGTGTTAGCCAAGGGCACAGCGATGCAATCCGTAGAATCGAAGGAGTAGCAGATGCACGTCAATACACCCTACCGATTGACAGCGCCATTCAGGCTGCCAGAGACGGCAATGCAGACGATTTGACTACACGTCAGAAACACAAACGTCACTGTTATGTAACAGTAAAAGAGGGTGCGGACAAAGAAGCTATAACAAAAACTATTGTAAATATGCCCAACTATTTTTCTGACTACGATACAAGTGTTGAATTTATGGATCATGAAACTTTACTAAAAGAACACGGAGCTATACCTCACGGCGGCTTTGTTATCCGTAACGGGAAAACTGGCGATAACAACAGCGAGACTATGGAATTTTCTCTAAAGCTGGATAGCAATCCAGAATTTACGGCGTCTGTTCTGGTCGCCTGCGCAAGAGCCGTTCACCGTATGCGATCAAACGGAACACGAGGCGCGCTATCCATGCTCGAAGTACCATTGGCACACTTTTCATCTACAGATATTGCGGATCTTAGAGCAGGAAAAATATAATACGATTTAAAATGCCATTAATCTTGCTTAACCGCTATTACCTTTTGCAATGCAATAGAATGTTTAAAACATTCTATTGCATTGACTAGGATAATCAGCCAATGCAATAGGAAACTTCGAACACTTATATGAATTAAACCTTAAAAAATTCCACTGATCTCTTAAGATTTTCTGACATTTGTGAAAAGCTTTCAAGTGTTGCGGCCATCTGCTGCGCTCCGGAAGCATTAGCCTGAGTATACTCATTTATTTCGGAAACCGATTTAACGATTTCTTCAATTGCGCTTTTTTGTTCTTCTGTAGCCGTCTTCATCTCCTCCGAACGACCACGCATCATCTTAGCAGAACTGTTAACAGAAGCATTCTCCTTTTGCTGATTTTTCATAAATTCAGATAACTCTTTCATCATTTCACCGACTTGAGAAACTCCCTCGGTAATGCCATAAATAGTATTGTTTACCGAGCGAACACTGCCCATTCCACGATTAATTTCTTCGTTGTTATCAATAATAAAGCGGTCAATCTCTTTAATGCTTGTAGCGGTTTGTTCGGCCAGTTTTGATATCTCATCAGCAACAACAGCAAATCCACGCCCGGAATCTCCTGCTCTCGCTGCCTCAATCGCCGCATTTAAGGAGAGGAGATTAATCTGTTCCGATATATCATTAATAATATCCACAATTGAGGTCATCTCCGCTGAACTTTCAGTAATTCGCGACATCGATATAGTCATGTCTTTTAACGATTTGTTGCCATCTTTCGCAGTAGTTGCAATTTTTGTTGTTATCGATGCAGTCTGATCTAGTTTTTCACTCATTTCGTTTATACTCTCAGATAAAGAGCCCATTTGATTAATAAAATCAGAAAGATGATCGAATTGGATTTTAGAACTTCTGGCAACACTTTCTACTCCAGCAGAAACCTCTTCTACTGTAGCGGTAACCTCTTCGGTTGACGCAGCCTGACTTTGAGCATTATCAGAAAATGAAGAAGATGTCGCAGACATTTGATTAGACCCCGAAGCAAGTTCGCTAACATTTTGACTAATTGTCAAGATCACCGATCTAAGTTTTTCTACAAAATCATTAAATATTCCGGACATATTACCTATCTCATCATTACTCTCGACTACAAGCTTTTGTGTCAAATCACCAGATGAAAGATGCTTTATTGCCTCAACCATTCGGCCTACCGGACGAGAAATTGATTGTGACAAAATGAAAGCGAATCCTATACCCAGCATAATAAACAATAGAGTAGCTGTAATCATATAGAATCTTACGGATGAAATTTCAGAAAAAACATGTTTCTTCTCGGCACCAACGGCAATAGACCATTTTGTATCTTTTATTGGAGCATATCCAAAGAAACGATCGGTTCCCAAAAACGGATATTCACTATATCCACTTTTACCACTTATCATTATTTTAAACATTTCAGCTAACTTATTGTACGCCGGGTCAATTTGCGCCTCGTTTATAAAATTTTTGCGACCAAGCACATACTCTCGATTACTATGTGCTAAAAGTGTACCTGTATCATCAATCACATAAGAATATCCCTCATCGCCAAATCCAATATCATCAGTAACCGCCGAAAGCCAGGCACCGTCAAGCCGTGCAAGTAAAACTGCAGCAGGTTTTTCATCTTCATAGTTATAAATCGGTGTTGCTATCATCATAACCGGTGAATTTGTCACACGGGAAATAATTATATTTGAAAAAGATGTGCGCCCGGAGATTGCCTCTTTAAAATAGTCACGGTCACCAAGCTTAGCCCTGGTTCCATCAGGATACCAAGCCTCACCATCAGGCATGATTATCCCCATTCCCATAAACTGCATCCGAGCAGTCTCTTCTTCAAGAGCCTTTTTTTGAATGTTCCAATCCATTCCACGAAAAACATTTCGCCCGGCTATTCCTTCCATCGCCACTATGTAATAATCAAGTTGTTTGCGAATTATTTCTGCTCCGTATACGGCCATCTGTGGGGCAGTTTGATCAAGTTGTTTTTGGAGAGCGCCTGTTCCATTAATAAAACCTACAAGACCTATTCCCAAACTAATAAAAAAGGTCATTAATATTACTGCAATAGTCATTTTCTTACGTATTGTCATATTAGTGACTCTGTCTTTAACTCTATTCTTCATGGCATGCACCCGATATATTAAATTATTTGAAAAATCTTAACTTTTGTTTGTTCTACGCATAACGGCTTAAAAACCCAGTATTGAATCATCAGATTCCAAAATTCACTTAAATCATTATGGATAAATTTTATTATATATCAAAATTTGTAAATATTTCAAAGCTTAACTACTCTTCACAGCTTTTTATACCCTGTTTACAGGCCTTTTTATAAAAAATATTATAAATTACAGGAGTAGCAAAAAGAGTAATGGTCGTTCCAAACATCAAGCCATAAGCCATAGCAACAGCCATCGGCACAAGAAATGGATCACTGCCCCCAATTCCATAAGCAGTAGGTATAAGTCCAGCAATAGTAGTTATGGTTGTCAGCAATATTGGGCGAAGCCTTTTGTATCCCGCTTCCAACGAAGCGGTATATGTATCTTCTCCCCGCTCACGTGCCTTATTAATAAAATCCACATACACAATGGAGTCGTTAACGACAACACCTCCAAGACCAACTACTCCCATCAGTGCCATAAACGATAGTGGAAGTCCATGAAAGAAGAACGACCAGATTACCCCAGTAAGTGTAAACGGTATGATGGACATAACAATAAGAGGCTGGCGCAAATTATGGAAAAGAGCGACCAGTATAACATAAATGGCAAGCAGAGCAATTATGTAAGAGTTTCGAAGCCTTATTATAGAATCCTCGGTATCTTCGTACTCTCCCTCATAGCTAACAGAATAACCGGGATAACGGTTGTCAATATCCTTGAATTTTTCCATCATCATAAGGTTAACATCAACAGAACCCAGCGGTTTTTCAGTAAACGACTTTTTAATTCTTTGCCAGAACGATAACGACTCATCCGGCTTTGGCGGAACAATATCCGCAGAAATATCTACAGACCGACGCCACCCTTTACGCGTAATCGATGAGATACCGACACCCTCAACAAATTTTGCCACCTCCTTGAGCGGAATCAATCCACCTGTTTTGTTGGCAACCTTAATATCTTTTAGCTTCTCAAGTGTCTGTCTTGATTCTTTAGGAAGTATCACACGTACATCGATCTCCTCTTCTGAACGTTTGATTGATGTTGAAATCGAGCCTTCATAACATATTCTGACAGTTGAGGCAACATCAAAAACACTAATGCCCGTCCTCATAGCCATGCCCTGGTCTACAAAAATACGCATCTCGCGTTTTTCCGCTTCATAGTTATCCCTTATGTTCTCAACTCCGGGTATTCCTTTTAGGTATTCCTGATACTGAGTTGATATCTCATCAAGTATTTTATAATCCTCCCCTCTAACACTTACACTTATGTCGGCACTTGTTGGAGGGCCTCCTCCTTGGGCAGTTTTAAACTCAATCTTGGTAAATTCTCCTATAACCGGTTCACTTGCCTTACGAAGTTCTTCAAGAATCTCCTCCGCTTCGATATCCCGATTTTGAAACGGAGTAAGATTTATAAGTATTGAACCGTATTTACTACCCAGTTTGCTTTCAGGATCCCCCTCGTCCTGTCCGTAATATCCAGTACGCGAAACGAAACTCTCGACCCACGTTTCAGGTAAAGCTGCTATGTTTTTTTCAATTTTTTATACCTTCGCATCCATAGCCTCAAGCGAGGTGCCGGGAGCCGCTTCCATTAAAACAACACAGGCCTCTATACCACCACCCGGAAAAAGTTTAAACTCGATCTGTTTGATTGCAAAACCTACAGAACCGACAAAAAAGGCTATCAAAAGAACCATAAATATCAGTTTGTTTTTCAAAAATAGAGCTAAAAGCGAAGTATATCGTTTACGAAGACGGAAGGGGCTGGATTTTGCCTCTTTCTTTTTTTGCTTGGTTTTCTTTTTCTCGAAATACTCTTCCCGTTTTTTATAATATTTTTCGATATCATATATGTGTGAAGGCAGTATCAGCATGGATTCAATCCAAGACATCGTTAAAGCTATTGTTACACAAGCGGGTAGAGCCCACATAAACTTACCCATAATCCCGCCCATAAAAAGAAGAGGCGCAAACGCGGCTACCGTAGTCATGATTGTACCGGCAACAGGTATCATTACCTCGTGAGTTCCACCGACAACAGCCTCCAGTAAAGGTTCACCCTCCTCAAGATGCCGATATATATTTTCGGCAACTATAATGGCATCATCCACAAGCATGCCCAGAACCATAATCAGAGCGAACATGGACATCAAATTTATACTTATATCCTGTACACCCATAAACCAGAAGGTTCCAGCAAACGCGATAGGGAGTCCAGCGGCAGTTACCAAAGAGATACGCCACCCCAAAGCGATAAAAAGAGAAAGCACGACAAGAATAATACCCACAAGCCCGTTTCCTTTAAGAACATCAAGGCGACGCTGCACATATTTTGAAAGGTCGTCAGTTATTGTAATCTCGTATTTATCAGGCAACCCCTCTTCAAAACTGGAAACCATCTCACGTGCTTTTTGAACCAGAGTAATGATATCGTAGTTCTCACGGCTAATTAAAGTCATTGTTATACTTCTGGCACCGTTAACCTTGTTAATAATATCCTCTTTTTTAAGGGTATCACGAACAGAGGCTACATCGCCGATCTTAACAACCCCACCAACATCGTTAGCTCTTATGGCCACGTCGCTTATCTCTTCAGCTGTATTAAACTCTCCTATAGTACGGATAATAACATCTTCATTATTCTCCTGGGCTATACCTCCCGGAAAGTTCAGGTTTTTCGCGCCAAGTGCACCTGTAATGGTATTAAGAGCTACATAGTATTCATCAAGCTTATCCAGAGAAACTTCAACATGCATTTCGCGGTCACGATATCCATTCTTCTTTATCTCCGCAGCGCCCTCAAGCATCATAAGCTGATCCTCAAGGCGTTTAGCGTAATGTCTTAATTCAAACTCCTCATTATCACTTTTTATTCCGTTTTTATTTGCGATTGATACCCTTAATACGGGTATCTCTGCCATGGAAAGCTCGGTTACTTCGGGATCTTCCGCCTCTTCAGGAAGATCATTAACCTTCGCAACCGCGTCTTTTATAAGCTGGACAGTCTTATCCTTGTTTTTTATATCTGGGTCAAGTTCACAGGCAATAAAAGAGATACTCTCCAAAGAGTAGGAGGATATCTGTTTTATATTGTTTACCTCACGTAATTGATCTTCAATCGGTTTTGATACCAGTTTTTCGACATCCACCGGAGTCGCCCCCGGATAGACTGTCTGTATCATAACCCAGCCGAAATCGACTTGAGGAAACGCTTCTCGGTTTGCGTTAAACATAAACAGAAGTCCCGCGATAATAACCGATACGGACACAAGATTAACAATAAGCGCGTTTTTTATAAGATATTCAATAAGTTTTCTCACGGTAACCCCCGTTGGCTTTAGAAGACAAAATAGATAATGACGTATGGAAAATATTTTTGTTTAAATCACATTTGTTTCATCAATCGGCATTTTTTCAATTATTTAATGCACCAATACATAATGTATACCACTTCATTTGACACAAAGTTCAACGCGTCAACAAAAATTACAACCTCAAATGCAAATGCTGTTTTTAAAAAATTTTATTCAACGGCATGGTTGTTATTTTAAACTCCTTATTAATAGCAAACTTCAAATCTATAATTGACAGCCAAATGTCTTTTTGATTGATTGATCTTTCGGAGAGCATCATTGCTCCGGTTACATTAATCAGATTACAGGTAACTTCTTATTTTCAGATAAACCCGATCAGCCTGTAAAACGGGTAAAAATCTTGATACAGGACAATATAAAAATCATTATAAAAGATCAAAACAGAAGCCGGGCGCTACTTGCAATTGCCGGAATCATTCTATCACTGCTTTTTGCTCCCCTGTACGAAACGTACACTACTTTTTTGTATAAACTAATGTATACAGCTAGTCTTCCCATGTCTGTTTCTGAAGAGACAGCTTACAGTATGCACAGTGGACATCCGGCCCCACCTGCGCTTCTATTAAAAGCTGCCGCATCTGCCAGGGTTGCCGGTGCGCGTAATGTTGTTATCTGTGCCTCTATACATAACGACTCTCCAGCTTATATTTCGGAAAATCTTTTAAACCAGCTCTCTTCGGGTAAACCTTTCGCACTTGACTTGCTAACACAATCGTCAATACAAAATACCGTTATAAATAATTTTAATAAATACGGTCAAACAACAATTTTTGCTCCATCGCTTGTAGCAGAAAACCGATATATCGGCAATAATGAACCCTATTGCGGCAATAGCTTTTTACCACTGTTTAGCAAAAGTAATATCTACATCAAAACAAAAATAGAAAACAAAACCTTGTTACATATATCTGCGGCACTCTATTCACTTCAAAATAAGGATGAATTTGACTATAAAACAGCCGAACCTTTCTATTATGATACTTTTTTCCAAAAAAGCCCCTTAATACGTATTGATTTTAATTCACTGGCTAACTATCCCAGTTTAATAGAAGAAAAAAACATCCATCTTGCTCTTTTAGCTGACTATACAGACCACAAGGAGTTTTCAGATATTTCTGACGGGCTTTTACAACTTCTTAATCGAGCTCTATCACACCCCGAAGACAAAACATTGCGTGACATGTTTTTACTTGCGCATAATGATACTGCCGTTTTAAGCAAACAGATTTGCGATAAAGCCGATTCAATAAACATGAACGATTTGGACCCTAAAGAAAAAGAGGGTATAACTGAGGCAATTAATGAGCTTAATAGAATCGATAATCTGCTTAAACCGATAGAAGAAATAAATGGGAAAACCATTTTTATTGAAGATTTTGCACAAACCGGTTACTCGCACAACAAATCGCCCCGATTCTTTGGTAAAAGCTATACTCCTGGAGAACAGAGCGCGTTTTTGTACACTTCAATGATAAACCACACGACAAGGCAGAGGTGTGGTTTTTTTGCTCAATTCGTTATTCTTATTGTTATATCTTCACTAATCTGGTTTATATTTTATGAATATCCTTACCGTCTGGCTTTCAAGTATACATTATATGCTTTTATTTTCTTCAATATTGTCTATTACATCATTCTCAATTTAACTGGCTTCAGATTTGACTTATCATATATGCATGTCTTGTTTGGACTCACAGCAGCAGGACTATTAGCAGAACAAAACATAAGAATTACCTGGTTTAACCGTTTGCGTAAAGAAACAGGGTTAAACATTTCTCCAATAACCATTGAAAAAATTGCATCCAGCATTAAACCTGTCAAGATACCAGAGAGCACAAACGGAGCTCTGCTCTACATACAGATACTTAATCTTCCCGAAGTAGCGGCAATACTTTCTTCAAAAGATTTTACCGCTATTATTAATGAGCTTAACGATGTTTTCCGAACAGATTGTGAAAAAAATGAGGGAGTCCTTGTCTCTCTTGAAAGAGGCGTTTTTTGTTGTGCCTACGGTTTTGGATTTTCAGGTTTAGATCCGGTAAATGAGGCACTTGAAACTGCTCTAACCTTTGATAAGTGTGTAAAAAGTGCAAACAGATACAAAATAATGCTAAAAAAAGATATCCAGTTTCAATGTTCAACAGCCATAGACTATGCACCAATATCCTCGCGAATTTCATCAAGAGGGGATTATAATATTCTCACTCTTTATGGTAGTATACTGAGCGTAGTGCGTTCAATGATCCGCATCAGCACCGAATATGGAGCCCCCATTGTTATTACAGAAGATGCTTTAGGACATATTGATACACTTTGCACTTGGCGTGCCCTAGACAAGGTCAAATTCCCATTTTGCAATATCACAACAACTCTTTATCAGATTCTTGGAGGCCAAGAGCTTCACTCCCCTTTATCAGATTTTTTAAATATCTTCGAAGAAGGTCAAAAACTTTTTTATCAAAAACAGTTCAAAGAGGCTCGTAGTTATTTTAGAAAAGCATCCCGGCTTTACAGTGGTGATGGCCCATCCCTCTATTTTATCAAAAAATGCGCTTACTACCTTAAAACTGATTCCAATTTAAAAAGAACAGTAGATATTGCGGATTTATAGTAAAATCCATATTATTGCTTGAAACACCATTATTAAATCTGTAATTTGGTATAATGAAACCGGTTAATACTTATTTAAAAAGTACTAAATCATCAGTGTTGCACATACTGATTGTCGAGGATGACAAATCCGTAGGCAGTATGCTACTGGAGATGCTCAGCAATCAATATATTTGTGAGCATGTAACGGATATTGCCTCCTTTAGAAATCGTTTCAATTCATTTAGACCAGATATCGTTTTGCTAGATTTAAATCTTCCCGACGGAAGCGGTCTTGATCTTTGCCGTGAGATAAGAAAAGGAGCTATTCACAATGACGCGGTAATAATTGTAATGACCGGAGATTCCGGCGAAAAGACAGTAAACAGCGCGTATAAAGCCGGAGCAACCGATTATATTCGCAAGCCTTTTTTCCCAACAGAGCTTCTGGCAAAAATTAAAATACTCTCCGAAAATGTATTATCCAAACAGAACCTTAAACAGCTCTATGACGAATTAAAACTATTTAATAAAAAACTGTATAAACTTACTTCTATTATTAACAGTAACATCAATGAGTTGACCAAAACAGATATTATAACATCCATTGAAGATGTTATCAATATTCTTGACTGTCCCTATTGCGAAATAGTTCTTTTTTCTCAACAAGCCAACAATCCTTTTCAGATAAACCGTTCTCCCAGAATAAACTTTTTAAGCTTTAAGAAGCTCGTTAAGTTAAAACCGCTCATCAAGGATTCACAGGAAAATTTGATAACTTTTAAAGTTAAAGAACCTAATTACACAGTATATGTATATATCTATAAGATTCTGTTTAACAGCCGTAAAAGCGGTGTTGTAAGCCTGCAGTCAACACACCCGTTACCACAGCAAACTGTTGACATGATGGCTCTCTATCTTGATTTCATAAACCTTAAAGGTGCAGATATTGACATCAAAAATCGCCTTCAAAACGAAATAGACAAAGAACGTAAAGAGATACATAAAGTGCGATCTATTCAGGTATCACTTCTACCCGACTTCAAGGAAATTCCAGGCTACAGTATTGCTTCCACCTTTATACCCATGGACGAAATTTCGGGAGATTTTTTTGATGCCTTTTATATAAGCAAAGGTGTTTACCAAATTGTTGTATGTGACGTTTGCGGTCATGGCATGGCCTCTTCTTATATAGGATCCGCAATTCGCTCGATTATCCGATCGATCTCGTCACAACTTGCCGAACCCGCGCGTATTACAGACACCCTTAACCGGGTTTTAATTCAGACTTCACGCGATATCTACTATTTCGCCACAATGTTTTTATGGCAGATAGATTTCACCAGTAACAGTATTACCTATGTTTCAACCGGTCACCCGACTGCTTTTTTTTACAAATCAAAATCAAAAAAAATTATCGAGCTTGGCCAAACCGGTCCCTTAATTGGACTTTTTGATGACGCTATCTTTGAACAGAAAACCATTGCTTTTGATACAGATGACACTCTGATAGTTTACACTGACGGACTTATTGAAGCCCCAAGTCCCATTAAAAAAGAGCTGTATGGCACAGACCGATTAAAAAAACAGTTCGAACATGCCATTAAACACACAAAACCAATAGATATACTTCATTCCGTTCTTGGCTCGGTCTATTCGTTTATGGACTACTCCGCAGTTGATGACGACGTGACCGTAATCTGCATGAAGAAATCGGATGCCGATACAAATGGCGATGACGATTCTGAAAAATTGTAGACACTAAAGCTTTAATTTTTATTTCTGATTAAACTAAGAAAGGATCTTTTACAAAACAACATCTTCTCTGCAAAAACGAAGTCGTTTCGGGTTTGCAGAGAAAGATTATTAACCGTGACAGATTTTATCACGGCTAATAATCAATGAAGTTGCCATTCGCCCAGTGGAATAAGCTTCTGTTCGAAATTTTCTTCATTCATCCGTACCACATTAATATTTCCTTTAGAATCTTCATGCAGCCACCAGTAAGCATTATTCATATAGGCCATTACACCCAAACCACTCATAACCGAGGGGTTTAAATGAGTCTGATTACCCGAGGGATAGATATCGATCTTATTAGTAATGACATTAGATGCCTTATCATAAACCATAAACTGCTGTTTGCTTTTATCATTTTTTTTCATTGACCTGAATAATATGGTATCATCC
>DAOTGZ010000063.1:0-12498 GCA_035447445.1 Spirochaetota bacterium | reverse complement strand
AATCGAAGCAGAGTTTCACGGTAAACAGGAGCAGAAAGCAGGGAAAGAAGCAGCAGATGATACGAACCGCTATTGGTCATCTGCTACACCCGAGGCAAGCTCGCGGGTAATACGATTAATATTGGACATAACGTCATTTTCGAAACGTGTTCGTGCATCGGAATCAATATTTAGATCTTCCATCATTGACTGATATATAGAAAGTGCCCCATTTCTGTTACCATCTTCATAAAGCATTCGACCGTAAGCCATTCTGGCTTCATAATAATCAGGTTTTTTTTGGGTTAGTTCTTTTATCAATTCAATTCCGGCCTTTTTGTCATCTTTCTCAAAAAACAGAACAAGGGATAACCCGTACATAGCATCATGGTTATCCGGATTTTTCTCAAGTGCAAGTTTATAATGGTACACGGCTTTATCAAAATCAGAATTATTGTTAAGTTCACGCCCACGGTTAGAATATGCAATGGCAAGACGTCTATGAATATCGTGAGCAACATTACCAAAAGAGATAGCTTTTTCCAGATTTTCTATCGACAACTCCCAGTTTTTTCGTAACAGAAACGCCACACCGAGAGCCTCATAAACATCTGCCAGAGAATCACCAGCCTCAATCTTCTTGTTAATTTCGGATTCGTGCCCTTTCGCACGATCCATAAGCTCTTTGATATCTTCGGTCTGTTCACCAGTTGTGACAACACGCACGGATTTTAATGTAAAAAGATCAAAAAACTCTTCACGGCTGCATCCAGCCATAAGTGCTGAAGTAATTAGAATCATGATTACCGCCTTTTTTTTAAAGTTCATATTCTAATACTCACTTAACGAAGTTTTTTGTTAATTTTTTTTGGTGTAAAACTAACTTTTCTAAGTTTTTTGTTATAAATCTCTATAAAACGGCTTGTCTCTTCAATAATAATGTCATCCGATACCAATAAAAGAGGTGAACAGCTACAATTATTAATATATACTGAATATTTTTGACACTGTATCTTCTCCAAAAGGTCATAATTACCCTCTTCACCTGCAAACACAGAAAAATCTGTCTCTAAAATCGCGCAAGTCTCTGCCATGTTTGCTGCAGGAACCGCATCATCGGATCCCCGCAAAGACTCTGTACATAGCGCGGCTCCTTTCATTTTGTCACCAATAGATACAATATAACGGGTAAAATACTTGTTGTCGATTAGTCCCCTGCCCGCAACAATAGAATAGTTATTCTCGATATTTTTAAAGCAAACCTGTTGAACCTCTTTGGGAAAACGGAAAGCAAAGTGATCTACTTTTGCGATATTTTGTGCAGGAGCCTCGGTATCAGAGGGACATGCCCTGACAAATATCATCATTCCCGGACGCATTACTTTTTTGCGGTAATATCTGAATCGGAAAAGAGGCTGGTACATTATCTGTTCGCCATCTTCCAAGCGTATATCACAAACATCATACACGGCTGAGAAATCGCGTATTAGGGACTGTGTCATGTATTGCACCAGAAAATCGTGATGAAGACTCATTATTACCAGGGGTTTATAAGAATCAAGAATAGATTGAAATAATGGCAAGGGGTCAGTCTGACCGTTTAAAAAACGGTTATCAGCAGTAATAACATTATCAAAAGAGTTAAGAATTTCTTCTGGTACACGCCGGTCGCGAGAAAAAAAAATGCAACACGACTTTACCCTATTCTTTTTCGCGAAAATCTGTGCATGAGTCGAAAAATTACGGTAAATAGAAGGACGTTTTCTAAATCTGTCATCAGCTACAGCAAGAACAACGGTCATATATTGAACATACCCTGCGAATCCATGGTAGCCACAAGTGAAGCTGCTTTATCGTCGGTATCACCGGAATAGTTCTCGTGTTTGACAATTTCAGAAGCTGGTACAGTAGCAAATGGCTCTTCTTCACGGCAATTTTTATAAACAGGGCTAATATACTCATCGCAGCAGGCAAGACGATCACGAAGTGTAGGATAACGAAGTTTTTTTGCCGAACGCAACGAAACAACCATAGTCTCTACTTCTAATCCCTTATCACAACCGTTTTTAAATGATTCAAGATGGATATGACCGCTGTCGAACGAGATGGATTTTATTTCGGAATGATAAGGAAGAGATTTGTTCAAAGCTATAAGCATTGGAATACTGTTTGTACAACATGTTTCGCAATGATAACCAGCAAGCACTATATCGCCCTCTCCTGGATTAAGGGCATCGGCAAAGATGGAGGCGCGTTCAAAAGGATCAAATGTATAGGTAGAATTTATCCATTCAATGCTGTCACACCCAAGAGCTCTAACCTCATCATAAATAGATTTACGCTCAAATGAGTCAAGTAAAACCGCTTTAACCGGTATATCGTATTCGTCCTTAAGACTAAGTGCGGCTTCGAGAGCATAAGCCGAACTCGCATCCAGACGAACAGGGCAATCCTCGTAATTAAATCTACCATTTACTAGTTCGACACAATCAGGCTCAGGTATGGTTTCAAGACAAACAAAAATTTCCATAGCATTAATCCTTATTTACACAAGCGTGTCATATATATTTTCGGCATGTTTTCTTTACAAGTTTAATATTGATAAATTTTAAAAAAATTTCATTTAGATCACGAACGGTGCAAAACTCTCTTGTTTTATTGAATCTAGCAGAGTTTGTCCCCCCATTTTAACTTTTGACGCAAAATAGAGTAATATCCACGAGAAGGCGCCTTAACCAGTTGTATATATTTATCCGAGAGTGTAACCTGAACCCTCTCTTTGCCCCCAAGCGCAAGGGAACATTGTCCATCAACCATACTATGTAAGTCACTCTCTTCACTTTCAGCATAAAGCTCTATAATATCACTTCCAGGAACAACAATCGGGCGCGCATTCAAATTATGAGGCGCAATAGGAGTTATAACTACAGCATCTAGTCCCGGTTTGACAATTGGCCCGCCTGTAGAAAAGGAATAGGCTGTGGATCCCGTAGGAGTAGCTATTATCACACCGTCTGCCCTGTAAGTGTTTACATACTCCCCATTCGAAGTAACCACTATGCTGACCATCCTTGCGTGAAGTCCACACTTGGCTATAACAAAATCATTAAGAGCATAATAGCTTGAACCAGCCGTCCTTATCTCGAGAAAACGTCTATTTTCTGTGCTATAGTTTTTTTCTACTATACTTCGAACTGCAAGCCTGGCCTCATCAACCCTGACATCTGTTAAAAAACCCAGACTCCCCATATTAACGGCAAGAACCGGTTTAGGTTGTTCAATAATATATTTTGAAAAGTTTAATAGTGTTCCATCACCACCAATCACAACAAAAAAATCGGCATCCTCTATCGAATCAACAGTCGAAACCGACTCTTCAACAAGACACGACTCAAGCTGCTGCCTAAAATTGACAGCCTGCTCCTTATGCGGATTGTGGTAAATGTATGTTTTTAGATTCCGCATTAGCATGAGGTTCCTGTTAAGGTGTTTTTATGAGACATAACATTTGCCTTTTTATATGTCAAAGGTTTTTTGAAACAGATTACAAAAGATTACAAATGGATTTAAATAAACACAATATACATCTCATGAAAAGCTACTCGTTATTTCAAGAAGATAAATATTACAACTGAAATGTTTTCCAGGTTTAAGATTTTTTTGCAACCCTATTGTAGCAGTAGATGTCTATATCCATGAACTGTGACTGTTAAATTTATAAACTGATAAAACAGCTTTTGCAGACTCTGGTTATTTTTAATTTCATGAATCAAGCAGATTCAATAACCTTAAGTCGTTATCAGTTACTAGGAGATAATCATGCAACCAGATACATTTAAAGCAATGATACAAAATCGTTATGCAAATCTTGAGAATATGGTCAAAGCATTATTGCGTCGTAGTTTCGAAACTTCGGTCACTGATAATCTTGAAAAGTATGGTCTCGAAGAAAAAAACGAGATAATAAGACTGTACAACGAGATGACAAGCGACATACAGAACAACCTGAAATCCATATACAACGATTTCATGCAAAAAATCGATAATGTAATACAAAGCGCTGTAAAAACCTCTGAAAACAACTACAAAGTCGCCTGCTACTCGAATGATATTTTCTTCAACGATAATAGTTTTGGAGACACAGAGTCTTCGGAGCCAGAAGAATAGGGAAATCTCCCTATTCTCACTCATAAAAAAAATAATTTGACACTATTTCGACTGCTTTAATAAGTTTACCTTTCGTGTTGTAAATGCTTATTTGAAACATACCCTTACCGTATGGGTACCTATTTATCTTGATAATTACCTACTTATTTGTTAAAAACTACTTAAATGAGGGATAGCTGCATGAAAGGTGCGCGCCAGGTCGTAGAAAGTCTGATCAAAGAGAATGTGGAGATTATGTTCGGATACCCAGGGGGTGTTCTGATACCTATTTTTCATGAACTTCATGACAGCCCGATAAACTTCATATTGACACGTCACGAACAGGGAGCAATACACGCTGCTGACGGTTACGCAAGAGCTACAGGCAAACCGGGAATATGCATAGCAACATCCGGACCAGGTGCTACTAACCTTATAACGGGACTGGCAAATGCTCATATGGATTCGATTCCGCTCGTTGTAATAACCGGTCAGGTCTCCACAGACATGATAGGAAACGACGCTTTCCAGGAAGCCGATGTTACAGGAATTACACGCCCAGTCACAAAACACAACTACCTTGTACAGGATATCCATGATCTTGCACGCGTAATAAAGGAAGCATTCTATATCGCGACCACAGGTCGTCCCGGCCCAGTACTAATCGATATACCTGTAAACATCTCTAATGCAGATTGCGAATATGACTACGATAAACCTGTGGACATCCGAGGATACAAACCTGTTTACGAAGGTCATCCGATGCAAATCAAAAAAGCCGCACAGATGATTAAAAAATCTAAACGCCCTGTTATCTATTCTGGTGGTGGAGTTATTCTTGGAGACGCTTCCAAAGAACTTACTGAATTTGCACGCAAAACCGGAATACCTGTAACGACTACTCTTTTAGGCTTGGGAGCTTTTCCAGAAACCGACGAGCTATCACTTGAGATGCTCGGAATGCACGGTACATATTACGCTAATCATACTGTAAATGAATCGGATCTCCTTATTGCCGTCGGAGCAAGATTTGACGATCGGGTAACCGGTAAAATATCAGATTTTATTCCAAATGCCAAGGTAATACATATAGACATAGATCCTGCTTCTGTTTCGAAAAATGTGGTTGTAGATATCCCAATAGTTGGAGATTGTAAACATATTCTACAAGAACTTATAAATATCGTTGAGAAACCGGATATCGCTCCTTGGATTCAGGAAGTCAAACAGATGAAAGCAACACATCCCCTCTACTATGATACTGAAAGCAAAAAGCTTAAACCGCAATACGTAGTAGAGCGTATCTACGAAATCACAAAGGGTGACGCGATAATCACGACCGAGGTTGGGCAAAATCAGATGTGGGCAGCGCAGTTTTATAAATTCAGCAAACCTAGAACATTTATATCTTCCGGTGGTCTGGGTACTATGGGCTTCGGATTGCCGGCTGCCATAGGCGCGCAACTTGGAGTTCCTGATAAACGGGTCATAAACATCGCTGGTGATGGTTCCATTCAAATGAACATACAAGAGCTTATAGTTGCTGTTCAGCACAGACTGCCAATTGTTATAGCTATTCTTAATAATGGATTTTTAGGGATGGTACGTCAATGGCAGCAACTATTTTACGACAAAAGATATTCACAAACCTGTATAAAGTGTGCTCCTGACTTTGTTAAACTGGCAGAAGCTTATGGCGCATTAGGTATACGTGTAGATAAAAAAGATGATGTTGATGAAGCCATAGAGAAAGCCCTCTCTATAACGGATCGTCCTGTAATAATTGATTTTACCGTGGAAAAAGAGGAGAACGTTTATCCCTTTGTTCCTTCGGGTAAAACAGTAAAAGAAACAATTTTAAGGGAGCTTGCTTAATGGAACAATATGTACTGTCGGTTAAAGTCGAAAACAGATCGGGTGTGCTGGCAAGAGTTGTTGGTCTTTTCTCGGCACGCGGCTACAATATAGATTCACTTTCTGTAAGCAAAACAGAAGATAGCGAAGTTTCGGTTATAACAATTGTCGTTCACGGTAACGACCGTGTAATTGAACAGGTAAAAAAACAGCTGAACAAACTAATCGATGTTATCAAGGTTTATGACCATACAAGTATTCCCGCAGCTCAGCGCGAAATCGCAATAGTAAAAATTCAGCTAACACCTGTGAAACGTGTTGAAGTTTTTCAGATCGCTCAGACATTTGGTGCCGAAATCATTGATATTTCTCAAAAGTCACTCTCTATACAGGTTGTTGGTCACCCAACAAAAATAGAAAACTTTATAGATATCATCCGCAATTACGGAATCAAAGAGCTTATACGAAGTGGCCGTGTCTCTTTTGCTCGTGACCGCGCGTAACATCAGATGCCAATAGAAAGTATAACCGTAAACGAAAAACTTCTAGCTTATATAACTTCTATTTCACTTCGTGAAAACCATTTTTTAGAAATGGTACGTAAACGAACGGAGACTCATCCTTGCGCCAAAATGCTCATTACTCCCGAACAGGCTCAGTTTATGACAATGCTTATTAAACTAATTGGCGCAAAAAAATGTCTCGAAATTGGCGTCTTTACCGGTTATTCGACACTCGCAACTGCCTTGGGACTGCCGAAAGACGGCAAGATTATAGCTATTGACCGATCACGCGAGTGGACATCTCGAGCGCTTCGTCACTGGCAAGAGGCCGGAGTTGATGATAAGATAGAACTTCGTGTTGGCGAAGGAATGGTTCTTATTCCTGCGCTTATAGATGAAGGTCACACAAACACCTTTGATTTTATTTTTATCGATGCGGATAAAAAAAATTACGAAAACTACTATCAGATGGCAATAAAACTGTGTAAACCTAACGGGCTTATAATGGTCGACAATACTCTTTGGCGTGGTTCGGTAATACAAAAAGATACGGAAGACCTGTCAGCCAAACAACTCAAATCTTTCAACAAGATGGTTTTTGAAGACACTCGGGTCGATATAACAGTTTTACCCATGGCCGACGGTATACATCTGATACGTAAAAAAGGAGAAGCTGATGAGCTGGATATATGAAAAAAATTTCGAAGTCCGAGACTACGAATGCGACCTGCAGGGTATTGTAAATAATGCTGTATACCAAAACTATCTTGAACATACCCGCAATTCGTTTCTTAAAGAGAAAGGTCCAGATCTTAAGGCTCTTCACGATCAGGGAATTGATGCTGTTGTGGCACGTATCGAAATAGATTACAAGTTTCCGTTAAGAGCATCTGACAATTTTTTCTGTCGTCTGGCTGTAAAACGAGACGGTGAACTCAAGCTTATCTTTAACCAGGAAATAGTACTAAAAGATAGCCAAAAACTTTGCGCCAGAGCAAAAGTAGTTGTTGTTTGCCTAGAAAATGGGAAAGTAAGTATGCCGAAGGTCATTATAGATTCGTTTAGTGAATATCTCGAATAAGTAATTATTAAATTTTAAAAGAGTGTCGGGTTTTCAGGCGATGAATAGGGCTGAATCAGACCAGGATGATTATTTGCAACCTTATTGACTTCCGGAGAGACCTCTACGGATTCAAGTTTAATATTCTTGCCAAGGTTTAATAAATTTTTACTATTGATTTCACATTCAAGCCAGCTTTTTTCCTCATCAGGTCTCAAAATCAAGGGCATACGATCATGTAGTTTGCTGACTTCCTCATCAGCGGGTCGTGTTATTATCGTAAAACAGTATATACCCATATTATCATCACCAGGTATATAATCCCATAGCCCTGCCAAAGAATATATTTCGTCTTTTGTTGTGAACAGAAATGGTCTTTTATTGCGACCTTCACGCTTCCACTCGTAAAATCCGCTGACAGGTATAATACACTGTTTTCTCCCAATCAAATTTTTAAACATTTTTTTTTGTTCCAAGGTCTCGGCACGGGCATTTATGTTATTATAAGCTGGCCTATCTTTCCTTGGTACAGAAAGTTCTAAGCCCCAACGATAAAACGATAGCTTTCCCCTGTCTGCTGAAGAGATAACAGGTAAAATCTGTGCGGGTGCGGCATTATATGTGGGGTTAAAAAGCGAAGGTACGGATATACCGTACCGCTCTTCGATTACTTTGGAGGTATGAATAAAGCAGAAACGTCCACACATCTATCAGGAAACTTCCGCGTTTGCCCTGTTCTCCTCAAACCCTGCATACCAGAGAACTTCTTCAGGGGAAAACTTATCAACTATACCTATATTGCAATAATAGTCTTTCAAAATCTTTAAATGCAGAATCTCTTGTTCTTCTTCAGAATAGCTTTCAGTACTATTCAAAATAATTTCGTTACTGGTTTTTTCGACCCACTCAAAAAAATCAGCACTGTGCTCACAAAATATCTGATATCCGCTCATAATATCAAACTTTATGGTATCAACCACTTTTCGTAACTCTTCATCCGAATAGCGTACAGCATCAAATACAAGCTCACTCTGAAAGTAATCACCCCATGTAATTACTTCTGGTTCCACGCCAAAACGGTCAAGTAACGACGCTACGGTCTTTTCTCCAATATATCCCTTGGTAGCAACGCGATCAACAAATTCTTTTAATTCGATAAGCATATTCACTTTATGCATATTTATGCGTCCCTGGTTTACAAAGGGTAAAACACTGTCACTTAATAGACGTTTCATATTGTCTGCTCCGGTTCATAAAATATCAGATACTAAAAATGAAAAAAAATACATAGTTCTAGTTCGTCTTTTTATAAATATCGGAGCTTTACCCTATTCCATTAGAAAATATTGCTTAAAGACAAATTTTATGACTTCTTTTTTTATTTTTTTGTAATCAAGGTCGATACTGTTAATGTATGTATGTATTTTAATCAGTAATGTTCAAGCGAACAATATAAAAATACCATTGACGTAATTGAGTGCAAAATAATATCAAGTACCAAGTAAGTTTCAATTTTTACTTAATTAAACAAAATCCTGAATAAAAATTCACCGAGGACAAATGGCTCAAGGGCACTTTAAAGTAGAGAATTACCACCCTAATTCGTTTATCATCGTTGAAGGCAAACAGAGCGCGGGAACCTTTTTCATAATTCTTAAGGGGCGCGTTAAAATCAACAATCAGAATCCTTCAATTGCCGACAGAAACAATAAAATTTTGGGGCCAGGTGATTTTTTCGGTGTTATTTCATGTATGAGTACACATGCTCGTATAGAAACCGCGGTGTCACTTGAAATGGTATCTGTAATTGTGGTACGCAGGGAACAGTTTGGCGAGCTTATTCAACGTAACCCCGATATTGCCATGAAAATAATCCGCTTCTTTTCGCGTCAGTTACGCTTTTTTGATAATTCAATAACAAAACTGACTCTTAAGGATCAGGCAGAAGAAAACCCGGAACACCTTTATCAAATAGGCGAATATTATCTGGTCAAAAGGGCTTTCAATCATGCAGCCTATGCTTTTCAACGCTACCTGCAATACTGCCCTGCCGGTAAAAACTCTGAACGCTCGCTACACCGTTTAAAACAGCTTAAAGCACCTTTTAAAGCACCTGAACCGCCCCCGACCAAAGGACTTACACGCACATACAAAGATAACACCATGATTTTTTGCGAAAACGAATTCGGTTTTGAACTGTTTATCATACAATCTGGGCAGGTAAAGATAACAAAGGTTGTTGATGAAGAGATACTTTTGGCCATGCTCAAACCCGGTGATGTATTTGGTGAAATGGCATTACTGGATAATAGGCCTCGAAGTGCGTCTGCTATTACTTTTGGTGATGTTACCGTTATGGTAATCAACAAGGACAATTTCGAAACAATGGTAATATCACAACCACAACTTGCAACTCGACTAATAGTGTTGCTTAGCGAACGGATATGGACTGCGAAACGACAGCTTGAGAATCTTACCATCAATGACCAGATAGGAAGGGCTTATGACATTTTGCTCATCCAGTTAGAAAAACAAAAGATTCAAATTCGCCCAAAGCAGCCACACAACTTCCAATTTGGTGTCAATGAGCTTACAAACATGATTGGTGCCACAAAAAAACAGGCTGACGCCTTGATGGTTCAGCTTTTTGCTGAAAAGATAATTACCATTGACGAGGGCAAATTAATATGTAACGATATCTTCGAACTGGAAAAAACTGCCCGTTTTTATCTCAAGAAATCAGCTCTGGAACGCAAACGTGAAGCCAATAAAAATTCTTAAAGCCTTTTTTCTGGTAAAAATATCTGCACTTCTTATACTCCTTTTTTTGATTACCTTTGTACTCCTTTTTTTGTTCTTCTTCCCAGAAGAGAAGGTAATCTCGATTATAAATCAAAACGCAGAAAATGTGCTTCAACGATCAATCGAAATTGACTCTATAAGCTACAGTCTTCGGGGTGTAAAACTTACCGGTTTTAAGATTATAGATCCTGAAACAGAAACACCACTATTTACCGCTAAAAGCGTTCAGATTACTTTTGCTCTTGCCCCCCTTTTCCGAAGACAGTTACAGCTTCAAGACCTTTATGTAGAAGAACTAAATTTTTCTCTCGATTATAGTAATGGTAGATATAATATTGAAAATTTGATCGAAGACATCAAACTTGGTAGCACAAAATCTGGTGGAAATTTTACATCTCGATTGCCCGACATACATCTCAAGGAATGCACCATTGAAGTTGCTAATACCAGTGATTTTCTTGCGCCTCTCAAAGGAACCTATATCATTGATGGTTCGATATTTCTCGAAAATGGATCTAAGCCAGTATTCGACTCTTTTATAATTACCCTACCTGTGCAAAGGGGCAAAATCGAAACCGATTTAACAGCAAATCTTGAAGGTGATTCGTTTAAACTCACCGGAAAGGCAAATCTGGATGACGTTAACCTTAGTTGGGTTTATCTCTTTGGAGCTCCCAATCCGCCGCAACTTCCATACCGCGTGACCAGCGGAACAATCGAGAATCTTGTTATAACTTCTGAATATACAGAAGGTGATATTGGTAAACTTAGATGTACTCTTAATACCGGCGATTTGTTACAAGTCAAAGATGGTCACTGTCGTGTTTACCATTCGCCGAAGGTGCTTGTTTTAGATCAAAATAACGGGCAAATTGGAAACAGTGGCTCTTTCTTTGTGCAAAACCTAACTGTAGGTATTACAGAAGGTTACTCATCATTTAATATTACAGCCGAAGATACAGCATTGGAAAAAATTTCCGTAATGATCCCCCCCATTGAAGATATGCCACTTCATGGTAAACTTAACGGTAAACTTCAATACGACGGAAAACTTTTTAACGGAACTGTAAAAATATCAAACGGAGGTTATGGTAAAACCCTTCAAGGTGTTAACGGTTCTTTTAACATAACCAATAACCGATTTAGACATGAGAATATCAATGTTTTGATTATGGATCAGCCAGCGGTTATTTCCGCTGCATCTACAAGTTCTTCGTTTGATAATTTTGCCATCAATGTAGTTACTGACAAATTTATCATCGATACCGAATCAGAAACAGGTCTTAACCTACCTTTTCTAAAAAACACAAACATCAATGGTGTTATCGAGGCTAAAGAAATTGTCGTAAACGATATTATTTTAAACAACACTTCCATTGGCTACTCCTTGGGTAATAGCATTATCATTATACAGCGATTTAAAACAAACTTTTTTAACGGCTTGTTAACAGGTCGTGCTCAAATAAATCAAGCCACTAACGGAATCAAAACGGAATTGGATATAAACTTCTCTAATATTCAATTACAGAATCTTCACAGTTGGGCAGATCAAATAAAAAATAGATTTTTCGGTATTGCATCCGGAAGAGTTAACCTAGTAGTAATGAACTCAAACAGTAAAGCTTCCGTTAAAGAAGGGAATTTAGTAATAAGAATTAATAACGGAAAACTCATAAACACTGGTATTCAGGACAGTTTCGGCATCATATTAAAGCCTTTACGTTATAAACTTAAAGATCTGGAATTCAAAGAGATGTTTGCTAATATAGAAATAGATAACAACGGCTACTCATTTAATACATTTATGTTTAATTCTCCTGACATAAGAGCATCTGTAAACGGAATGATCAATCACAATAATGTGGCCAACCTTAATATCACACTGCTTTTTAACACAAACTTCATACAGGACGTTCCAAACTTCGCCTATCCGCAGTTTTCAAAATACAAAAAAGGCAGCTGGTATATAATTCCTTTGAAAATAAACAATAAAGATATAACGGAAAATACTGAAGTAACCATCAGCGAATAATCATTTCTATTATACTTGACCTTCATCACAGGCATTCATAATATGCCACCGTATTCATTTTAATGATCCACCTTATACAGACTGGATTGTTCACACTAACATAATTGTTTTATTCTATTATA
>DAOTGZ010000062.1:6472-12680 GCA_035447445.1 Spirochaetota bacterium | reverse complement strand
AATATAAACAAATAATAGTCTTTTTTTTTAAATATTTATGTCAGGTGTTAATAATAAAAAATGATTGTTAAAGCTAAAAGTCTATTAGTTACAATTAAATCGATTTTTAAGTTCTATAGTGAATTATCGACTTTGATTGATCCAATCTTTATTCTTAAAAACCCGATATTTTTCCGGTAATTGATTCGGCCGTAATTTTTAAAACTGTAATCTTCTCTACAACCGACGGGTCATAATCCCAATCGGCTTTGCCGGTGTGCTGTTTCATTATAATATTTAGTGCCTGTATCTTCTCTTCTGCTGAATCTACAAGTGCAATGCGGCCTTGTCCAATTACACAGCGGTATCTTGTACCGTAACCGCAGGCCTTATCCGATGTGACTGTTTCGGCCGAATCGGTTACTTCGAAGCATACCCGGCTGTTTTCTTTAATAATATCAAGCTTTTTGCCCTCTTTCGCGCAATGCAGATATATATTTATTTCATCAAAGCCGTAGTTCATCGGAACGATATAGGGTGTATCGTTATCACAGAGAGCTATACGGCAAACAGTGTTCTCCTTTAGAATCTGCTTTATGGTGTCCTGATCTGTAATCTCTTTGTCGTGTCTTCGCATTTTGTCCTCGTTATCATGATAATTACTTAAGGTATCCTGTTAAATATTTATAATGCTAAACTGATAATTTGTTGTTGTATTTCTAATTACATGCTTTATATTTTCATTATGAAAATATTCAAAATATATATAGATACTTCTGTTTTTGGCGGTGTATTTGATCAAGAGTTTTCTGAGTATTCATTACTATTGTTCAATAAATTTCGGAAAAACGAATATTTGCCTGTTATTTCTGATATTACAATCGCTGAACTTGAAAACGCTCCCGATCGGGTAAAAAATCTTTTACTTGATTTTGACGATTTAGAGTTAATTGAAGCAGATAATGAAATGAAAAAATTAGCGGCTTTTTATCTTGATTCAGAAATTGTTTCTCCGAAATATTCAGATGATGCTTTGCATATTGCAATAGCGACAATTTGCAAAGTTGATGTACTGGTAAGCTGGAATTTTAAGCATATAGTAAACTTGAAAAAAATTCACCAATTCAATTCAGTGAACCTTCGTGAAGGATACAATTTACTGGAAATTAGAACACCCAGAGAGGTAATAAGTGATGAAAGATAAAGAATTTGATTGTGTCAAAATGAAACATGATTTACAGGAAAACTTATATAACAGTCTTAAACCTGAATCTTTTGATGATTACTTTAATAAATTGTCCAGTATTCGCGAAAAGTCGGAATTATATAAAATTTTAAAAAGCAGAATGAAAGTTGTTTCGTGACTTTAAAATAGTATTTCCTGATCTGTAATCTCTATGTCGTGTCTTCGCATTTTGTCCTCGTTTTAAACCATATCTACTGTATCAATCAGCTTCTGCGCGTAATCCCAGACTTTATTAGAGTAATGCGCGTTTGAGCGCAGGCCCGTAATGTACTGCCCGAATTCTTGTTTTGTAATTATATTTTTGGTACGCATCGAAACAAGAATCATTATTGTGTTATAATAGTCAATATTGTCGCGGCTTGCGTGTAAAAGTACTCGCTTATCTTCACTGCAAACGGGTAGCCCAAACTGATCGGCACATGCAATAATATCATCATCTGCACTAAGGTTAATGTCAACCGTCGTAATGCCCTCTGGGCAGCTGCCAAATTCATTAATAACCGAAAGGGGCGCCTTGATATTATATATTTTCGTCACCATTTTCATGACAGAAATCTTCTGCATATAGATAAGTGAAGAGGTGTCTATAATAAATGAGCTTAGCTCTTTTAGTTTTAGGATCAGTTTTTCAGTCTCTTCGACATCTGGAATCGTAATGCTACGTGGGTGCTTTTGCCCGTTGTTCATGGTACTTGCCTTCAGCTCAAAATAAAGCTGGCTAACAATACAGCAGCTTCACGGGTAATGTCAACAGACAAAAAAATCATAACGTGTAATATTCTGAAATCTACTGAATTATTGTAAGGCCGGTTTACGGCATAATATAAGAGCTTGTTCCTTAAAATAATATTATTAGCTCAAACATGCTGTATCTGTTTTCGGAATCGGATGAGAAAGTGCTCCGTCCCTTTTTTCTGGTTAACTGTAAAGTATACTGTCCCCATTATACCTCCGGCCCTATTAGCATTTTAATACCTCCGTCCCCATTTATGGCATTAATCGCTAAATTACACCGTCCCCAATATTTGCTTATGATGCATGGTCACTGTCCCGGATAAATAATATAACCTTGACTTGATCCTGTTTCTTCGCTAATTTTTAGCTGATCAAGCTGTATCAATGATCCGGCTAATAAATAGTATGCTGAAACTGAAAAAGTGCCATCTGTTTTAACAGGGCCGTCTGCACCTCCGGTGGTTATTTGTCCTGTTAATTTTAATTGCCGGATCGAAATTTAATATTATTAAGGAGTCATAAATGGAAAAGGTTAACTGGGGAATAATCGGTCCGGGCCGTATTGCGGAGTCTTTCGCGAAAGGTATAGCCTTTGTTGATAACGCGGTTCTGCACTCTGTGGCAAGCAGCAGAAAAGAACGCGCGGATGCTTTTGCCGGTAAATATTCTGTTAAAAATTCTTACGGCAGCTACAGTGAAATGCTTGATGATCCGGGTCTTGACGCTGTGTACATCGCGACTCCTCATAGCTTTCACTATGATAATGTCAAACTGTGCCTCAACGCCGGAAAATCTGTTCTTTGCGAAAAGCCCCTGACAATTAACGAAAAGATGGGTCGCGAACTTGTTGATCTTGCACGCAGCAAGAACCTCTTCTTTATGGAAGCTCTTTGGAGCCGTTTTTTACCAATATATACCGATGTACGCGATTGGTTAGACGGTTCAAGGATTGGTGACATTCGTCTTATCTGTGCCAATTTTGGAATCAATGTGCCCTACGATCTTAATGATCGCTGGTATAATCCTGATCTGGCAGGCGGAGCTCTTCTTGATCTGGGGGTTTATCCCATTGCTGTAACCCAGTGGATACTTAACGAGAATCCGGTAACAGTTAAGGCCGAAGCTGTAATGACCGAAACAAAAGTTGATCAGTTAACTGCGGGTGTATTAAAATATCCGTCAGGTGTAATAATGCAAATGAACTGTGGATTCGCGGCACAGGCTTTAAATGATCTGAAGATATACGGTTCAAAAGGCTCTATCACTATTCATCACTGTTTTTGGGCAACTGATAGCGCGACTCTTGAAACAGAAGATAACAAGCTAACAGTAACGCGTCCGTTTAAGGCGAGCGGTTTCGAGTACGAAATAGGTGCTGCAACAAAAGCCATTATTGAAGGCAAGCTTGAATGTTCCGGTATAACTCTTGATGATACTCTGGGCACACTTAGGGTTATGGACACTATCAGGGAACAGATTGGACTTAAATATCCCTTTGAGTAGAATATATTTTGAATACAGTAGATACAACGTTATTGGCTAAAAGTTTATGCTCTCTTTCTATCGCAAAAAAGACAGTTTGTGCTTTTTTATAAGTTAACAGTGCGGCATTAAGGCCAGAGTAACTATTATTAATTCCAAATAATAGGTAAGCCTGTAATTAATTGACATTCAATATTGACTTGGCTCTGTTATTAATGCATCTTATTAATATGAACAGAGTATTGTACCATAAAAACACCGGAGCTTCTTTAGAGGGTGCCTCTGGCATATTGCCTTTGGCATTTATTCTTGTGTCTGCAGGTGTGCTCTATTATTATGATTTGAGTCTTTTTGTGTTTTCTGTAAAAGCTTTTTCAGTTATTATTACGTTTGCTGTTTCCATGGTTGCGTTAAGTACTAACAGGCAGTATATATCCGGTTTTATAGCGTTTATAGCACTGGCCTGCTTCTTTGTGGCAACTATAGAAGCTTTTACCATGGTCTATTCGGTTAAGTATATCATAAACGAGGATGCAGATAACCGGATAACATTTTGGTTTCATTCCGCCAACTGGGTATTTTTATCTGCTTTTGTTGGTGCTTACCTTTACACGGGAATAAAAAAAAAGCTGGCGGTGTGGAAGTTGCAGATCGCCTATGGAATCGTATCAGTGGCGATTCTGGCTTTTCCGCTATTAATTACTTTAGAAAAAAATATAAATCAGAATTCATATTTACATGTCAGCACACTTTTTCTTTTTACTGCGTGGAGTCTTTCAGCGCTTCTTTATTCGGGTTTACGGCGATCCTATCCATCAGAGAGTATCTATTTGACGGTGACGGTAATTTTATTAAATGCTTTATCAACAGCACTTTTGCAGTTTTCTGAAGATCAAAATGGAGGCTTTTCTGCAATGGCGGTTTTTTTTCGTTTTGCAGCAATGTGCATGTTGCTTTGGCTTGTTATTAATCATAAAATTTTACACAAAAAAGAGTCTGGGGTACTCAAAAATGAAAAAAGTGACTTTGATAATGCTGTAAAGCATATGGTTGACGAAAGGTTAAGGGATCTAAACGCAAAGAACAGTCAACTTAAGACAATTATGCGTCAGAAAAATATTGCCGCGAAAGAGGCCTGTTTCCACACAAAGAATAATCTTCAAATTATATCTTCCATTCTTGATTTGCGGGATGATATACCAAAAAAACATCATGCTGATATTCAGGCAAAGATTCAGTCGATAGCACTTATACAACAGATGATATACCGTTCAGAAAACAGCAGACAATTTGAGATTAAATCGTATTTAAAAAGATTATCGGGGTTAATTTTAAAAATATACAATACAAAAAAAGATATTAATATTAATATTAGCGGTCCGGATATAGATGTCGATCTGGATACAGCTCTTCCCATTGGTTTAATTAGCAATGAGCTAATTGCCAACTCTATACAGCATGCTTTTCCTGAATCAGAAAGAGGAAACATTGATATAGAAATATGCCGCAGAAATCATGAAGCGTTACAGATCACATACAGAGACAATGGAAAAGGTTTGCCGGAAGATTTTACCCTGGAGACAAACGGCTCCTATGGAATGAGAAACATTGAGTCAATAGTAGTTGATCAGTTGAGGGGTAATATGCGTATTTGCAAGGAAAACGGGTTTTCAATAAAGATTATTATTCTGGTTTTCCATAATGATGTGATAATGGGAGCACTATTTGTGCATTAATCCAGGTAAACTTCAGACTGGTTAGGGATAATTATATCTTTGTTCAAGTCTTCAGCTCTAAGCGCTTTTAAAGGGGATATCTCGATAATCGCAACTGAATCTGGTATTTCGATTCCTCGTTTTTCCAGCCATTCCCGATGCATATCCATCATTAGTTGTCTAGATGAGTCAACGGAATCTAATCCCGTTTTGTTTTTTACAGGAGCGAATTCGTTACGTCTTGAAGTTTCGAGTATCACGTTTTTGTCTGTTAATGGAAGCGCGTCAAAAACAAATTTTTCGAATTTATAACCATCTATTTTTTCTGGTTCGCCATTATTGTATGCTAATATCTTTTTTTCAGCAAGATGATAGGGTAATGAAAAATCATCGGATGTAATTTTAGAGATGAAATCAACTGAAAAGATATGTATTGCCACATTGCCTGCTGAATAATGAAGTGATCCGTCACTCTCTTTTTCGTATGCCTTGTCTTCTGGAAGATCAGAATACTCCACAATCCCCAGTTTTTTGCCGGGAAAAATTACAAAGTTTCCGACTTTTTCCTGTGGATATGCTTTGGTTAACGCCTTGCTGGAAATTTCGGCGTTATTCAAAATATGGAAGCCAATAAAAACGGGGTCAATCGCACAAACGATGGGATTATCTACCTGAAAGTAGCTTATAAGGTCAATACCCTTTTCTTTCAGTTTCTGAAGCATTCCTGATTTTTTGAGTGCTATCAGGCTGCCACCATGTCCGTTAGGGTTTCTAAATAGCGAGTTTTGTGACGCGAGTATAAGCTTGCCACTGGTTGTTAGTGAAGGAATCATATCCTGTTGAAACATAAAAACATTTTCCGGATCGAGTCCGAAATATTTGTTTTGTTCAAAATGCTCTTTTGTTTGTTGATGGTTAGCATGAGAAGTCATGATAAGAAGAGGAATGCTTACATCGTAAATTTTTGAGCTTTTCAGTATTTTCTCGCTAAAAACCTGAAAAAGGGATTTATGTTTAATAGGTGTAAAAGGAAACGCACCTTTAGGGCCGT
>DAOTGZ010000062.1:0-6462 GCA_035447445.1 Spirochaetota bacterium | reverse complement strand
ATAACCAAGTCTTGAGCCCTGTCCCCCGGCGACAATAAAAGCGCAAACTCGGCCTTTTTTTATTGCTTCTACTCCGGTTTCGCGAGCCTGCGTGAATTTGGCACTCTCTTCCTGGTTTCGTGGAAGTCTGATATAATCTGCTGGGCCATAATCTTCATCGATTACGGATTCTGCAGAGGCGTTTAGATATTGACGGTTGATTTCTTCAAAATTTACATTTTTAAGGTCTTCAAGAAGACTTTTTTTCTTGTTATCGTCGATAGCATCCCAGAAACGGAAAACATGCTCTTGTTTTTCTTCGTATACTCTTTTGATTATATCATCGTATCCTGGAAAAGAGATCATTATCAAAACTCCTGATATTATTATGTTCTAATTGAAAAGCTGAAAACTTGATTTGTGTTCGCAAAGAAATCCATTATGCATACTATTTAATCAGAGCCATAATAAGTCAAGAACATTGAGACCGGGTGAATCGTTAATATCTTATATAAATTTAATGAGATGTTTTTTGATGTTTTATTCAAGATCAGGTCGTGGCCATCGCAAAAGAATAGCTATGTACAAACCTGCGAGGATAAGGGCGGTCCCTGCAACAAAACCGATTGTTGGTTGTTCTGCCAAAAATATTATTGCCAGCAATGAGGCAATAACGGGTTTTAAAAAATAGAGAAGTGAGCCCCTGCCGGCTCCGGTTATTGTTAAACCTTTAAAATATGCTATATAAGCGACCCCAGTGACCATTATTCCAAGATAAACAAGCTGAGGAAAAGCTGAAACGCTTTTGATTGCTACCGGGCTTTTTATTATTAACATAACTATAAGTAAAACTGTTGCTCCGGTTAAAAATGAGTAGCAGTTCATCTTTGTACTGCTGCCGATACGTGAAGTCAGTTTTTTGCCCATTACTGTATAGATGGCAAAAGAGAGCGAAGAGCCAAGAGCGAGTAATGCGCTTTGATATGATCCGGTTGAGGTAAATGTGTCATCAAATATAAAAGCTACACCCGCAATGCACAAAATGATACCTGTAATATTTTTTCCGGTGATTTTTTCTTTATCAAACAGTGAGGCAATAATCAATACAAATAAAGGATTTGTGCTGATCAACGCGGCTGTGACAGAAGCTCTTCCGCCTTCGATCCAAAGGCTAAGGAGAACAAGGTTCATGCTGATTACAACATTAATTATTCCGACAAGGGTGCACATGAATAGATGATAGGCTGTAATTGAAGTGTTTCTTTTATAAATAAGGTAACCTAAGAGCAGAAACCCTCCCAGAAAAAAGCGATAAACATTTATTTGTAGGGGCGAAACAGATCCTATCAAGGTTTTGCTAACCACTTCATAGGTGCTAAACAGCAGTATTGTGACAAAAAGATATAAATAACCGCGCGTGGTTTGACTCATTTTTTTGTTTGATCAGTTTTTTTTGTGTTTGTGTCTGATTTAACCTTGCCGTCTTCGTCTTCTTCGTCTTCTTCATCATCCATATCTCGATAGACGTCGGGTATGTTTGGTGTATCGTATCCGTAAGGCCCCTGAATGGGCGTACAATTTACAAAATCGAGAAAATGTGTCTTAAAATTACCTTCTCCATCTGGTGAGGGTTCATTATAAAGGGTAATTATCTGCTGTTGGGTTGGTGGGCCCATGGGAAAAACTATGGGAGCTTTCTCTTTAAGTAGCGATATTATTGTAAAGGGGCGTTTAAAACAGGATGCGTGAATAATTATTCCGTCAAAAAGTTCATCAATTTCCGCGGTATCTATTGACGCGTCACCAGCGTAAAAACGTATATTTTCATAACCGTGGTTATAGAGTCTGTTTTTTGCTGTAATGGCAAGGTCTTCACAAATATCAATGGTATATACTTCACGATAAAGCATTGAAAGTATCGCGGTCGAAAAACCTGAACCGGTACCCACTTCAAGAATACGTCCTTTTTTGTCGGGATTAAGCTTGTTTATCATCTTGGCAAGGTTAAGCGGATCGTCGCTATATTCACCGAAACCTATCGGTATCAGTTGATCAGAATAGAACCTGTCTTCAAATAGGGAATCAAAAAAGACAGATATTTCTGTATCAGAAAAATGTTTAATGATCTCTTTTCGGATTCCAAGATCGGCTATTTCGCGAATAAATTTCTTTTTGCGGTCATAATACGACTCTTTTTTCATCTGATTGCCATTTTTCCGGAAGAAACCGGTTTCATTAATCTCTGTTTCTGACCATTAACCAGTTTTATCTTTTTGCCGCAATTTATTTTTTTTAACATTTTGCTAAAAACTGATTAAATATTCGTGATTGAAATCAGCTGAATTGTCTTCAATGAGGTAATTATTCTAAATTTTTTTTAATTATCTTTGTGTGCTTTTGGGGGAGAGCACGCATTGTTTCAAAAACTGCTGTTTAGAAACAATGCGTGATTTATTTGCATTTATGCGACTTTCAGTGAATTATTTTCTTGGTTTTTTGGGATTAACTTTTGCAGTTTTTATTCTTTTAAGCAGGGGATACTTTTTTTTGATTTCACTTGTTGTTTTACGGTACGCATCTTCATAGTTATATAGGCCGAAACGGCTGGTTTTACTGTCATAAAACGTGGTGTAGTCTCCGATATAGTAGGCCTTGCCTGCTTCAACAGTGATTTTTTTCCCTAAATCCGTTTTTTTAAATTCTATGTAGCCCTTAAGATTTCGTCCCGTAGCTCCAACGCCCTGTATGGTATATGTTCCGGGCTTAATACCAGTTATCTGATAAATTTCATTATCTTTATGGCTTGAGTAAATGTACAGATACTCCTTCTTGTCATCGCCCTGTAAATATATGTATATATAAGGCCAACGGTAATTATCTGTGGTTATGACCTGAGTGAATTTTCCGTAAACATAAGCTGCTTCAGGTGAGTAGCTCTCTTTAGCGTCTGGATATTCTGTGCGTGTTGATGTCGAACCACATGATGTGATCAGAAATATTGTAAAAACAAGTATGATGATTCTTTTCATTTTTGGCTTCTAAGTTTTTTTAAAGAATTATGCACTATCTGGAAGATTTGTCAATTCAAATTTACAGAACAAAATTTCTTTATTCGGATCTTCTGCAACTGTATGCAGGTTTTATATAATTGCTTATAAATAAAAATTCATTCTTATCATAAAGAAGTGTACAAGCAAAATATAAAATTGGATATGGTTCTTTTATAAAATAAGTTAAGTGTTTTTACTTAAAGCTGTTGTGAGGTATGGCTATGAAATTGAACAAAACCATGGACCAGCGGATGACAATCTTTGCTTTGTCGTGGCCCCTTTTGATAGAAACTTTTTTAAGAATGCTGTTTAACAATATCGACGTAATGATGCTTAGCCGTTACTCGGATGACGCGGTAGCCGCTGTCGGTTTGATTGGGCAGCTTATGTTTATGGTAATCATTCTTTTTATGATGGTAAATACCGGGGCAATAACACTTATATCACAGTATAACGGATCAGAGCGCTATAATGAGTCATCAAAAATAACTGCCGCGGCCATAAGTTTGAGTGCAGTTTTTGGTATTGTTGCCACTTTGATTCTGACACTGGGCGCTAATCCAATTCTGGGTATATATGATCTTGAACCGGCTGTACGAGGATACGCTTATGACTATCTTTTTATCTTCGGGCTTTTTTGCGTAGGAACAGCCCTGAGTACTGTTTTCGCGGCTATTTTGCGTTCTTACGGCTATACCCAGTCCGCGATGGTTGTGACATTTGGTTGCAATGTAATAAATATTATTGGCAACTATCTTTTTATATTCGGACCGTTTGGTATACCGGTTCTTGGAGTCAAGGGTGTTGCTATCTCGACTGTGGCAAGTAACTGTATTAACGCGGTAATCATGCTTTATATAATTAGCACCAAAAAAGAGATAGGTTTAAACATAAAGTCTATAACTTCGGTAACTGTTGAATCGTATAAAAAAATACTGAACTTTGGTTTGCCAAATGGTGGAGAAAACCTCTCGTATAACCTTGCCCAGCTGGTTTCATATAAGGTTATAGCTATTTCTGGAACTGCGGCTCTTACGGCCGCTGTTTATACACAAACTTTTCAGCGTTTTATTATGATTATTCCGTTCGCGCTTATGCAATCTTCTCAGATATATGTGGGGTATCTGGTTGGCAAGCGCCGGTTTGATGAAGCGTATCACAAGATTAAAAATGTCTGGTACTTCGTTTTTTCTGTGGCGCTGGTTGCGTCAATTGGTGTGGCATACTTTAGACATGAGTTAATTAAAATATTTACGGAAGATCCAAGTGTGGCATCTATAGCTGTTGTGCTTATGGTTGCGGCAATTCTTTGGGAGACTGGGCGAACCTTTAATCTGATTTTTATTGGGGCTCTCAAAGGTGCCGGTGATGTCCATTTTCCTGTTCGCGCTGGTATAGTTTCCATGTGGGGAATCGCGGTTTTTTTCTCTTATCTTTTGGGGCTTAAATTTGGTCTTGGTGCCTTAGGTGTTTGGCTTGCCTTCTCGATGGACGAATGGGGACGAGGGCTTGTTATGTTTTTCAGGTGGCGATCACGTGCCTGGGAAACTAAGCGCGTAGAATAGCATTTGGTATCTCAGCAGATTATATTTAGTGCATCGTTTTTGGACCAATTTATGCGATCACTTTTTGTTATTTATAACGCAACTTAATAAAGATTGCAAAATAAACGAAAGCCTGTCACCTTTGACAGGCAATTCAAAATTTATAGGAGTTTACTGATGGATCTATTTTTCTGGTTTTGTTTAATTACGATAGTTGTTACAGCTATTGTTAGTGCTGTTCATCTGCTGGTCAAAAATTCAGGATTATATATAACGGTTCCTCTCTGGATCATTAAAATACCGGTTATACTTATGAATCTGGTAATGCTCTTTTTTACTTTTGTAGGCTTTGGACGATTGGGTATTATAATATTTATTTTGCTGGGTGCGATTGTGTTTCATCAGGTAAAATTTCTTTTAAATCTTAAAAAAACAGACTCAAAAAGATTTCAACTGTTCAGAGATATTATGCTGTTGCTTACTCCCTTTGCTGTTATTGTATCGACAGTTGTGATAAGACAGATTGTTTTATAATAATAGTATCAAACAGATGCGGGTAATGGTGAGATATCCATTGCGATCTTTTTAAACTCTTCACAATTTTGTAACAGCTCGTTATAAGTACCTGAGGTAATTATCTTGCCCTTATCCAGAAAGAATATGGTGTCGCATTTCTTGATGGACGAGAGTCGGTGAGCAATCAGGATTATAGTTTTGTTTTTAGACAGGTTATCTATCGCGTCCATAACCGCGGCTTCAGTCGCGTTATCAAGAGCCGATGTTGCCTCGTCAAGGAAAAGAACATCGGGGTTATGGTATACTGCTCGTGCAATCCCGATCCGCTGTTTTTGCCCACCACTAAGACGAATTCCTCTCTCTCCGACTACAGTTTCGTATGAAGAGGGGAGGTTGTTTTCGATAAAATGATCCATATTTGCAATATGAGCAGCAGTCCTGACTGCATTCATGTCTATTTGATCCCTGGGTATGCCAAAAGCTATATTTGCGGAGATGGTATCATCGACAAGAAAGATATTTTGAGGTACATAACCGAGTTTTCGTTGCCATGAATAGATATTCTTTTCATTTAATTCGGTTCCATCTATTAGCAATTTGCCCGATTTTGGTATTAAAAGACCTAATATAATATCAATAATTGTAGTCTTGCCGCATCCGGTAGTTCCAAAAAAAGCAACGGTTGTATTGGCTTTTATTGTCAGTGAAAGGTTGTCGGCAATACGAGCATTATTGTTCTCATAATTGAAAACGACATTGTCCAGGCAAATAGACTCTTTAAAAGAGATAGGTTCCATCTTTTTCTCTTCTTGTTTTTGCAACGAAATAAGCCGTATATCCGAAATATCGCGAAGATCACGATAAATCAGATCAAGCGCGCTTATTTGCTTGCGCACTGTCGAAACGCTTTTAAATATTTCTTTGAAATTGGGCATGATTTTATAGCCCGCATAGGTATAAAAGGCAATAAGAGGAAGAACATCGTTAATGGATTCGTGAATGGCGAAAAGTATCAGTGATATAGCCAGTATGGAACCAAAAGCGAGCCCCTCCAAAATATAGTGGGGCATGGTTGCGATTATCTTGCCGTTTGCCATGCGCGTCTCGTATGCTCGAGCCGAATTGGAAAAAGTCTTTATAAAATAATTTTCTTTATGAAGCAGTTTGACATCCTTGATACCGCCAAACGCCTCATTGGCTGTTTTAAACCGTATTTCATTATATATTATTCTTTCGATACCAATTTTTTTCAGATAGTTTTTAACTACCGCGAAAAAAAGGCTGTATAATAGACCGACTGTAAAGATTCCGATAATTGCTGGTCCCGGACTCATAATAAGCAGAACAGTTATTATCGCAGTTGACATCATGAA
>DAOTGZ010000061.1:0-12738 GCA_035447445.1 Spirochaetota bacterium | reverse complement strand
TGTTCCTGTTTGATTTTAGTGTCTTCAAAGTTTATTATTCTGGACAGCTCTTCTTTGTCAGCTGCTTCAAGATGATGCTGCAGATAAGTTTTTACGGTGTCGCCGTCACTATTATTGTAATCGTTAAAAATATATATCTGGTTCTGTTTATCAAATTTACTGATATTTTCAATAAGGTTCTTTGTTTTATCCATAATGTAGGTCTCAATTGTTTTGTTTTCGAAAGTAAGTTCAATTTGAATTTCAGAATCACCGTAATCAATATTAACATCGTAATACTCTTCCAAATGATCCATCTGTAGTTTTCCGAAATATGGGAATACGTATTCTTTCATAACTGTCTCCAGTGATTATTTTTTTTGTGTCGTATTTATAAACGTTATGTTAAAGCCCGATTTTGCCGGCTTGCTTAATTGGACCGTGTTTTATGTTTCAGTTTTTACAGATCCGGACAAATGAATAGAATGTTTGTATTGAGAGTTGTTGTCTGCTGTCCAGAAATCTTGATGAAATTTTATCATTTCATCATTATCAATTGGCCCATTGATTACTATTCCTGAATCATCTGCCGCAGCAATATCGTGTGCCGGCATAAATTTTCCCCATCCGCGAATAGCAGCAACCTGTTCCTGGGAAATAAAGTAGGTTACTTTTGGTATGCCGGACCATATACAGGCGCCAACACACATGGGGCATGGTTCGTTTGATGAAATTAGATGAGCTTTTTGTAATATAGATGCTCCATGAGCCTTGATGGCAGATTCAATCGCCGATATCTCTGCGTGTTTAAGCGGATTACCTGACGATCGTGATTGATTATAGCTTGTAGCGATTATTTGATCGTCCACTGTTATTATTGCCGCAAATGGAGGGTTGCCGCTTTTAATTGCTTGCTGTTGGTTTTCGAGTACAGCTGAAATCATCTTGTCGGATATCATGGCACCTCTTAAATTGTGTGTGGTTTTAAAATTAACCAGTGTATTAATTTGCTGAATACTTGTTAGTTTCAAGTCATAAATTTTGGAAATAAAAAAATATCATCACGTGATAATATGCTTGAAATTACTAAAACAATTTTTTTAATATAAGGTTTTTTCTTCATTTTGAAAAACTGGGGCCATTAATGAAAAAAACGACATTGTTGTTCGCAATATTTATTTTAACAGCTGTCACAGGATGTGGACAAAAATCTACTCAACAAAACCGGAATATGGAGCCTTTGAAAGAAGAGAATATTGGAGTAGTAAATAGATATCATCCAGTCTTAATCGCATGGGAAAGTCGTGAATATGTTTTTTCAGCAGGTTACATTGTGGGTGGATCCAGGGATAAATTATGGTATTCTCTTGATGATTTTGATATCCATTTTATGGGAAAAAAAATGGATGCCGATAAATATAAAGATGCTCTACATTTAAATCCTGTAAAAAACGAAACAGATTTAGGACAAATAGATCTTGCCAAAGGTGACGAAACCTTCGTATTTTATGCGTTTAATAAACGAATTGGAAGCTCAAAGATAAAAAACCCAGGGATTTATACTCAGTGGAGTACTTCGGATCTGATGTTCGGTACATTTTTTAAACCGATTTCTTGTGCCAGATCCTTCCTTATAGGAGTTAATGGAACCTGGAATGCGTTGCCGCGAGCCGTTAAACCAATTAATAAGGGAAATAATTATCTTGTAGATTTGGATGGAGACGAAGAAATCGAAAAGATAGGTTTCGAAAGATGCAAGGATAAAGGTGGATGCAACGCAGCAAGGGTCACTTTTGTTTTTCATGGAAAGACTTTGCATTCGGATGGATATTCAGTTCCTGCGGATTATGATTACTATCAAAATTGCGTTGCGGAATGGCTTGAAATATTTCCAATTGATCTAAACGGTGACGGTAAAATGGAGTTAGTCATTAAAGCGGTTTACGGTTACGGTGTATCTGTTGATGTTTACGAAGTAAGGCCCAACCGCATGGTGCAGATTATGACATTTTATGATGGTGATTGATGAATCTTTAAGGCACTCAAACACCGTAGGCATCAAGTACGGCTTGTGCATTATCAAACATCATTTTTCTCAACTCGGTAGGCTTAATAATCTCTATTTGGTCACCAAAAACAAACAGCTCTTTGCATAAGTAAATATCATCGCAGCTTATAAATCTGGTTTCGTAGCTGTACTTTGAATTGTTCGCATCTTTGATTTCTGTTTCAATTGCAGTTTCGGGAAGTACGCGCTTTAGCTCGGTTTGTGCGCTTTGAGTGTATCGTATAACAACATCATGTGTTTTTTGATTAATAAATGAGCTTGTGCTGTTTTTATAAATCTCTTTGACAGGTGGAACAGTGTGTGTGATTTTGTCGGATTTTTTAAGTTTAATCTCTTTAATTTTTTCAAACAGATAAACTGTTGGAGAGTTATGTACGGGTAAACCATTGCTTAACATGAGGCCGATCAAATATAGATTATTGTTTTTGAAAACAAGATGGTATGGGACAATTTCTCTGTTTTCATCTTTTGTGTGATTACAAGCTTTTGATGCATAATCGAAATTTAACGTATAGGTAGCTGAGATATTATTGCAGTATCTGTTCATTGTAAGGGCGTATTTAACCGCGGCTATATTCCAGGCACAATAATCGGAATTGTTTTGGACAATATTATCAAGTATCAAATCCCGGCTGTTGTCTGTTATTACAAAAGGCGCGTACGCTTCAAGAAGTGTAATTTGCAGATGCGGATCAAGAGTATCCATAATCATTCTTCTGCTGGTTCCCTGACCGCTAATGCTAATATTTAAATCATCTCGAAGTGTTTTAATATCACGGTTCACCTTGTCATCGGTGAGTGAATCATCACTGCCTTCTTTGTTTTCAAGTACTTCGTTTATTCTATCAGCAATCTTTTTGTCGGTCCAGCCACCATCGATACCTTCAGGGTTTTGAATAAGTGCAAGTATATGCAGGTAACGTTCCATGATCCTTATTTTTGTTGCTGGATCATTTGGAACATTGGGTTTTGAGAGTAACTCTCTGGTATCTTTATTTGCGTCTGATGACACCTTATCTTTTATCTTGGAATTGTTAATCATTTGTGGTCTCTTTGATTAGATTTATGTGCAGTGACATACTGGTTAGTAATTTTTTTTGCTGTATTTATCATCATCTCTTTAAGGTCGGCCGGTTCTATGATCAGAGCCTTATTACCAAAACCGAAAATCTGCTTACAAAAAAATGTATCCTCTGCCAATTTGAACCTTGCCTCGTAGTCGTATAAGCTGTCAAAATTGCTTATATCTGTTATATCCGCTTCTATGTTTTTTAGAAGTCGTTCCATATCGTATTTGATATCAGAGCAATAGCGAATTTTTACGTTATGCGGTTCTTTACCCATGTTAAAAAAAGAGCCGATAGTATCTTTGTATATGTCTTCCAGAGGAGTAATTGGTAAATCTGTGGTTTTATCGGTCGGTTTGATTTTTTTTATATGCGTATAAATAAACTGGGCATCGTTATCTTTACCTGTAACCCGGCCTATAAGATATAAATTATTGTTACGATAAACAAGATGATGCGGTACAATTTCGGACGTTTTAGTGTCAGCGTTAGCCGACTTCAAATAGTCAATTGATAGTATCCGGCGTTCTATAATTGCAAAGTGCACTGTCGCAAGATTCCACATAAACCGGTTTTTATGGCTTTTGATTATCTTTAAAAGTACATCCTGTTTCCCCGCGTCTGTTACCGTGATCGCGGTATAAGATCGTAAAAAGGGCAGAAGCGATTCTTTGCGGTATGGCGTGTTTAATACATAACGTTTTTTATCTGATCTTATATTTAGGTGTTCGTTGTTTAGAATAGTATTTTTTATATAGTTTTCTATGTTCTTTGGAGTGATAAATTTTGCTGTCTTCTTGTGCTGGTCATCGTAATGTGGATAGCGTTGTTCAAAATCAATTTTTAAAAAAGAGTAAATCTCGGCTTTTTGTTTTAGCTCTATCTCGTTTGGATTTTGTAATAATGCAAGTATATGAAGGTACTGATAAAAACGCTCGATCTCTGTGTCAGCAGAAGGAAGAATATCGTGGTTCATTGGTTGTCTCCCAAAGGTCAGTTTGGTCTGGTTAATCTGGGGTACTATAACGTCATATTTACAATTATTGAAACATAATGCAATGTGTTTTCTTCAATTGCCACATTATTTTATTAATAATATTGTTATAATCTAAGTTAAAAATGATACAGTATTGTCTTTCAAATAATTAGAACTATTATTTTACTAGCATTTTATCGTTTAAGTGATGTTTAAGATAATTTGATCTGATATCGCAATTATAATAATTTATACATGGCTAATAATTTACACTTTATATATACATTATGTAAAAAGTGTATATAGCGCGCGGAAAAAAAAATGGTTTAACTAATATCACCTGATTTAATGGTTAAATTATTTAAATGATAATTGTAACCCAATGATTTTATCTTGACCATTTTGGTAGCACCTTGTAATTTAAATTTTAAGGCTATAGAGTTTGTTATTGTTTGTCGAGCAAACTTAGTAAGATCTTTTGTTATAATGGTTCCTAATAGTAGATACTATGGCGCAACACAGTCTTTTCTCTAATACTGATGCCGTCCATTGTTTAATATTGGGCTGTTATTTGATATCATTTAATATTCAGTGCTAGATAACAACAGTTGTATAGAGGGACTATGAACATTCATAAAGAGATTGCAGCCTCAACCGTCGATTCGCATTCAAGTCTTTTGCGCTACTTTTCGTTAAAGTTTTTTCTTTATACCGAATTTATCAGTTATTTTATTATTGTACCGATCTTATTTATAAACATCATTCTCTCACTTGAACTGGATTTTGAACAATTAAAGATGATGTTTTACATTACCTTGGTAGTTGTTGCAATATCATTTTCGTCAACATTGATTAACAACCATATTGTCCTTGCTCCGGTAACAAAATATTTTAAGGCGTTAATCAATAAACAGAATATTTCCGAAGAGATGTATCTTGAGGCGCAACATCGGTTCTTTAACCTTCCTCTTTACCATTCAATTGGTTCTTTCTTTAGATGGATGATAGGCCTCTCTCTGCAGTTTGCCCCTTTTCTCAGTTTATACAATTTCACTTCTATCCAAAAAACAAATACTTGGATACTGGTTGCGATAATGGCTCCATTTGGGTCTATTTTTTATTTTTTATTTTTTGATGACAGAGATTCTTACACAAAAAGTTCTTAACACCGGTGTTTTCCCTCGCATTGATGACAAAAACCGATATTTTTCGATCACCTTCTTTTTTAGGATAACAATAGTTGTCGTATATATTTTTCTTTTGTCTGGGTTATCTTTAATTGGGTATTTTTTTATCGTACTTATGCACGACAAGTCGGCAGGATTTTTCTCCTGGGTGCATTTGATGGGCATACTCGGTTTTGGGATTGTACTATCCTTAAGTTTGGGCATGGCTCTAATTAGAACAATTCGTGATAAAATTGAGTTGATTGTCTCTAGTGTAAACAGGATGGGTACTGGAGATTTTTCGGAAAATAGAAAAGTGACACCGGTAATTGATGAGCTAAGCGGCGCAAACTCAACGCTCTATGATATGAAAGAGCAGGTCGCCGGGATGTTTTCTGATATTATTAAGGCTTCGGATGTACTTACCCGATCGACTGATGATATATCGACAATTACCGAAACATTTTCGTCAGATACACAAAATCAGGCCGCGACAGTCGAAGAGGTTAGTGCAACAATCGAAGAAGTGTCTGCTTCAATGGATACAATCTCATCGGGCACTACAGATCAGATTAAGAGCCTTACAGTCTTGACCGAAAGGATTCAGGAGCTTGCACAGATAATTAATGAGAGCGAAGTAAAGGCTTCCGAATCAAAAAAGATGTCCCAACTTATTAGCACCTATGCGCGGTCGGGTGAAGCGTCACTTTCGCGCATGGATAGCAATATGCAGTATATTAGCAAAAGCTCTGAACAGATGCGCGCGATAATAAGTATGATAAATGATATCTCTGAGCAGATAAACCTTTTATCGCTTAATGCGTCAATCGAAGCGGCACGCGCGGGTAGTGCTGGTATGGGATTTGCAGTTGTTGCCGATGAGGTATCAAAGCTTGCCGAAAGCACAGCTACAAGCGTTAAAGAGATAGACACCCTAATCAAAAAGAGCGACTCGGAGATCTCGGAAGGCAAGCAGTATGTACTCGAAGTTATTAACGAAATGAAAAAGATTATAGATGGTGTTGCCAATATTGCAGAAATGGCGGGGATGATTTCTGGTTACACGATTCGTCAGGTCGAAAGTTATAAAATGGTAGATGATGAATTGCGTAAGGTTAAAGAAAAGTCCGAAAACATCGAAATTGCCACAGCCGAACAGAAGCGCGCTATGGCGGAGATTGTCGAGTCGACTTCGCGTATCAATGAGCTGACACAGTCTATAAGCTCGGGAGCAGAAGAGATCGCCGCATCCTCTGGTGATATTGCCAAGATGGCAGCCAGCCAAAAAGAGATGACCACCAGGTTTAAGATACGCGAAGTGTAGGGGTATTTAAATCAAATCTAACCAAAAGACAAAATTATCAAAGGTATTAAAACAGTTTTTGATAATTATCACTCAAGTTGTATTTTTGTTTTCATGTTCGGAGCGGTATTTCTATCAGAAGCATCTTAAAGACAATTACGGAGATTATCACAGCAAAATATCTTATTTATCAGATAAAATTGCAATAAATCAAAATGATGCAGAGGCTTATTTAGAGCGGGGACGATTATATATAGGTATAGGTCATTATAGCAAAGGTATAGAAGATCTAGATAATGCAATTATTATTAAACCTGATTTTGGTGAGGCATACTTGTTGCGTGGATACTCTAAGTATAACTATTTTAACTATAAGAAAGAAATGCTCGATCAAGCGTATGATGATGCAAACAAGATGATTGAATTAAAATATAAAATATGCAAGGCTTACTTGCTAAGAGGACGTGTTCAATCTTTCCGTAATAATTATAGTGATGCAATTAAGGATATGGATAAAGCTATTGAGGCTGATATTAACTGTGGATGGGCATATTATGTACGAGGTCAAATAAAGCATGATCAATATGATGATTATAATGGCAGTCTTAGTGATTTAAAAAAAGCAAAGACAATATTTAATGAAGAAGGCGATAAGTTAGGATATGATTTGACGAAGGATTTGATAAAATTTATCAAACAACGGCGATTGGAAGATAAACTATTTAAATTTTTGTTCGGGATATAAAATTAATTTAAATGATTTTGTTTGATTTGCCAATTGTAGCGCCATAGTAGTAATTAAAATAAATAGAATATATCGTATAAAGAGATAATTGAATTACTGTTATCAATATTGCCACAGGTATCGATGTCTTGATAAAATAATTAAAAATAAAGATTGCAGGTATAAAAATTATGGCATCAATCAATCCTGAAAGAAATCGTTTCCAAAATCCTGCGTATGTTTTTACACCATCAATTTTTAAAGGTAAAAATTCCATAATGCCTCACAATCCTTTTTGTACAAAATAATGTTTATCAGTCCTTGTTTTCCAATATTATTGGAGCGTCTCATAACGATAAAATTTCAATTACAGATTGAAAAGTTAATTTTCAGAGCTTATCATTATGTCTTTCACCTGCGTCTTCCCATGATTCTTAGTATACGTAAAAACAGGTTTATTATGTCCATATAAAGAGCGGCCGCACTGTCTACAGCGTTGTCAACTGTTTTGGGAATTTGCTGGGCACGTCCCCAGTCGTAGCCGATGTATCCGCAAAAGATTGCCGCTACTATCCAGTCAATGATTGTGTGATGAGTTTTAAAAAAATATACTGCAACCAGTTCGACAATTATCATGGCAAAAAGTGCGATTGTTAATGCACCAACAATTTTTTTAAAAAACGCGGGGAAAAGTGTTCCCAAAAACATCATAATTAACGTAACAATACCTGTCATTTGTACGGCTTGGAGAACTAGTGAAGGGCTGTATTGCGATACGACGATATTTATTACAAAACCAAAGGGTACCACAACCAAGTTGTATCCTAAAAAACTGATAAGCGGTTCATCATATTTTGTAAAAAGATATATTCCCAAAAAACACATGATAAAGTAGGCAATAATAAACGGCCAAAATCCGTATTGCAAAGCAAAACCTGGTGAAACATGTTTGACCATAAGGTAATTAATACCGAAACCCCAGCAGAGGGTCAGGCCGATAATAAAATTGTAAAACCGCTCACTTATAATGGCTTGTCCCTGTTCGACGGTTCTTCTGTCAAAAACGTTTTCCATCAGGCTCTCCTTGAGATAAAAATATTTAATCGCAGATATTCATATAAAAGTATAACCAGTAGTCAAGCAAAGAATTATTCTTTACAGTTTGTAAAAGAATATAAAGGCTGTATACAGGTTTTGTTCTTATTGATTTCCTGTTTTCCGGTGAGATTTTTATGGTAACGCTATGAGATACAGATTTATTTTATTTGATGTTGATAACACACTTTTGGATTTTGACAGGTCTGAATCTAATGCGTTTATTAATACGATGAAAGAATATGAGGTCAATTGCGATGAGGATTTGATAACCAAATTTAAAGAAATATGCGCGAAAGAGTGGGACAGGCTGAATCTTGGCAAGTCGGATGATATAATTATTCAAAAGAATTACCATAAATTGTATTATAAATATTCTATAAATAGATTTGAAAGAATAAAAAATACAGGAATTTCAATATCGGCGGCTGACATGAGTGAATTATATTTGCAAAAGCTATCCACTGAAATAAATTATATGCCCTGTGCGCTGGATATTTGCGAGGCACTATCAAAAGACATAAAATTAGTCATTGCAACTAACGGAATTGTTGATGTTCAAAAAAAAAGATTGAACGATATGAATAAATATTTTTTCAAGCAATATATTTCTGAAGAAATAGGCTGCATTAAACCAAGTACAGTTTTTTTTAAAACCATTACGGAAGATCTCAAGGTAAAACCTGATGATTGTTTAATGGTTGGAGACTCTCTTGTGTCAGATATTGGTGGAGCTAATAGAGTCAGTATGGATTCCTGCTGGTACAATCCGAAACGAAAGTTTAATAATTCAAAAGAAATTCCAACCTATGAGATTAGTTCGTTATTGGATATTATGCAAATTGTTAAATAAAAATAATTTTATATTGAAATACGGGAGATAAAAATGAGTAAAAAAGAAGCAGTATTCAAATCGTGTCTTCAACCGGCATCAAAAGTTCTTGTGTCGTGCAGAGGTCTTGACGGAGAAAACAACGCGCTGGCCGTGGGGTATTGCTGTAACTGCAGTTACGATCCGCCAATGGTCATGGTTGGCATTGTTCCGTCGCGGCATTCGTACAAAATGATAAAAGAGTCAGGATGCTTTGTCGTTAATCTGGTTGATGAGGCATATAAAGAGAATTTCGATTATCTGGGAAGTGTCAGCAAAAGAGATGAAGATAAACTTTTAAAAAAGAGCATCAAGCTTTCTGAGGGAATAAAGGTGAATGCCCCCATTCTGGCTGATTGCCCGGTAAATATTGAATGTACTATTGTGGATTCAATTGTTACCGGTTCTCATGAAATGTTTGTGGGTAAGGTAGAGCACGTTCATGCCGATTCCAATCTGGTTGACGGTGAAGGCAAGATCGATTTTGGGCAAATAAAATTTTTATAAAATATTATATCCGGCTGATACTTTATGGTTTCTGTAAAAAAAACATTGTCCAAAGTGTTTCATAAATTAAGCGGATTCTCTATCGAACATTGCGGATTGCTGGTTATTGAATTAACAAGCGATTGTAACTGTGCCTGCCCTGTTTGTGCGCCGGCGCATGTACGAAATCAGATTAAACGCGGATATATGAGCCGCGAAATATTTGATAAGATTGTTGTTGAAGCCGGGGATCTTAATCCAAGACAGGTTTGTCTGTATGCCCGGGGCGAGTCGTTATTACATAAAGGCGCTGTGGACATGACCCGCGTTCTTTCTGACGCTGGGTTTTATACTGAACTGGTTACAAACGGTGAGCTGATTAACCCGGAAATATCTAAAGATCTTTATGATGCCGGGCTAAGTAAGCTTGTGATTTCGTATCCGGGAATAAGCAGTAAAAACTATCGTATGGCTCGAGGAAAAAATGAACCGCAGGGGCTGGCAGATAACATCGTTAAATCCATTGAACAGTGGAGTTGTGGTGATCGCGAGGTTTCCTTGAGAAGTCTTATTTTTCACAAGACTAAATCGGAAATTGATGATTGGGTAATTAATCTTGTTGATGACAGGCTTCCTGATTTTCTTGATAAGTGGTTATCTGTGGAAGGATTGTCCTCAGTCGAAATTCACGGATATATGCCCTGGCCGCGGTTTTACGACGAAACTTATCTGTCGCATCTGACAACATATCGAAGAAGATGTGAACATGCCCTGAACGCGATGGTGGTCTATTGGAATGGAGATGTAACTCCCTGCTCGTATGATGTGCACTCTGAATTGTGTATTGGTTCAATTAATAACGAGACGCTCTCCTCTCTTTATAATAACAGTAAGATGCGTCAATTTAGAAAAAGGATGTACTCTCACAAAATTTCAAAATTGGATGATGTCTGCAGAAATTGCCTTATTCCGAGGTATCCAGTGCCGCTGAAACTGTACACACCCGACAGGAAAGAGGAGTCTATTCGTGAAATAAGGGAGATTATCGCGCAGAGAGGATAATCTTCGCAAAGGATCGCGCATGGGATTATCGGTGATATTCTGATTGCAGCAGATCATTAGTAATATGCAGCAGTTGCTATTGATTCTGAAAACAGGTATCAGTATCTGTTCATATGAGTGTCGATCTTGTATGAACCCCCCTGGCAAATGAAAATTGTGGTATTGGATGAATTGTTCTTTTCCGTGATCATTCGGGAGTTGCAATACGGGCAATATCTTGGGCGAAAATAATTTATGGCAAATAGTACAAATATAACAAAAAAAAGTATTATTGATACATGTCCAAGAGGAATTGCTTTAGCAATATCAGGATAGTATTTGCCAATAATAATATCGTTAGAATCTATTAACATATTTGATTGCTCCCTGTATTAAGGGTTATAAATAATATTATAAAATATTATTTATAACCATAGCTGGTTGCATGGGACACGCTGACCAGTTCTTATGCGACACTACTCAATACTGTATACATGCATTGGCCATCTGCCATGTCGTTCTATAAAAATATGAAACGGGTGCTTTATAAATGCTTTATCCAAACCGTTGTAAACATTTTGACAGGCCTTTTGGAAACAGAGACAAAATTTTGCTGTAAAAAGGGTATTGATTTCGGCACTCAGGTCATCATCTTCAATATCACCCTCCATATCAAGGTCGTACCATGGTTTCATAACGTTTACTTTCATATCCGCGTACTCTTCTGCAATACAATTATTTGTAGTGATATTCATTTCAAAGTTATATTTATCTGTGTCTCCGGATTCGTCATACGTGCAGCTTTCGTACAAAGAACCAAATGCAATACAGTCGGAGCTGCCGCCGTCGTAGTTCCAGTGAAAGACAAGAGCCTGGATCTGGTTAGCGGAAACAGATGTAGTTATGTAGTCCTCTATGTTGTCTGATTCAAACTTAGGCAGCCGGGATTCAATGTCAGCAATGGATGCTTTCTCATCTATATTGCTGTACAGATCAAGAGCTCTGTTTACATAATCTTTAAGGCTGCTTTGCTTGATTGTTTCAATAATTTTTACGATTGATTCTGTGTAGCGTTTGGTAGAATTTTCTGTGTACATACAGTTCTCCGTTTCAGATTATTGGTAAGAATGAAGTTTTTTAATAATTTGGAGGTGCAGTCAAGTTGTTTTTGTTTGGCAACATTATTGCCGATTATGGTATTAAGGATTGTAAATAACAATACAGTTGGAGTAGAGTTACAATCTGAAGAACTTTAAGTTTAAAAAGCTAATGAATCCAGTAACCCATAATTTGAAAATAGCTTGATCAAAAATACAAAATATGGTAAAGAAAGATAACTAGAATAAAAAATTGGGGGGTAATCCAATGAAAATTAGAGTTATTTTTATTCTGACAGTTATGCTTTGCTGTCTTACGATTATGAGTGGGTGTGATGCAGATGATGAGTCGAATTATAAGGTCGACAAAGAAAAGGCTGAGGCCTTTGCAGGGCCGATACTTGAAAAATTAAAATCAGAAACTCCGGTGTATGCTGAAGATTTTTCTGACAATAGTAAAGGCTGGTATATTAATACTGAAGAATCTTATGGTTATACTGCGAATGTCTCGACTGAAGGAAAATATGATCTGGATATTGATACAAAACAATTAGGGGCTGATTTTCCGGATAGCCCGATTTTATCAGATTTTGTATTGCAGTTTGATTTTGTTTATAAAAGCGGTGGGAATGATTCCAGCTGTTATTTCATTTATAGAAATCAGGAAGTATTAGAACCTGGAAATAGTAATAGTTATGGTTTGGAAATCTATTATAATTCTTTGTTGCGCCTATATAAATATATTCAGGAATATGGCGGGGATGCAACTATACGTGATATCAATATGGATAAGTTTGATTTATTAGAAGTGAATACCTATACGATTATTGTTAAAGGTACTACCCATATTGTATACGTCAACGAT
>DAOTGZ010000060.1:3221-12833 GCA_035447445.1 Spirochaetota bacterium | reverse complement strand
TGTCATAAGTCCGTCTTTGATTCCATATTTGTCATTAAGAACTTTTGCTATAGGAGCAAGACAGTTTGTTGTACAAGAAGCGTTGGAAACTATGTCTTGTCCAGCATATGAGTTATGGTTAACACCCATTACGAACATTGGAGTTGCATCCTTGGAAGGAGCAGACATGATTACTTTTTTAGCACCGGCTTGTATGTGAGCTCGTGCTGACTCGTCTGTAAGAAAAAGACCAGTAGATTCAACAACAACGTCGGCGCTAACAGCGTCCCATTTAAGGTCAGCAGGGTTTCTTTCAGCGGTTACACGGATTGTTTTTCCGTTAACAACAAGATCTTTGCCTTTAACTTCTACTGTTCCTTTGAATTTGCCGTGTGTGGAGTCGTATTTAAGCATATAAGCCATGTAATCAACGTCGATAAGATCGTTAATTCCTACTACTTCAACACCATCTACTTCCATAGCTCTTCGGAAAACAAAACGTCCGATACGACCAAAACCATTAATACCTATTTTGATACTCATAATAGATTTACCTCGTTATATTTAGTATTAGAACACAAAATGCATTCTGTTTTAAGGCCTAACAAATACAGTTCAACTACATAAGCAGTGGTTTGAGTGTCAAGAATTTATTACTAAATGTGAGATTATTCACAAGCAGGAAAACTACTCACCTTCAAACTGGCAGATATAATAAAACGGATAACCAGATTCTGTAAGTTTACTGTGTCCGCCAACATCGGGGAGGTCAACAATGAAAGCAAGTTCGTCGATTATTCCCCCTGCGTCGCGTATTAGAGAGGCGGCTGCCAAAATGGTGCCTCCGGTTGCAAGCAGGTCATCAACGAGTACAACCCGGGCTCCCTCTTTTATAGAATCTTTATGCATTTCTATAGTATCTGACCCATATTCAAGTTGATAAGTTTTGGTGTAAACTTCCGATGGGAGTTTGCCCTGTTTGCGTATTGGTACAAAACCAGTACCCAAGGCGTATGCGAGAGCTGATCCGATTATGAAACCCCTAGCTTCTATGCCGGCAATAATGTCGATGGATCGGTTTATGTATCGGTCGTGAAAAATATCGATTGTTTCTTTGAACGCTTTACCGTTTTGTAGCAGGGTAGTTATGTCCCTGTACTGGATGCCCTCTTTGGGAAAGTCCGATATGGTTCTTATGGCCTCTTTTATTTCCATTATATTCTCCGAGAATCTTTTTTTTTAGATATGTTGTTTAAGATTTCATCTTCCTAACTTAAAAAAAGGTGTATACTGATAACAGTTTGCATAAAAAGTGTTATTGTCGTTTATATGGGTCTCTATTAAAAAGTGGTAATCTCTTTAAAAAATTTTTTCCACAAGGTCGCATGTGAAAGCAGTCCGGAACCTCTTTGCGTTTTCAAAGTGCTGCTGGGCGACAGCAAAGGAGCTTGTGAAAAACTCTTTTGGAACAACCATTTAGCTGATGATAATTTCTAGGATATAGTGGTTCATAGCAGTTCCTTAGTGTTGCAATGTTTCTTTCTTGTATACAGATAAAACTTGGTAACTTAATTGTCAACATGGAACTTCGAAAAAATTATGAAACTAAAATTGAAAGATTAATAATAAGGTCAGGACTGGACAATGAAAAAAATTCTTCTTGTTGGGCTAAATGCCAGATATACACATTCAAATCTGGCGCTCTACTACATTGCGTCTCAGGTGAAAAGCAGCAGTAATTATAAGGCTTCAATTTATGAAACAAGTATAAACGCTCCGTATCTTTCTATCATGGAGCAGTGCCTTGATGAGAAGCCTGATGTTATAGGGTTTTCGGTTTATATCTGGAATAGTGATCTGGTCAAAAGGCTTGTTGACGATATTAATCGCATTAAACCATCTCTGAAAATAATTCTTGGTGGGCCTCAGATTACCTATAATCATCGAGATTGGAGGGAACATGAGGCTGTTTTGATAATGGGAACGGAGACATCCTTTAAAGCTGCAATGCTTGATGATTTTGCTAAAAATGAGTATTCGGAGCCGGTTGATGAATTTGATATTATTGGCTTCCCATACAATCAAGCACAGATTGAATCCTTGAAAAAAGGCTATGTGTATTATGAGTCGAGCCGCGGATGTCCTTTTAGTTGCTCTTTTTGTCTCTCCTCTGCACAGAAGATGCTTTCATACCGTTCACTTGATAAGGTCTTTGATGAACTGCGGTTTTTTATCAAGAATCGCGTTAAAACGGTAAAGTTTATTGATCGAACCTTTAATAGTGACTCTTCTCGAGCGAGAAAAATATGGACTTTCTTAATAAATAATATAAATGAGACGCTTTTCCATTTTGAAATTGAACCCTCTCTTTTACAGGAAGAAGATTTTGAAATACTTGAAATGGTTCCTGACGGTCTTTTCCAATTAGAAGTCGGGATCCAATCGGTAAATTTAAAGACTTTAAAAGAAGTTAAACGTGCAGGTAGCCCAGAAAGGATTTTAAATGCTGTAAGGCGTCTTTCTCGACTTCGCAACATACATCTGCATACTGATATTATTGCTGGTTTACCTTATGAAACAGTTGAGTCCTTCGAGCGTACTTTTAACCGAATTTATATGGCAGGTGCCGATAATATTCAGCTCGGTTTCCTTAAGGTGTTGCCGGGAACAGTTATGTCTCATAAAAAAGATGAATACAGCATTATTTGTTCTAAATATCCGCCATACGAAATTTTTTCAAATAAATGGATGAGTTTTGATGAAATAAATTTCTTGCGAAATGTTGAAAAACTGATAGGCGGTATCCATAATTGTGGAAAAATGAAAAATTATGTTAGATACTTGGGAAGCCGCTTTTTATCTCCATTTGAACATTACCGTAAACTTGTAATATTTGCTAAAAAAACTGATTTTGATCTTTCAACTAAGGATTTTGATAAAATTGCTGAATTTTTAATTAATTACCATAATATAGTTGGGGACGGTGATCTTGTATGCGATATTCTTGTATATGATAGGCTGTTTTGCAGTAAAACATTGAGTTTCCCTGCTTTTTTTTCTTTTAAAAGCGGAAGTATTGATAAAAAAAAGTTTATAACCCATATCCGCAACCAGTTTGGCGAAGCTTTTTCAAAAGCGATTGCTAAAAAAAGTCTGCCTTTTCGGTTAACGCAAAAAAGTGCTGCTTTCCTGGGTTTTGAAAAAAATACAGTAGCTGTTTTTTGTAACGGTGAGCCGTGTCTGCCTCGAAAAACCGGGTGTTACACGATTTTTTTTAGATAATGTAACAGATGCAACCTTATTTAAAAGTTAATTATTAGATATTGCCAAATATTTAATTAATAAATATAATAATAACCGTATTGATACAAAAATCCGGTTGGGTTTTTTACTATATGTTACAATTAATCTCTATGCTGTTAAAAAAATTTAAAAAAAGGGATTGACTTAAAACTCGCGTGCTTTTAACTTCATGCAAGGTCGTATTATAAAAAGTCTTAAAAAAGCGTTTGTTTAAATAGGAGGTTTTTATGAAAAAGCTTTGGGCACTTGTTGTTGCACTGCTTCTTGTTGCTGTTGCAGTAGGTTGTGGTAAAAAACAACAAAGCACAAAACTATCAATTTGGGCATTTACTGACGAGTTGAAAAAGGTAGTTGATGACTTTAAAGCTGCAAACGAAGGTATCGACGTTTCGTTCTCAATTATTCCTAGTGAAGAATTCAGAACAAAAATTAGACCAGTTCTTCGTTCGGGTTCTGGTGCGCCAGATGTATTCCTTGGTGAGGTTGCGTGGGTACGTGACATCGTTAGCTGGGGAATGTGGATGGATCTTACCAAGAATTATCCTGACATGGTAAAACAGTACGAAGATCAAGCTCCACCATACGTTGTTGACCTTGGTCGTGACGAAAATGGTCATGTTGTTGCAATGTCTTGGCAAGCATGTCCGGGTGGTTTCTTCTATAAGCGTTCTGTAGCTAAGAATGTTTTTGGAACTGATGATCCTAAAGCTATCGGCGAACTTATTAGCACACCTGAGAAGTTCCTTGATGCTGCACGTACTCTTAAGTCTAAAAACGTAAAAATGCTTACTGGTTTTTCTGACTACCAGTGGATTCCTTTTTACGGACGTAAGGCTGGTTGGGTAGATAGCAACAATAATCTTTTTATCGATCCAGTTGCTATGGATTTCTTCGAACTTGCTAAAACTCTTCGTCAAGAAGGGCTTACAGCTAAAGTTGATCAGTGGTCTCCAGGCTGGTTTGGAAATATGGCTAAGAAAGAAGTATTTGGTTATCTTCTTCCTACTTGGGGTCTTCACTATGTAATCAAGAAAAACGCTGGCGATACAGCTGGTGACTGGGCAGTAACTCGCGGTCCTGCTTCTTACAGCTGGGGTGGTACTTGGTTAGGTATTTACAAAAATGCTGAAGCTGAGGACTTGGCTGTTAAATTTGTTAATATGCTTGCTGTTGATGCAGATTATCAAGAAGCTTATACTCGTGAAGTTGGTGACTTTATGTCAAATCTTAACGTTGACGCTAAGATGGCTAAAGAAGAGGGAGATCCTTTCCTTGGTGGACAAAACCACTACCAGTTCTTCATGGAAGAAGCTAAAAACATTACTCCAGGTCTTGAAACTAAATACGACCAGGATATCAATGGTATGTACATCGATGCTATCCGTAACTACATCGAAGACAAAATGACTAAAGAAGAAGCAATAGCAGACATGAAAGGTAAAGTTAAAAATGCTTTCCCTGAAATCAATGTTGACTAATAGCTTTTATTGAATTCTACGAATAAAGGGGCTTCGGCCCCTTTATTTTACTCTCCCGGCTGATGGTTTTATAAACAAAGAAAATGTATTCCTCGAGGAGAAAAATGAGACTAATTCGTAATTCCAATAATTACGGCTATTTTTTTATCTTGCCGTTTTTTATACTATTTTTTGTGTTTTCTCTGTATCCTATTATATATACTTTTATTTTAAGTCTTAATGAGTATGACGGTATGGCTGATAAGGTTTATGTAGGCTTTAAAAACTACAAAACATTAATCGGTGACCACTATTTCTGGATGTCAATTAAATCAACATGGCGAATATGGCTTGTGAATATTATTCCACAGGTCGGTGTAGCTTTATGGCTTGCCGCGGTTTTTACTTTTAACAGAATAAAGGGACAGGCTTTTTTCAGGGCTTTTTTCTACCTACCAAACCTAGTAACAGCAGCTTCTATTGCATTGCTCTTTAATGTCCTTCTTGATTGGCAAAATGGTGTTATTAACCAGGCTCTTTATGGTCTAGGTTTAGTAACTGAAAAAATAAACTGGCTTCGTATGCCAAGCGCCTCACAAAACTGGGTAGCTTTTATTCAGTTCTGGATGTGGTATGGACAGACGACTATTCTGTTACTTGCGGGAATGTCAGCGATACCAACATCTTATTATGAGGCTGCTATTGCGGATGGGGCAAACAAAACTAAAATATTCTTTTTTATCACTTTGCCACTATTGCGTCCAACAATGATTTATGTAATTATTACCAGTATGATTGGTGGTATGCAGATTTTTGATATACCGATGGTATTGACTGATGGTCGTGGTGCTCCCGAATATTCATTGAATACAATGGTAATATATCTATATAATCAGGCTTTCACTTATAACAATATGGGGTTTGCCTCTGCAATCGCCTATGGAATTTTTATGCTGATCGCGGTATTTTCGTTTATTGTTTACTTTATGATACAGCGTAAAGAAGATAACTAGGGGGAATTATAATGCAGGGAATGAATATTGCTACAACAAAAGGGGCAAAGCGTTTTACACTTTTTTATGTGTATGTTATTCTTGGAGTTTTAACACTGCTATGCGCTTTTCCTCTATACATAATGTTTATTAATTCAACCAGAAGCAATGTTGAAATATTGAATGGAATTAGTTTTTTACCTAGTACTTATACTGTAGATAACTATTTCACAATGCAACGTAAGGTGCCAATATGGCATGGTTTTTTAAACAGTGCCATGATTACTGTACCATTTACAATTTTGGCAGCTTATTTTTCTTCACTTACGGCTTATGGTTTTGCGATGTACAATTTTCGTTTTAAGAAATACATCTTTGGTTTTGTACTCGCTACAATGATGGTGCCAATGCAGCTTGGTCTGATCGGTTATTTTGAGTTTTGTAACTATTTTGGACTACTGGACACCTATTTTCCGTTGATTATTACTGGTGCGGTTAATACGGGATCTGTATTTTTCATTAAGCAGTATACAGAGCAATCGTTACCTGTTTCGTTGCTTGAGGCAGCTCGAATGGATGAAGCAACAGAGGTTCAAATCTTTCACAGGATTGCTTTACCGATTATATCTCCATCAATTGCGACGATGTCCATATTTAACTTCGTATTTTGTTGGAACAACTATATGGGACCACTTGTTCTTCTCTTCTCTGAGAGCAAATACCCACTTCCTGTTTTGATTTCACTTGTAAGAGGTACGGCTCATAGAACTGACTTTGGAGCGATGTATCTTACAATTACCTTATCTGTTTTACCGATTATAATTGCATACGCCTTCTTTTCAAAGTATCTGATAAGCGGTTTAACTGTTGGTGCCGTTAAAGAGTAATATTTAGATAGGTTTGCAAATTTAAGTAATTTTCAACATTTTAAAAAAAGAGTGCTTATTGCACTCTTTTTTTAAAAAATTATTGTATTCTTCACAATAATATATTTAAGTGGTTTTTACAATGACTTTAAAAAGTGATTAATCAAAAAAATATCGGAGGTATGGAGATGAGTGGATTATTCCCGTCAATTCCAAAAATTGAATACAAAGGTCGCGAGTCTAAAGATCCTTTCTCTTTTAAATTTTATGACCCTGAAGAAGTAATAATGGGTAAAAAGATGAAAGATCATTTGCGTTTTGCTTTGTCATATTGGCATACGCTTACAGGAGAGGGTACAGATCCATTTGGGGACGCAACAGCAGTACGCCCATGGGATTCTATAAGTGACTCTCTTGAACAGGCAAAAGTGAGAGTTAAGGCTGCTTTCGAAATGATGGAAAAACTTGGTATAGGTTATTTCTGTTTTCATGATCGAGATATAGTGCCTGAAGCTGATACTCTTGAAGAGTATCAAAAAAATCTGGATATTATTGCCGATGAAATTGAAAAAGAGATGAAACGTACCGGTATTAAACTTTTATGGGGTACTTCAAACTGCTTCTCTCATCCGCGATTTATGCATGGCGCAGCAACTACGTGTAATCCGGAAGTTTTTGCATATGCGGCAGCGCAAATTAAAAAAGCAATGGAAATAACTCATAGGCTTGGCGGTGAGGGATATGTTTTCTGGGGTGGACGTGAAGGTTACGAAACACTTCTTAATACTGATATGAAACTAGAGTTGGATAACTTTGCGAGAATGTTAAAAATGGCTGTTGATTACGCAAAGAAAATTGGTTTTAAAGGTCAATTTTATATTGAACCTAAACCAAAGGAGCCAACTAAACATCAGTATGACGTTGATACAGCGACAGTATTGGGTTTCTTAAGAGAACACGGGCTGTATGATTATTTCAAAATGAATATTGAGGCAAATCACGCTACTCTTGCAATGCATACTTTTCACCATGAATTGTATTTATCGCGTATAAATGGAAAGCTTGGATCTATAGATGCTAATCAGGGCGACCTTATGCTTGGATGGGATACGGATCAGTTCCCTTCAAACATATATGATTCTACTTTTGCAATGTATGAAGTATTAAAGGCAGGTGGATTTACAACAGGCGGATTGAACTTTGATGCAAAGGTTCGACGTCCATCATTTGAGGTTGAAGATCTTTTCCTTGGGTATATCGTAGGTATGGATACTTTCGCACAGGGATTAAGAATTGCAGCAAAAATGGTAGAAGATAATGTTCTGGATTCTATTCTTGAAAAACGTTACAGTGGGTTCAAAGAAGGAATTGGAAAGCAAATTGTTGATAATAAAGTTGGTTTTGAAGAGTTATCCGAATATGCCAAGAAAAATGGTGTCTCTAAAATGGAGTCAGGCCGTCAGGAGATGATTGAAGCAATTATCAACCAATATATTCTTTGCTCGTAAATTTTAACAAACAATTATAAAAAAACACAGCTTATGGCTGTGTTTTTTTATAATTGTTTGTTTAGTTTAGAAGTTATGTATGATTATAAAATAATCCGTAGCTATTTTTAATTTTGTATCTTGCTGGAATATCTATATGGCTCCTCTGATCCTTTTATTCTCTGAAAATAAATATCCATTAACCGCTTTATTGGCTTTTGTGACAGGTACCTGATATCGTACAAATTTTGGAGCATCAACACTGATAATCACATTATCTGTATTGCCAATAATTAGTGCTTATATTTTGTTTTCAAAACATTTGATAAATGGTTTAACTGTAGGAGCTGTTAAGGAGTAGTAATGCTATGTTCAGTTTACAATAAAGCAAGGTAATCAATATTTATAGTTTACCTGCATGAGTAGCATAATTGTGAAGAAGTATTGTTTATACATAAAAAGAATTCACGAAATATTTTTTGCTTGTTAATGCAAAGGGTTGCGAATATATAGTAAATTGAAATTGTAATATTTACAGTATAAACTTATTATAATTTCTTTCCAAAGTATTATTAAACAATTTTTATAAGGGTTAAGAGGGCTAAAATGCGATTAATACGAAATTCCAACAATTACGGTTATTTTTTCATCATGCCTTTTTTCATTTTATTTTTTATTTTTTCACTGTATCCAATCATCTATACTTTTATACTAAGTTTGCATGAGTATGATGGTTTGTCTGATAAAGTTTTTGTCGGTATGGATAACTATTCCAGACTTATAGGTGATAAATATTTCTGGATGTCAATTAAATCTACTTGGAGAATCTGGATAGTAAATATAATTCCGCAGATTACGATTGCTTTATGGCTTGCGGCTATTTTTACTTTTAATCGCATTAAGGGGCAGGCTTTTTTCAGAGCTTTTTTCTATTTGCCAAATCTTGTAACTGCTGCCTCGATTGCTCTGCTGTTTAATGTCCTTCTTGATTGGCAAAACGGTGTTATTAATCAAGCATTAGCGTCAGCGGGTTTAATTACAGAAAAAATAAACTGGCTAAGAATCCCAAGTGCTTCACAAAACTGGGTAGCTTTCATACAATACTGGATGTGGTATGGACAGACGACTATTCTGTTACTTGCAGGAATGTCGGCGATACCAACATCGTATTACGAGGCAGCTATTGCTGATGGCGCAAACAAGATAAAAATATTCTTTTTTATAACATTGCCACTGTTAAGACCCACAATGATTTATATTACTGTAACAAGTATGATTGGTGGTATGCAGATTTTTGATATACCGATGGTATTAACTGATGGTGCCGGTGCTCCTGAGGCAGCTTTGCAAACAATGGTTATATATTTGTATAATCAAGCGTTTAGGTTTAACAACATGGGGTTTGGATCAGCTATAGCTTATGGTATTTTTGCATTAATAGCAGTGCTTTCGCTTATTGTTTATGTTTTGATTCAGCGTAAAGAAGATAACTAGGGGGAATTATAATGCAGGGAATGAATATTGCTAC
>DAOTGZ010000060.1:0-3121 GCA_035447445.1 Spirochaetota bacterium | reverse complement strand
TTCTTTTCAAAGTATCTGATAAGCGGTTTAACTGTTGGTGCCGTTAAAGAGTAATGATTTAACAGCTATTTTTGCAGAAAAGGCGCCATAAATAATAGGCGCCTTTTCTTTATTAATGATGTAAAGAAATTTAAAGTTATTAAAGCAGAAATCTTTTTGATTGGAGATAATCCGGTAAAATAACCATTCTGCGTGAATATGCAGCTATACTACGAAAAGATATATTGACCAAAGTTGTTATCTGGTTTGAAATCGATATAGCAAAATAGTAACAGGTCGACAGGAATGAGTTCGGAAAGCAGATAAAAGACGGAAGAGAGCAAAAAAAATTTATATATTATCAAAGGGACAATTTGATAAATAAAAATGCTATAAAAATTTAGAATTGATTTAAAATAATAACCACCGATGTTCAGGTAGTTATTATTTAATTAGAAATTGAAGAGGGTACAGGACGATATATTTTGTTAAGATACGGTAAAGGGTCGATGTAATCCATTCCGATTTTTATTTGGTAAAATAACTTATGGTCCATGGCGTTACCGGTTTTACCAACATAACCGATTATTTCACCTTTAGATATCTTTTGATCGACTTTTACTGTTGCTCGTTGACAATGAGAATAAATAGTAGAAAAACCATACTTATGAACAATAGTTATGGTAAGACCATACTCATCATCCCAAAGTACGTCACTTACAGTACCTGGAGCGGCTGCTTTTATTTCGGCACCAGGGAAAGTTGATATTGTAACACCATTTTGCCGTGTGGATTTAATTCCGCTGTGTAAATCATTGCCGGACTTCACAAGATATCCTTCGGCAGGCCAAATTGAAGGTGTGTTTTCGATTATTTTTTTACGATTTGAAAGAAAAACCTTAATTTTCTTTAATACCTCTTTGGTCGTTTTTAGCTCTTGTCCCATTTCCTGAATGTTGAGTTCTTCAATATCAGGGGCAGTATTGCTGTTTTCGACAGTAACCGAAAAATCGCTTTGTTCATCATCTGAAACTGGAGCCTCAGCTATATCTCCGGTTGCACCACCTTTAGCCCAGAGTGAATCTACATAATTATCTGGTGTTAGCGAATAGAGATACGTTAATTCGGGCTTAAATTTCTGAAAAGTATCATGCAAGCTGTTGATCTCTTTCTTATAGTGACTAATTTGCATTTGAGAATCATAGCCGTAAAGACGTAAACGATTTATTTCTTTAATGGTAGTGGTATGATTCATGATCATGATGGTGGTTGTTGTTACAACGGAAATTAAAAAGAAAGAGAATATCACTATGGAGTATATCGATATATGGAAGTTGATAATTCGCTTTTCAGAGTGAGGAATAAACATAAGGGTTATTTTCTCGTTACCCTTTCGGTTTATACCGGAGATAAAAGATGATAAAACCGATTTTACATTACGAGAAATACCGACCATTCTTTTGCAGAGGTACGTTTCAAGATCATAAAGATCGGCATCTTTAAAGGGGTTTAATCCCATGTTCGATCCTCTCCAATTAAAAATATGAATTCACTATATTATATCGGTAAATTGTGTCAAGTTAATAAATAAGTGAAGTTATGTGCGTTTAAACACAAATAAACCCGATATATTGTTTTTTTTAAAAAAAATCAAGAAAAGTATTCATGTAAAAAAATCAACTGTGTCGAAAATATAAATAGCTCCTTTTTTGTTCAAATCTCAAAACAAGTCATCTGGACTTCTTAAGCAGCCTTATTTGCTTATAAATACCCATAAATAGCTATAAATGGTTGTAATCGATGTATAGAAATGAGTTACTATATTCGATACAAATATAGTAACGGGGATTTTTAAAAACGGCAAGGATGCTGTTTCCCTGGGATAGCGGATTCATGGAGGAATCTGGTGATTATCAACCATAACATGTCAGCTATAAATGCTAACCGTGTATTAAAGTTTCAACATTGGAATCTTGATAAGTATACTGAACAGCTAAGTTCAGGAATGCGCATCAATCGAGCCGGTGATGATGCTTCAGGGTTGGCTGTCTCTGAGAAGATGAGAACCCAAATCCAGGGTTTACGTCAGGCAGAGCGTAATGCAGAAGATGGCATGTCTTTCGTTCAGACTGCAGAAGGTTATTTGCAGCAACTCCATGAAATAATACAAAGAATCAGAGTGTTGGCAGTTCAGTCTTCAAATGGTATTTACACCATGGAGGATCGCCAATTGATACAGGTAGAGGTATCAGCACTTATTGATGAAGTAGATCGAATTGCTTCGCAGGCGGAATTCAATAAAATGAATCTGCTGTTAGGAGATTTTTCGAGAGTTAATGCGCGTGCGTCCATGTGGTTTCATATTGGGGCGAATATGCATCAGCGTGAAAGAGTATTTATTCAGACAATGACTGCTCAGGCACTGTTTCTAAAAAGTGAAGTCGGAGAGCTTATGACATTGTCAACAGCTGAATCTTCGAATCGAAGTATAGGTGTACTTGACGAGGCAATTCACAAGATTTCCAAACAGAGGGCGGATCTAGGGGCATATTATAACCGTCTTGAAATTGCGTCAAAAGGTTTATTGAACGCATACGAGAATATTCAGGCATCTGAATCGCGGATAAGGGATGCGGATATGGCCGAGGTAATGGTTAATTTTACCAAGACTCAGGTTCTTGTTCAGAGTGGTACTGCGATGTTGGCTCAGGCTAATGAAATGAGTAATAGTGTGTTGTTGCTGCTTCAATAGTTGAGCCACATCTCCTTTTTTCTTAAGGAGAGTATCGTGTTTTTTACATAGATTGGAATCTTATCGAAGTTCTTTGAAAACTCTTTTTACAACATTCTGATAGCGGCAATTTTTGTCCCCGATATGGAGATTGGGGGTGTAAACAAAGGAGTGTATTATGATAGTTAATCACAACATGAGTGCCATCAACGCTAATAAAGTGTTAAAATTTAAACATTGGGATGTAAACAAGTCAACTGAGAAACTGGCTTCTGGTATGCGTATTAACCGTTCGGGTGATGACGCTTCCGGTTTGGCTGTATCTGAAAAGATGCGTACACAGATTCAAGGTCTTCGTCAGGCAGAAAGAAATACTGAAGATGGTATGTCTTTTGTTCAGACTGCAGAGGG
>DAOTGZ010000059.1:0-12981 GCA_035447445.1 Spirochaetota bacterium | reverse complement strand
ATAACCGATCGACGGGGTGATACCTGGTTAAACAATTCGCTTCAGTTTCAGCAAATGAGAATGCAGGCCGCAAAATTATCAGACGGTTCATCTTCAAAGATAGCTCCCCTAATAAAATCAAATAGGCGTTCAGATTTTATTATATCGTTTTACGATGAGCCAAAGTTTATTGAAAAACCGGTTGATAAAACCGAAAAAGATAAAAATGCAGATGCAGACGAAAAATCGGATAAAACTGATGCTGGCGAAAAGAGTTTATCACGTGATGGAATCGATTGGAGTGCGATTCCTGATAAAAAAGGTATCAACCTTGACAATGCCATATACTATTCAAATTCAGATTACTTTTCATTCAATACAAAAAAGTTTTCTAATTTTGAGTATTTCCGCCGTATGAAACAGAAAATTGCAGGTAACTGGTATCCCCCAATGATGGCCAATTCTTTGACAACGGGATATACTCCCGGCCACGTCAGAGTCAAAATTATGGCAAGTGAAGAGGTTGTCACATATTTTATTTTAAACAGAAACGGAGATGTTCAAAAGGTTGTTCTTCTTGAGTCCAAAGGAAATAAATCGTTGCACGATTCCTGTGTTGACGCCATTAAGCATTCTAAATCCTTTGGACCTGTGCCTGAAGACATAAAGGGCGATAAAATAGTAATACCTTTTATCTTTGGCTATTATGTAAGATAAATCTAAACGAGATCTAATATTTTTTTATCCCTTGTCGTTTATTAAATCAGCAAGGGTCTGCTTACCCAAAATTGTATTGAACGATTGTGACATCTTTTTGAACTTCGCCCCCAAATGCCGTTTGACAGGATCATTATGTGCGCTTGAGCTATCAAATGTAAAGTTGTGAATCATCTCGACTATGGTTGCAATCTGAATGTTAACGGAGGCTGTCGCCGGGATATAGGAATTATCTGTCATTAGTATTAATTTTTTGGATTTAAAAAGATCAATATAGTAATCGGTTTCTGTTATATTATTTGAACAAAGTTTCAATATCTCCTGGTGATCTGATCCCCCTTTACCTGATTCAAATTTGTTAAAAATGTAATAGAGTATTTTTACACCATTGATTACCTGGATATAATCTCTGATTGCGATTTTTCTTTTGAGATTTCTGTATGTTGTAGGGTACATCAAAGTATAGGCGATTTCCGCACCAAATAGCATTATATTATTTGATGCATAAATTAGAAGCAGTGTTAATGGAAAGGCAGCTAGGGCTCCATAGATGGCAAATGTTCCATTCGCGAAACTTTTTATATATATGATAAAAATATAAATGAATCCAACCCATACTGCCGAGGTAAAAGAGGCGCCAATTGACGCTGCGTGAAAGGGTATTCGGGTATTGGGCATAACCAGGTACATTAGAAGAAAAAGTACCCAGATAACGGCAAATGGAGCAACAAAGTTAAGCAAATAGAAGAGAATACTCCGGTTTAAATTGCCACTCCAGTTAAATCCTTTATCATTTGTGAAAAGCAGCAAGCCGGTTTTGCCAGACAAAATAATCTGATCAGATGAAGCAATAATTGTATTAATCTTCTTGCTGTTTTTTAATAAAATTTCAAAGTTTGCTCCATCGTCTTGAGTATAGATAAGCTTCCCTTTTCGTGAAGCTATATAATAATTTGAATTATCTTCAAGAAATACGGCACTGTAGTCATCGTTTTTATAATGACGTGAAGAAAATGTTTTACCTCGGTCTTCCGATTTTAAAATCATTCCGCCGCTGCCTACAATTAATATTGATGATCCTTTGATTGCAACAGAATTTAGTGCAACAAAATCGTTTTGTAAACGCGCTTTGTTAAGTTGCATGGCTATCCAACTATCGCCACCGTCAAATGATTCCAGAATAAAACCATTGTCGGCAACGACAATGCCGTAATTATTATTGAAAGCGACATCATGTAAGTTACTGCTAATATTAGGTATTGAAAGAAGGTTCCAGTTAATTCCCCCATCGTCAGTTCTAAGCATTGTTCCCTGATCTGAAAGAATAATTCCCTTTGATGAATCGAACATATGAATTTTACGAAGATTAAAAAAAGAGAGTTTGGTAATTTTCCAGCTTGCTCCGTAATTGGTTGATGAAAGAAGAATACCATTATCACCACATATAATAATTTGTGATCCGATTATATTTATGTCATTGAAACTGTATTTTTTAAAAAGATTCTCATCGATAATAATACTGTTGTCTATTATAAATTCTCCGTCGTCATGGCTAAAATTATAGTTCCGTTGGTTTTCAAAATCAACAGTTGATAGTGATATAGGTATCAAGGGTGCTAATGGCGATATTTTATATCCGGCCGTAGCTTTAGATCCAACGATCCAGTATTTGCCATTATTTTGCAATAGTGCGTTATAATCTGGCTCAGAAAAAGAGGCAGAAAGTTGGGTCGCAAGAGTGGTTCCTACAAAGAGCATAAGAGGACCAAGAGTTAAAGCAGCCCAGTAATAGATAAACTTGTTAAAAAAAGGTCTCTGTTTTTTAATTTTCCAAATCTTATTCAATGCTTGCTCAATAGTTCTTAAAATAGCTGTTGCCGAAAATATTAACACAACAGCACCAATTCCACCTATTCGCTTCGAATTATCAAGAAGACCTGATATAGCATTTAAAAGGGGTGTTATATTCAATCGTTGAAGATTGTATTCTGCAAGAAAACGGGTGATTTGATCGAAAATCTCGTCTTTTTGAGCTTCGACACCTTTGTACATAAACATTGAAACAACAGTCATAATAACCATAAGTGTTGGGATCAAAGAGACGAGCGTTGTGTAGGTTATGGCTGTTGCCTTCGTCATGCAATCATCGTCAATAAACTTGCGAAAAGAGGCAATAAAAACTTTGATGGTACTGATAATTGCGCGGCTAATACGGCCATACGTAATATCTGTTATGTATTCTTCATCAGTAATGTTCTTTAGAAATTTAAGTATCAATTCAACTGATTTCTTGAAAAAGTTTTTTTTCGATTTTTTTATAGTTTTATTAGATATATCTTTTTTTTTCAAATTTGTAGAAGAGGTACTCTTTTTTGAGATTTTTTTAATCGCCATTTTCTTCTCCAATAACACGACTATTTATATTTGGTTGCGCTACTTCTGTCATTTATTTCAATCGCATGTAAAATCTTATCTTGATCGCTATAAAATTCGTCTGTGTCATAGACCCATCCACCACAAACAGATCTGGAGTTAAAGAGTGATATTTGATGATTGTCTTCATTGTAGTCGGCTTGGGCATCCCTGATATGTATAATGTCGAAATTGCGATCAGATGCGTCTCTTGCTGTTGTCTCTACACATTGGCTAGTTGCTAATCCGGTAAACACAAGAGTTGTAATATCGTCTTTACGAAGTGTATCTTCAAAGTCTGTAAGGGTAAAAGGTGAAAAAGTTGTTTTGCATATGATTCTGTCGTTTTTATGAGGTTTAAGTTGATCGATTATTTCAGAATCTTTTTGATCGCAAAGAGGATAAAGATCCTTATAACCTTTTTTATAGGCGTTATCATGTTCTTTTTTGAAAAATCTATGCAGATCGCTACGGTCTTTTTTACATCCACATAATCTTAAAAAATATACAGGATGGTTGGTATTTCTGAAATATTCGATAAGCTTCTGTATGTTTGGTATTACTGTTTCTCGGGATCGATCTTTAATATAATCCATCGATCCAGGATAAAGGTGCTCATAATAGCTAAAAAATGTGGCACTTTTCTCAAGATAATATTTTTGCATGTCAACTATGATCAGAGCTGTTTTCATATTTATCCTTTTAATAATCTAAAAATATTGCACTATTTGTTAAGTGTTTTGTCATAAATCTTTTGAGTGACAACTGGAAAATTATCTTTTGTATAAGTTAATATATACTGTGAGCTGTAATTTTTTCAAATATCCTGTTACATATTAAGCATGTATTTTTCAAGGTATTCTTTAAGATCATCTATATTCTGCTTTAACATGACTTTAAATTCGTCTGGAATATCCTGATCCATAACAACCTGATAATAGTTTAAGGCATCTTTTACTCTACGTCTTTTAATATATTCGTTTGCTTTTTCAAGAAGATCCTTGTATTTGTAAAATGTTGTAGCTATAACATTGCTCTCTTTTGACAAAGATGATATTTCGGGTAATTTGTCAAAACGGTAGCTCACATGCAGTATAGGCAGCTCTTTTTTTACCCTCGGTTTATTGCGTTCCGTGAACTGATTGTAAAATTCTTCATCCTTGGTATCTATAGCAGATGGTTTCGCGAAAAGCTTTGAAAGGTCAAAATCATCTGAAATATCTTTTGAATCATCGGTACCCCTTATTTCATAATCCTTTTCTTTGTTTTTGGCACTTTCGGCAAGAATTTTGTCTAGTATTTCATCTTCAGAAGGCTCTTCATAAGTTGGGCCATTAATGTACTCCTCAAGAGTCTGAAAATCATCTTTCTTGTTCTCTTCCTTTTCTTCTGCTGATATTTGAAGATTTGTATCCTGTGTTGTAACAGGGCCATTCTGTTTTGATTGATCAGCTTTATCACTCTTTTTTGAAATATCAATTGATGAGTCTTGCGGCAACGATGTAGAAGTAGCGGGTTGTGCTTGTGACGAAGGGGGCATAGTCTGATTTGGTGAAGACACAGATGCAAGCTGTCCTTTAAGATCGCTGATTTGAGAAGTAAGTTCGTCAATCTTTGAATGAGTAATTCCCTCAAGACCAGATGATAACTGGTTTTGAATAAGTTTTTCAATCTTTTCTTCTATATCTTTTGAAAGTTTTGCACTTTGAGATAGACTTTCTATTTCACTTACAATTCTTTGCATCTGTTCATGATCAAGGGATTTGGAAAGATTTTGATTTTCAAAATTCTGGATGCGTTCCTTTAACTCATGTAATGCTTTTGCTTGATCTGAGCCGTTTTTGAGCTCTTCCATCTGTTTTTGCATAATCTCAAGTTGAGATCGAAGCAAATTGTTTTCTTCCTGCTTCTCCTTGGAAATTTCAGAGAGTTTTTCATTTTCAAGAAAAGAAACCTTGTTTCTTAGTTCTTCTAATTCTTTTTGATGAAGAGAATTTGCGGATGAGTCTAGATTTCTTACAGTTAGATCGTTTGATATGCTTTCGACCTTGAGTTTAAGTGCCTCTATTTCTCCTTTGTCGGGCATTTCAGTAATTTTAACTTTCTGTTCTTTGGGCTCTGGAGTATCGGTAATTTTAATGCTATGCTCGGGCAGCTCAGGAAGTCCGGTAACATCAATCTTATGGATTTCTTCAATTGATTGTGAAGAAACTTTTTGTAAAGATTGCGTAGCCTGTTTTTGCTTGAGCTCTTCTATCTCGCTTTTAAGTTTTTCTATTTCATTATCTTGCTTGGAGCTGTCAGCTATAGTTTGAGGTTTAATAAGACTTTCCCTGACAGATTTCAATTCTTCTATTTCATTGCGAATCTTATCTTCGCGTATACGATGTGATTCCTCTTTCAGATCGTAAAGAGAGCGCAACTCATACTTTAATTGCTGAAGCTCATCTTTGTATTGCATAATTTCATCAATTTTTTCAGAACTTTGCTGTAAGGCAGGATTAAGTTTGGTGATCTGATCGTTAATTGAATTAACAATGGAATCCATATTAAAATCTGTGCTCAATGATGTGGGAGATATATCTATTTTTACATTCTGAGGTGAATAATCTTTTCCACCAAGCGATAGTTTTATTTCATTAGAATCAGAGTCTGCCTCCTTGAATCTGCGCTCCTTTTCGCGTGTTGCCGAAATCTGCTGATAGTTATTTAAGTAATCTATATTTTCATTAATCTTTTTTCTGATATCGGGCGCACTTATGCGTTGTATAAGCCCCTCATACAGATCAATGGCAGATGCGAAATCACCGTGTTGAGTGTGATAGTCGGCGTTATCAAGAGTTCCGGAATATATAGAGAATGGGCTATCTTGTGAAATTATATTTGACGAATTAAAAGGTAGTTTAAAGTCGGATCCTATTTTTGTTATTTCGTCTGGTGAGGTGGATCTGGGGGTGGGTACTGGCAAATCATCTGGAAATTCATCGGACATGGAATCTTTAAAATCAATTTTATCAAGAAGGGAGCTGTCCTTAGAGGATTCGGAAATAGTTTTCGAAGATGATGGTTTGCCAAAAAGTATCCAAATAGGAATTAGAAAAATTGCGAGTAATAATATAATCAGTAATATATTCATAAACCGTTATAATCCTGAAATAAATAATTGAAACTTTAAATAATAAATAGGTTTCGCTTTGAGTTTAGGCAGTAATTAAAATTGACACTGAAATAATTACTTTAGTCGGCAATAAACAGTATTGCTGATTGTTTTTTTACACGATACATATTATCCGTTAGCACTGAAATATTGCCATCCGGAAAAAATGTGTGTTCTTTATCGGCAGTATCTGTTACGAGTCTCCATTGCCGACCCGATGGGGATTCGGGCAGTTCGATGCGGTAATTAAAAAGCGAAGCATTGCATACAAAATAGATATCCGAATCCCTCTTCTTATTTTCGGAAACGGCGGCCTCACCATTGAGCATACAGCCGATTATTTTGCAATTATCAGACCAATCTGGCAAAAAAGGGCGTGTTCCGTGCCAGCTGAATTCGGAATTTCCGTCTTGTGGATTTTCGCTGCTTGCGAAGTGTCTTTTCCTTAAAACTGGATGATTTTTTCTGAAAGTTATCATATTTTTTACAAATTCAAATATTGCATGGTTGTTATCTATCAAGTTCCAATCTATCCAGGATATTTCATTGTCTTGACAGTAAGCGTTGTTATTGCCCTTCTGTGTTCGTCTAAACTCATCACCGGCGGTGATCATGGGAACACCTTGCGAGATAAGCAATGTAAAAATAAAATTTTTAATCTGTTTTGTTCTTATAGATTCGATGAAAGGTGTAACTTCGTTACCTTCAATTCCATAATTGTAGGAAAGGTTGTGATTGTCACCATCGTTATTGTTTTCACCATTGTTTCGGTTATGTTTATGAGTATAAGAGACAAGATCATTCAGAGTAAAACCGTCATGGCTGGTAATAAAATTGATACTATGAAGCGGAGATCGATTATTGTGGCTGTAAAGATCAGAGCTGCCGCTAATTCGTGTTGCAAATGCGCCAACGCTTTTATCATCACCCCGCCAAAATCGTCTAATATCATCACGAAATTTTCCGTTCCACTCGGCCCACCGACCAGGAAATTTACCAACCTGATACGCACCGGCCGCGTCCCAAGCTTCGGCGATTATTTTTGTGTTACGAAGTATCGGATCGGATTCTATTCTTTCGATAAGGGGAGGATTACTTAAAATAGTGCCGTCCTGTGCACGTCCCAAAATTGATGCAAGATCAAATCGGAAACCGTCTACATGCATCTCGATTACCCAATAGCGTAAGCAGTCCAAAATAAAATCCCTGACAAGAGGATGATTACAATTAAAGGTGTTACCACAACCTGAAAAGTTTTTGTACATGGCTTTGTTCTCTTCAAGAATATAGTACACGGTATTATCTATTCCTCTAAAAGAGAGTGTGGGACCTCGATGGTCTCCCTCGGCTGTGTGATTGAAAACCACATCAAGAATAATCTCTATTCCGGCATTGTGAAAATCCCTTATCATCTCTTTGAATTCGTAAATCTGAGATCCGTTTTTGGTCGAAGAGGAGTAGTGGGAGCAAGGAGCAAAAAACGAGATTGTACTGTAACCCCAGTAGTTTTTTAATTTTTCGCCAGTCTCAGGATTAACCCTGAAGTTTTCATTCATATCAAACTCGTGAACGGGTAAAAGTTCTACCGCTGTTACTCCGAGCTCTTTAAGGTATGGAATTTTTTGAGTTAAAGCTTTATATGTTCCGCCGCAGTCGGAACCCGATGATGGGTGAAAGGTGAACCCTTTAACATGAGTTTCATAAATTATCATTTCGTGCATGGGTCTGTTTAAAGGACGGTCAAACCAGTCAAAGTCATGGTTTATTACTATGCACTTTGGTACTACGGGGCCACTGTCTTTTGTAGAAAAAATATCGGTATCGTGAGTATAGTCATATCCACGCGCATCATCAATATTCCAAACAGAGTTTCCGGTAATTGCTCGGGCGTATGGATCAAGCAAAAGTTTGTTTCGATTAAATCGATGTCCTTTTTCAGGGAAATATGGACCGTCTATTCTGTATCCATAAAGTTGTCCCTCTTTGACGCCTTCGATCCATATATGCCAAATATCACCTGTTTTATTATGTAGCGGATCAAGCCTATATTCTTCAAATTGTGAATCAGTTTCTGTTCCATCGTATAAAACAAGGGTTACAGAAAGTGCGTTACTTGAGAAAATAGAAAATTGAGTGCCTTTAGCGTCAAGAGTTGCTCCGTAGGGAAGTGGGTAACCGGGCAGGGTCACGCGACTGTTATCAGTAATCACAATGAATTATCTCCGTCAGGATAAGTAATCAACCTTATAATGAATACAATAGGCTTATATTTCAACAATAATTTGGCTTTGTCAGGCTTTAAAAGTAACATCATGGTGTTTTATATTGCAATTATGAGTTGACGTTAAATAAAGTTCAAAAAATAGTTATCACGGTAATAAATTTTCTTGTTTGATGGTATCAGGAGTGTATCGATTTGTACAGAATAAAAAATATCTTTCTTTTGGTTTTAATCTTTTCAATCTATAATTGCAGCAGAAATGGCAGTGAAAATGAACCCAATAATAGTTTTGATACTTCAACTCCGGTAACAATTGGTAAAAATTTTGCAGGTAGTATCGAAAGTGCCGAAGATATGGATTTTTTCAAACTGGATGTTGACAGGGAAACAAGAATATCGATTTCTCTCTCGCAGCTTAAAGGTATAAATCATTCGATAACAATTTTCAGAGATTTAAATGGCAAACAGACCGTAGTAAAAAGAGTTGATGATTCTCGTAAATCGTCTCCTGAAAAAATGCCTTGTCTTGGTTTAATACCAGGTACATATTATATTGTTGTGTCTCATGGAGAAAGGGACGAGAAAAAGGGCAGTGATCAACAATACTACTTGTTAATAGATGAACTTGTTCAAGATGAAAATTTTGAATTTGAGCCGAATGATACACCGAGACTTGCTACGCCCGTAACGAGTGGAAATTCAATATCCGGTTTCCATTCGCCAAGTTTTAATAAACTTAATAAATCATCCGAGAATCAGTATCGTGAATATGATTATTTCAGTTTTAAAGTTAGCTCACAAGAAGCAGGGCGTTACCTTGCTGATATTTCTGTTTCGGGTGTTCCCGGCGTAGATGTTGTCTTAGCAATGTATAACCCATCAGGTCACAAGATTAACAGCTCTGATGTTGGTATAATTGGAACAGCAGAGAGCATAATCGGGCAAGGTTTATCAGATGCCGGTAATTACATTATAGAGATACACGCAAAAGATTTTGCGTCAAACAATGATACACCTTATACTTTGAACGTAAACATATCGGAGTTTGACTCTTCATTCGAAATGGAGTTAAATAATAGTGTTGAAAGTGCAAATGTCTTGAGGGGATCAATGATTAAAGGACGCATATTCCCGGAAGGAGACGAAGATTACTTTGTTTATATTCCTTCAAGACCGGGATTTGTTGATATTACTCTTGTACCCACTCCTGAAATTAACGGCCGTATGGCTCTCTATAATGCTGAAGGTGATATAGTATTTGAAATTGACAATCATGAAGCGGGTATGACTGAAAATTTCCCAGCCTTCTTTACTGGAGAGAAGTTATATATAAGGGTTACTGCGTTTTCTGGCGAGGTCGATTCAGAAAAATATTACTCACTTTATGTTAAAGAGAGTGCTCAACAGGAGTCAGTAGAGCTAGAGCCTAATGATGAAAAAGATCGTGCGACTTTTATAGATAAAGAGATTATGTATGGTTACTCTTCATACAAAGGTGATCGTGACTTTTATCTGATTGAAACCAAGTTGCGAGCCGAAAAGATAATAAGGATTACAGGTGTAGAACAGGCCCATTTTGAAATATCTGTTACTGATAATCTTGGATATGTAATAAACAGTTATGAACTGAAAGATGGTAATGTTCTTGAAATTACAGAACTTGTCGATAAGCGTGCGTATCTCATTATTGACGCAAAAGAGGCTGTGTTTGACAAGCCTTATATTATTGAAACGGTGAATTAGTGATGATTAATATTAATATGAAATCAGGGGTTACGATGAAAAGAATAGTATTGGTTTTGGCAGTTTTAACAGTTATGTCTTGTAAAAGCGCTCCAGTTAAGGAACCGGCTGTTGTACAAGAAGATACTGTTGTTGCAGGCACAGGCCAGGTAGAAATTGTGGTGCGAGATACGGGAATTATGGATCCTGAAAATGATCGCCGTTCATATTACCGTGTTTTTATTGATAAAATAGAAGTGGGTAGAACCGAAATTGGTCTGGAATCTCAAATAAAAAAATTTGCAACCACAACCGAACCAAACAGTCATCTATTACGTATCGAAAAGTATGTTTTGGATGAGAAGAATGATCGTTATGTTAAAGTTAACAACATAGATCAGCCCAGACCAAATTTTTTCTATTTTGATAATACGGATAAAAGAAATCTGAAGATAGAAATAATACATACTGTAGATACGCATCATGCGGAATACAGGTTGATTAAACGGTGAAAACAGAAAAAAAAATTAAACGTTCTCAAACATCAAAAGAAGAATTTTTTAACTTTTTAACACATGGAACTGCAGCCCTGCTAAGTATAGCCGGGCTTGTTTTTTTGGTAGTCGGTGCTGCAATAGGAGGTGATCCATGGCGTATAGTTTCGATGTCAATTTATGGAGCGTCACTTGTTATGCTTTATTGCGCATCGACTTTTTATCATTTTGCCAAAGACTCACAGAAGAAGAGTTATCTAAAAATATTTGATCATACATCTATCTATTTTTTGATAGCGGGTTCTTACACCCCTTATGTTCTTGTAACAATAAACGGAACTATTGGATGGGTTATTTTCGGTATCGTATGGGGTATTACCATTATTGGAATTGTCTTTAAATTTAAGTATGTTGGACAATTCAAAAAGCTTTCCCTTGCATTGTATCTTGGTATGGGATGGGTAATAATTTTTGCAATAAGGGATATTGTGGAAGCTTTGCCCTCTGGTGGATTATTGCTGCTGGTTTTGGGAGGAGTCGCTTATAGTGTCGGCACCATCTTTTATGCCAAAGACAGTAAGCCTTATTTTCACGCTATCTGGCATCTCTTTGTAATGGCGGGGAGTATATTTCATTACATGAGTATCTCCATGTATGTTCTTCCAAAATAAATCCTGTTAATCTGATTCAAATCCGGTTTCGAATAAATCGGTTGATCGTCTAACCGTGGCTTATTTAAGTCGCGGTTTTTTGTATTTATATTATTGACCAAATTTAGAGTTTATAGACAGTGACTTTAAAAAGTTTGACATTCTAATTATTCTATAGATAATTTCTAATAATTAACTTGTCAACAAGGAACTTGCTAAAAATTCCTTTGAGAATAGGCAATTAAACGATGTTACCCTCTGGAAAATGGTAATTTTTCGAAGTATCCTATTGTTAGAAGATGACTTTAAGTTCCCTATTATCAAACATTAAGGAGATAATATATGAGTATGCTTCAGAACTTCAAGCAAAGAGCTAAGTCTCTAAATAAAACAATTGTGCTTCCAGAAGGAACGGACGGCCGGACCATTAAGGCGGCAGCCCTTATTACTGAAGAAAAAATTGCAAAGGTAATTGTGTTGGGTGACCCAAAAGAAATTGCTGAACTTGCGTCCGAACAGGGAGTAACAACAGATAATTTTCAAATAGTTGACCCAAAAAACTATGATCGTCGAAAAGAACTTGTCGAAAAACTTGTAGAACTGAGAAAATCTAAGGGAGTAGATATTGAAAAGGCCGAGCAGCTACTTAATGATCCTCTATATTTCGGTGTTATGATGGTGAAATGCGATATCGCGGATGGTATGGTTGCCGGAGCAATTAACGCAACAGCTAATGTTCTAAGGCCATCTTTGCAGATTCTAAAAACAGCACCTGGTACAAAACTTGTATCAGCATTTTTCGTTATGATAGTACCTAATTGTGATTATGGCGCCGATGGCGGATTTATTTATGCTGATTCTGGTATGGTTCAAAATCCAAGCTCTGAAGAGTTGGCGCATATTGCCATAAACGCCGCTAAGTCGTTCAAACTATTGTTTCAGAAAGAGCCTGTTGTCGGTATGCTATCACATTCGACAAAGGGATCTGCGGCTCATCCCGATGTTGACAAGGTTGTAGAGGCTACTCGTATCGCAAAAGAGCTTGACCCTGAGCTGGCTTTGGATGGCGAATTTCAGCTAGATACAGCAATTGTACCTTCTGTTGGTAAAGCAAAGGCGCCTGAGAGCAGTGTTGCTGGTAAATGTAATGTATTGGTTTTCCCTGATCTGGATGCCGGTAATATCGGCTATAAGTTGACGCAACGCTTGGCAAAAGCTGAAGCATATGGACCTGTAACCCAGGGTATTGCAAAACCTGTTAACGACCTTTCTCGTGGCTGTACGGCCGAGGATATTGTCGGCGTTGCAGCAATTACTGCAATACAGGCTGACGCTTCAAAATAGTAATATAATTTGTTTATACATGTTAATATAAATACCCGCTTACACGGGTATTTATATATTATTGCTTTCGATAATATCGTTAAGGGAAATGCTCTTTTCCCTGTAACGTGATGAACTTTTCTCTTTTTTATGGTGTATCGCTTTTTGAGGGCAGTTATGTAGACAGGCGAAACATGATTCACATTTATGATTGAAATTAACACTGTCTGTCACCGAGATATTGTCAACGGGACACACAAGTGCACATGTGCCACAAAGATTACATTTATCATCGATATATAGATT
>DAOTGZ010000058.1:0-13329 GCA_035447445.1 Spirochaetota bacterium | reverse complement strand
ATCGGCATCGTAAAACCGTATTGTTTGCTTGTCATACCTGACTGCGATTTTCATATGATTGCGCATAATAAGCAGGTTCAGATGCATAAACATAAGGTTTCTGTATTTATAGTATTCGTCTTCGGTTTCTATTTTGCATAGTGCGTAAATGGGGTGTCTAAACTTGCACTCCATTGCTGTTTGCAACATCGCAATGTTTTTCCGCAACGAGTTTTCATTGTAGTGCTGTTTCATGCCATAAAGAAGATAATAATCTTCGAGATAATGTGGTACTGTCTGATAATGCTTTCTTACTTTGGGTATATAATCCGAGAAAGGAACATATTTTTGCCGGTCCGGATCATCTCCCGAAAAATAATCGTACTGATAATCTTCAGAAACAATTGTAAACGATGTCAGTACAAAAAGCATTATAAGTAGAGTTTTTTTAACTATATTCATATAATTACTATCGTATTGTTTCAAAAATTAGTTAAGGATTATTGCATGCTGCTTTATTTCTTGTGCTATAGTTTTCTTTTCAAAATAGTGTCTTTTTTGGGATAAAATTAAACATTTCAAATCGAGTAAAAGGAGATTTCCGTGATAATTAAAAATAAAAGATTAACTGTTACCCTACAACGACCAGGCAGTGTTTATCGTCGTTCCCGCTTTGATTGGGGGGCAATAGTAAGCAGCGTTATTCTTGATGATAATGTGAATTTTTGCTCTAAAGAGGCAACTGGTGACAATTTGGGAACCGAGGGAACTGGCCTGACCTTTGAATTTGGCATCAATAAGGCTGTCGGATACGATGAGGCAAAGCCGGGTGAATTTTTCCCTAAAATAGGTGTGGGATTTCTTAAAAGAGAGTCTCAAGATGATTACGATTTTTTCCATGATTACGAGATAAAGCCTGTGGATATTTCAGTCAAACAGGACGAAAATGTACACTTTTCTCAGCAATCACCGATACTTAACGGCTACGGTTGGATTCTAGACCGCTCTATAAGTATCAATGAAAACCATCTTGTTATAGATACCAGTTTAAAAAATAGCGGAGAGAAAAGAATAATTACCAATGAATATTGCCATAATTTCTTAAAACTTGGGGAGAATCCTGTTGATGCAAGTTATTTGTTAAGCATGAATCGAGAGGTTCGTCTTAGTGAGTCCAAAGGTGTTGTTCAGCATGGAAAAAATTCTATAAGCCCGGATGGGGCGCCTGATTCATGGCTTTACTGCGCCACTGAAAAAATAGATGATTCGGGTGAATTTCATTGGAAATTAACACATCAGGAGTCAGGGATATCTGTAGGCTGTGAAGAAAAATTTAATGTATCTCGTTTTGCTCTTTGGGGAATGAAACATGTCATAAGTCCTGAATTTTTCATTGAAATAGATCTCAAGCCGCAAGAGTCGCTTGCTTGGAGCCGCTGTTACAGTTTTGAAAAGTGACAATTCCCCGCCTTAATGGCGGGGATAGCTTTTTTACCTTAAATTCTTGGCTGCAATTTTTGAAATAACAGGGGTGCAAGCAATGATTATAAAAGCAGCTATTATGCCGGGAGCAAAAGAGTTTATCGCAAATTGTGTGGCCGAATCAGTTCGGCTTAAAAGTAGTGCCAGTATAACAAAACCGGCACGACCAGCTATACTTGAAATCAGAACTATCAAGTGGCGGTTAAGCATAGTCTTTTCACTCAAGAGACCTGTTACAAAACCATAAAGAGACAGCTCGACTGTCATTAATGGAAGTACAAAGGGAACGGGCATTCCGGTTAACGCAAAACTTAAAGTCGGCACTGATACTCCTGCGATCAATCCGCCTTTCCAGCCGTAAAGTAGTCCTGCAATAAAAATTGTCCAGTGCATGGGAAGTGTCGCGAATACGTTTATACCGGGAATAAGGTGCATCACAACTGGAAGCGCGATTGCTATTGCGATTAGAGCGGTTTCTGTTAAAATATTGGGCACAGAAGAGAGGCTGAGAGTGTTTTCAGATGTTGACATTTTTAACTCCTTGTGTCAAAATTGTAATGAGTTTTTTATTGTGATTTTCGATTCATGATAAAATTCTTTTAAAATTTGCAATGGTTTCTTAATAATGTCAAATTAAATATCTGAATGCTAATAAATTCAATGTAATATTGGACGGTTGTAAATGCTTGTACTTGTTAATGGGGGAAGCTGTTCGGGAAAGAGTACATTTTCTGAACGGTTAAAACAGATGCTTGTCGAAAGTGGTGTTAGTTGTGATTGCTTGTCAACAGATCTTTTTTATAAAGAAATTCCTCAAAATTGCAATCTATACGACTATAATTTTGACACCCCAGCCGCGTTCGATAATGAGTTGTTTTTTGAGACTGTAAACCTCATACAGCGTGGGAAGGCTTTTCAACTTGAATGTTTCGATTTTAAAACGCATAGCCGTTCAAAGATCATGAGTATAAAAAGCTGTCGGGTTCTTATAGTCGAAGGCATTTTTTCATTTGTTGATAAGAAGCTTGTAAACAGTAGCACATTAAATATTTTTATTGATACGGATTTACAAACAAGATATAAGAGACGTTATAAAATATATTCACAGATTATGAAACACGACGATTCATTTATTAATCACAAGTTTTACAATCAGGCGGAACCATATTTCGAATCAGACATTTATCCATTACGAAGGTATTCCCATCTGGTAATTAATGGAGACAAATCTTTTGATGTTCCATTAAAATGTGTTACAGCTTATTTAAGGTCAATATTATAAATTTTGTTAATACTGATACTTGGGTAAGGGATCTATTCGAAGAGTTTATATTCTTTATCAACAAATAACATAAAAATAGGAGTATAATATGGAAACCATATTTCGCTTAATTGATAAACAGCAATTTTCTTTAATACGTGAACTTTGGGAAAAGCTGAACAAAATCCACTACAATGATTCTGTAAATTTCAAAAACTATTTCGAATCTTTTACCTTTGATCAGCGTATAAAGGCCTTTGAATCCATTGAAGATAAATATATTCGTATCGAAATTGTGCAAATTAAAGACGAAATCATTGGTTATTGTATATCTACAATAACCAATGAGATAGGTGATATCCAGTCGTTGTTTATTGATTCAGAGTATCGATCACACGGATTTGGTGAAAAACTTGTAAACAACGCTCTCTCCTGGTTCCGGTCAGCAGATTGTAACCGTTATCAGGTTACCGTTGCAGAAGGGCATGAGTCGGTATTTGGGTTTTACAAAAAAATGGGGTTTTATCCAAGAAAAACGGTTCTTGAATACAAAAACTGACTTAGTTATAAATTAGTTACATGATTAGGAATTAAATTGCCTGTATTCTGCCGGTGTTCTGTTCTCAGTAAGCTTAAAAATTCTGTTAAAGTGGTTTATAGAGCCAAAACCGGTCATTGACGCAATTTCCGAGATTTTTAATTCTGTTGTCTGTAAAAGTCTTTTGGCTTCAGTAAGTCTTATCGTATTCAAATATTGTGAAAAGGAGAGTGTAAACTCCTCTTTCAACAGAATAGATACCTTATAAGCGGATACTTCTGTGGCTTGTGATACCATGTTTACGGTAAGAGAGCTATCCATATAGTGGTTTCCGATATAGTCTGTTATTTTTTCCAGCTCTTCTCTCTCCTTTTCCGAAACGTTGCGTTTAGCTGCCGCAGGCCTATCCATTTTTTTCCTGAAATATTGTATCGATAAAAAAATAAGTAGATATATAAAATTGGCTGCAAACCAGTATATCAGTATGTTTTTTTTTGATCGAGAGAAAAAAATTCTTTTTACTACTATCGTATCTTTGGAGTCAAGTTGGGCAATCGTACCGTTTTGAATCTCTATGCTTCTAGTTTTTGAATAATCTCTGTAAACTTTCTCGTCGTTTGGTACAATATTGTTCATGTTGTACCACCATTCAGGTACGTTAAATTCGGTAAGTTTTATCTGGTAGTTTTTTTCCTGTTTCCAAACGGGAATTTCTTGCAAATTGAATAGATACGAGTGTACATTCCCTTTTTTTGAGATTCCATCTATATGTGTGTAAATAAACAGGCGTAGGGCTCTTGATCTGGTGGTCTCTACCTGGATATTTATATAATCATATTCACTAGCGTCCCAAAGGGCGTTTCTATGCCTAGTGGTAAAACCAATACCCGCGTAGGGAGTAACGAAGCCTTCTCGGGGTGTATATGTTATTAAGGCATGTTTATCGTTACTTTCGGCATAATGTATTTCGGTATTGCCTTTATTTAGCTGGTCGCAGTAAAAAGAGATTACTGTATTCACAGCTGGGAAAACCTGTAGGTTTTTTTGACTAATAACCGCTGTTATGGCCGTAGTTGTGATAACTATAGGAATTAAAATTTTTTTAATATGTTTTATTGCCATTTTTGTTCTTGTATACCTTTCTGAACTGTTTTGGAGTTGTTCCGGTCGCTTCCTTGAAATAAAAATTAAAATTATTTATTGTGTTGTATCCAGAGTTAAAAGCTATATCTATAATCTTATCGTCAGAATTTAACAAAAGCTCTTTAGCTTTTTCAATACGTAAATGTTTCAAATAGTCTGAAAAATTCATACCGGTTTTTTCTTTTACTATAACAGATATCTTTTTCTCCGGGAAAAGAGTTGCGCTACTGATGGTTCCGAGTGAGAGATTGGATTCGGAAGAATTATTTTTAATATAATCTATCAAAAAATCAGGATCCGGTTGATTTCGGCTTTGAATTTGAATTTTCTTGAAAAATATATTGTTTAGTCCAGGTTTTGATAGTACTCGCTTGTATTTGGCTACAAAGAAAACGGTGATAATAAGATAAATCGGTAATAAAAAAAACAAAAGTTTATTATAATCCCAGTCTTTTGGTGAAAACCAGATAGACGTTACAGAGATTTTTGAATTAATATCAAATGGATGCTTTTCATCGTTTGTAAGGACAATATCCTGGACTTTAGAAAGGTCAACATTAATTACAGAATCATATCTGGATAGTTTATTGATAGTTAGCCACCATTCCGGGATATCAAATCTACTTAAAGGTATTGAAAAACGAGTCAAATTCGTTGTAACAGGCAGATAATACTTGAGATGAAGATAAGTCATTTCGTTTCCAAGAGTTGTAAAGTTAGGTAAAAATATTCGCAAAACGATTTCTACAGATTTCGATTCTTTGGTAAAAAGATTAAGATTAATCTTTTCATAATTTGATAGGTCAATAAACGAACGGTCAGGGTTACTGAAAATAAGACCGGCACGGGGTCTTGTACCTTCCTGGTTATGGAGTGGGTCTTTACTGAGCACATAGCTTATTTCTGCCTTGTATGAGTTATTTTGAAACCAGAGTATTGAAGCCATCCCCGCCTCTGTGTTTTGAGTTGTTGATATAACTGATCTGTTTGCGGAAGGAAATAGGTGAAAGGGTTTTCTGTAATTTAAGAAGTGTTGGCCTAAAATAATATGAATAATGGCGACAGGAACAATAAACAGTAATAATCTGTATCTGCGTATAACGGATATTCTTTTTGGTGTTTCTGGCATCCGAAAGCTCCTGTTTGGTTATATAGAAACGTTGTTGAATAATCCTTCTGCCGATTTGATTTTTTTTTGAAGTTTACGTCAATTAAATTATTGTGTATTAAAGCGAGATTGTGTTTGAAAGCAACAAAAGGCAAAAAGCAATATTGTTTAGGTCAAAGATTTTTTCAGAAAGGTTTTTAATAAGCATGGGCGGGTTTTTGTATTTGAAATGACTTATAAAAAAAGGGCATCGATAACGATGCCCATGAGGGTTTATTTCTAAATAACATACTATCAAACGATATTTATACTAAATATCTGATAATAAAAATCTAACAGAATAATCCTGATTAATTGATAATTTTCTAATTTTTCAAAAAAAAGCTATATTTCTTAAAAAAATCCATTTATAGTCTGGTAATCCTGTAAAGTACACCGTGCGCGTTTTGTAATCTTACCTTGCTGAGATTTAGCGTTGTTGAAACTTCGACCATATCTGTATCGCTGATAACAGAATAGGACGACGTCATGTGAATAAATCTAAGGCTATTCCCTTTAATCCGCATCTCAAGCATACGTGATTGTGCTCCTTTACGCGATCGAATTATATTTAACTTTGCAAGCGCTTCATCGGCAATACCGACGGTTGCTGCCGGATTGTTAACAACATCAATACCAGTAAGTCCCAGAGCTTCCGGATTAACGGGCAGTTCTATCTTTTTTTTATTAAATGTCGCGTAATTGGTCGTGCTAGTAATAGAAGAGATCAAGATATCAATTTCTGACTGGATTATTTCTCTTTCCAGTTCTCCCATTATTCCATTAGAGGCCTTTACACCAAGCAGGTGTATTCTTCTTACTGTATCGGAGATTTGTGAAACTATTCCATCTAAATAGTGAAGATAAGAATTCCAATCCCTGGCATTTACAGACCTTTGAGAGATCTCCTGTATAAGGGTATCTATCTTTTCAGCTACAGCTTTACCGGCAGGATCAAGGCCAATTATTGATATCCTTTCACCAGTAGTAGCCTGCTTGATCGCATTATTAAAGCTTCTTTCCGCCGATGATGCGGTGCCAATGATCTGGTAGCTGTTATTACTTATGGCGATACTGAAGTTGGAACTATTTGGCAAAAAAAGATAGGTCGCGGATTCTGCGAACAGTGTTATCTGTAAAAAAAATAGTATCGTCATGACACTTTTTATTAACATTTTTTTATCCCTGTTTTGCGTACTTATTGAGTTCTACTAGAAAATCACTTTGTTCGGTCTTTAACTAAGTTATCCAATTTAACTCTCTTTGACAACAATTACAGGAAAAACAGTTGCATCAGGGAAATAACTACACTATTTGACATAAGACCGGCATGTATAGCCTTTAATCCAGAATTATCTGATAATAGCTGTCTTCTTTCAATTCAAATAGAACAATTAAGAGTAATATACAAATATCCCGGAGTTATGGTTACGAGTGGACAACAGATTAATTGAAGATCAGGCTGCTGATCTCTTTGAAGTATATTCCGAAAATGTAAAAACAGTCGAAAAACATGATCCGTATACCAGTATAGAGGGTGTGGATAGAGTTTTAGGTCTTCTGAAGTATGGGCAGTTGCGACCTGATCCCAGATTTCAGCTAAAAAATGAGGCTTATCTTCTTAAATTGGCCTATGCCAACAATAAATTGCTTTCACTTTCTAACTCTCGTACCAAGATTTTGGCTCATCAGGTCGAGTCTACTTACATTGTGGTAAATACACTTAATCAGCGCTATATTCTTGCCGATGAAGTCGGTCTGGGCAAAACAGTAGAAGCAGGCTTAATCATTAAGGAATTTGTCTATCGCTATAACTATAGGCGTATAATGGTCGCGGCACCCGCATCTTTACTTGTTCAGTGGCAGCTTGAAATGGAAGAGAAATTCGGAGAGAGTTTTGAGGTTCTTGACCGAAAGGTGCTGGAAAAGCGAAGGCGTGAATTAGGTCCTGGTGAAAATCCCTGGAACAGTTTCGAGAAGATTATTTGTTCTCTTGATTTTATTAAAAATCCCGCGTTTCGGGATGAATTGGCTGCCACCAGTTGGGACGCCATAATATTTGATGAGGCTCATAGGTTGCGTCGTGACGCGAATAGCAGTACGATCATATATACTGCCGCCGAGATGCTCTCCGAACGAACCAAGGCGTTGCTTCTTTTGACTGCGACACCCTTTCGGGGCAAGTTGGAAGAGCTCTTTTATATAGTAAAACTCGTTGATAAAAATCTGCTTGGCCCGTATCAGAGTTTCTATAATGAATACTGTTCTGCGGATGCCGATCTCTCAACTCTTAAGGAAAAGCTTTCAACAGTACTTTTGCGGCGCACAAAAAACGAGATTGGCGGTTTTACAAAACGCCATGCCCGAACTATCAGGTTTGACCTTTATCCAGAAGAGCGTGAACTATACGATGAGACAAGCCGCTATGTAGCGGAGGAGTTTAACCGGGCAATGCAGACTCAAAACAGGGCTGTTGGGTTTATAATGACTGTGTTTCAGAAACTACTTGATTCATCTTCACATGCACTTCATTGCGCTTTATGCAATCGGAAACGTTCGCTAGAGGCAAAACTGGACCGTGCTGATCGTTATCTGAAAGCTTGTGTCGAATATGATTCAATAGAATTTGACGATCTTTGCGATGATCTTGAAGATGAAGGCAGTCTGTGTGACGCAACAGTTCAAAAGACAGCAGAAGAAATTCGTATCGAAATACAAATTCTTGAGAGGCTTATAGAACTTTCAGGGGCGATTACAAGAAACAAAAAAGGTGATCGTCTAAAAAAAATGATTAGCGGTCTTAAAAAAGAGGGGCGTAAAAAATTTCTTATATTTACGCAGTTTAAAACCACTCAGGATTATCTAAAAAAAATATTAACTGGTTTAAATGTGGAAGTTTTTAACGGATCAATGGATAAAGATGCGAAAGAGCGAGCCATTGACAATTTCAAAAAAGATGTAGAAGTTTTGATTTGCACCGAAGCTGGCGGTGAAGGGCGAAATATGCAGTTTTGCAATGTGCTGTTTAATTATGATTTACCCTGGTCACCCCTCAAGATTGAACAGCGTATCGGTCGTTTACATCGTTTTGGCCAAAAGGATGATGTATTTATCTATAATTTTGCTACAAAAGATACCGTTGCCGAAAGAGTCCTAGATGTCCTTGAGCACAAACTTCATCTTTTTGAGGAATCAATAGGGCCACCCGATATCATGCTTGGTCAGATCGAAGATGAGCTTAATCTCGGATCTTTGTTTATGAAAATAAGAAGCGGTCTAACCAGTAAAAAAGAGTCAATGGAAATGCTAGACTCTTCGGTTTTAAGGGCAAAGAAGAGTTTTGAGAAACTATCTTCCTTGACTCTTACGCGAAGAATGGATTTTAACTATGATGAGTATTATAGAATAACACAGACCGAAAGACGTTTTTCCAACGAGCAACTTGAGCATTTTATGGTTCGATACGCTTCGGAATTTCCAGATTGTCCTTTCAATCCGTTGAAGCAGGATAATTTTTACAATATACGTGTATCAGATGAGGCCGGATTCTCTGTTATGCGCGGTACGTTCGATTCCGATCTGGCTTTGAGCAATTCCGGCTCCGAATTTCTGGCATTCGGGCATTCTGTTGTTGATTCGGCAATAGATTGCGCTCTTTCGTCAGATTTTGGAGGCTTCACGTCACTTAAGGTGATATCTGCTGATAAAAATTTCGAAGGTATGGTATTTACTTTCGAAGTGCGTTTTAAATCGGTTTCAGCTATGTCAGAATATGTTCCAGTTTTTGTTTCTTTTAACAACAGGCTTGACTCTTTTGACATTGAAGAGACAGAGGATCAGTTTCTTCTAAGGCCGGATATTGTAACTGAAATTTCGGAAGATAAGCTTGAAGAGAGCGTCAATCGTCTAAGACCTTTTAGTGAGGAGCTGTTTTCAATGGCCGTCGAGTGTTTAAAACACAAGATCGCCGACAAGGTTTTTGACATCAAAGAAAACCTTGATCTTCAGATCGATCCAGAAATTGAAAAGGTGAATGAATCATATAATAAACAGATTAATGAGCTTCGTGAAGTTCTTGACCGGCAGCAGCTCGCAGAAAAGACATCTGGGGGCATGAAAGGAGCCATAACCCGTACTCGAAATAAAATTGAACAGGCGGAAAGAGAGAAGAGGCATCTTTTAGCTCGTTACAAACGCTATTCCGGTGTAAGTTACACTATTTCAATCATCGGAGCGATGATTCTTGTAGGTATGGACAAGAGTCCCGATAATCCCCGATGACGGTGAATTTTACATCTATTGTGTGTCTGGCACCGTAAAGATTTGCGATGCCAGACAGTCTGACTTAGTTATAGTTTGCTATTATTTCCTTGATTTTTGTTTTATCACCTTCTGTCATATCTGTAAACTGAATACCCATGCCAGCCACGTTGTCATCGGTTTCATCTCTGGTCCATTTGATATTGCCACTCACATTTACAGGGTCGTCGTTTGACGCGTAAATGGCAAGATCTACATGTTGTCCCTCTTGAAGAGGCTCAGGGGTTGATATAAAGACTCCTCCCATGCTTATGTCCACCGATGCGCTGAAAGTCATACCGTCATCAACATGAACCTCCGCACGAAGTTTTTTCCCTACACGTTCATAATTCCTTTTTTCTTCCATAAAAGTAACTCCTTGTTTTCTGCAAAAAAGCGGTCTCTATGCTGATTAACGGTTACATGATAACCCTAAATTAACCTGAATTAAAATATTAAGCAGATAATGGCTAATAGTCAAATAAAAAACATTAGGATATCAGGATGTGCAGTTGATTAATGCCGGCAACTTGGTTAAGTTGATACTGTTTTGCATCTGCGAACAACCTAGCATCTTTTTACGTTTTCAAAGTGGTGCTGGACGATCAGCAAGAGAACTTGCGAAAAATTTTTTTATAAATATAATTGTCGGGTTTAATAATGCGATATCTTTATCTTTTACTACTTTGGATCTTGTTTTTTTTAAACTGTCAAGCTTTTGCAAATAAGCTCGATTTGACAGAAGAAGAGAAGCTGTTTATAAAAGAACATTCTGTAATAACTGTAGTTTCGGATGCTAACTGGCCACCAGTCGAGTACGCAGATGATTTTGGAGATAACATAGGAATTTCGGCCGATTATCTTAGGCTTGTTGAAGAGCGGACAGGTATTAAATTCAAAAGGATTAAGGGAATCAGTTGGCAGAATGCTTATAAAAAACTTCAGAGCCATGCTATTGATATGACTACTTGTGTAAGGCCTACTCCTTTGAGAGAGAGTTTTCTGATTTTCACAGAGCCCTATATCGAGATACCGACGGTTATAGTAACACATTTTAGTGTAGCCTATGTTTCGCACCTCGGGGAACTAAACGGTAAAAAAATAGCTGTGGTAAGGAATTATGCTCCTGCAGAACTTTTGAAACAGGATTTTCCGGATATTAACCTGGTTTATGTAAACAGTGTCGAGGAGGGCTTGAATCTTCTGGATAATAACCAGGTATTTGCATTAATTGATAATATGCTGGTTGTTGGTTACTATATTGCCATAAATAATATGTACAAGCTCAAAATAGCCGGCGAAACACCCTATAAATATTCAATGTCCATGGCGGTTCGCAAAGATTGGCCTCAGTTGCTTACCATAATTCAGAAGGCTCTTGATTCAATTTCACCTGAAGAGCGTAAGAAAATTTACAACAGATGGGTCGCTGTACGTTACGAATACAGCTTCAATTATGTAAATCTGATAAGAGCGGCTCTGGGAATGTCTGTTCTTATTTTGCTAATGCTTTTTTGGATAAGAAGACTCAGGCGGGAAATAAAACAGCGTATAATGGCTGAAAACAGTCTTGCCGGTATGGAGCAACGATTAAGAATTCATCTGCTTGAAACACCACTGGGAATAATCGAGTGGGATATGAATTTTTCAATAATTGAATGGAATCCTGCTTGCGAGAGAATTTTTGGATACAGTAAGGGCGATGTTTTGGGTAAAAACGGCGATTTTATGGTTCAGCCGGCAGATCGGGAAAAACTATCTTCAATTTGGAATAAGTTATCACGAAGTCGTGATTCTATATATAATCTTAATGAAAACATTAAAAAAAACGGGAGTATAATAGTATGTGATTGGATAAACACACCCATTATTGATTCAAGCGGTGACACGGTATCGATAATATCTTTATGCCGGGATATAACGGATGATGTAGCGGGGCGTAATCGCATTAGACAGTCGTTAAAAGAGAAGGAGATTCTTTTACGAGAACTGTATCATCGAACGAAAAACAATATGCAAGTAATAATTGCATATCTTCTATTGCAGTCCGACAAGATTAATGAGCCAGTTGTCCACGGGTTAGTAAAGAAAACTGTCTCGTATATACAGTCCATGGCACTTGTTCATCAAAAACTATGTCAATCAAGCAGTCTGGTTTTAATAAACATCAGTGAATATCTGAACGAACTGATTAAGCTAATTCAGGGGTTTTATTCGGGTGAAACCTCGAAAATTACAACCGATGTAAGTTGTCAAAGTTTCAATATAAACATGGATACCGCGCTTGCATTAGGTTTGGTTGTAAACGAACTGGTTATTAATTCATATAAACATGCGTTTGGTTTGGGGGAAGAGGGGTCGATTGTGATCTCATTAAAAAAAACTGAAAATAATGTTGTAGTGCTAAATATCTCAGATAATGGACGTGGGCTTTCTAAAGAAATTGATTTGACTCAAATGGGTTCTGTTGGTCTTCTAACTGCAAGAAGTATTGTTGAGTCACAGCTTAACGGTACACTTTCGGTTCGAAATGAAGGCGGGTTAAGTATAGAAATCGTCTTTTCAATAAAAAACGAACCGCCTGATAATTATTAAAATATCGAGAGGTATCGATGCGTCTTTATATTGTCCGTCATGGGGATCCCGACTATCAGAATGATATATTAACTTCTCAAGGTGAGCTTGAGGCACAGGCTCTTGCCGAGCGTATTGCTGACGAAAAACCTGATCTTCTTTATGCTTCTCCTCTTGGTCGTGCTAAAAGAACAGCTTGGCATTCGGAAAATAAGACTGGTCTTAAAGCCGAAATATTGGATTGGGCTCGAGAGTGGAATTTTCTGACGATTCCTGAAAGCTTTATGGGCCGGGTAGCTGCTTGGGATATTCCTGGCGAGATATATCATAAAATTATTGACGGTAATTATGACAGCTCTCTATATTCCGGATTAACCCCGGATGAGTCAAAAATCAGTGATGCTTTTGAATCATTGGCCGAAAGTTCTGACAGATTTCTTGCAACACTGGGTTATGAAAAAGATGCGAATTCAATTTACCGTATTAGAGAAAGGTCAGAAAGAAAAATTTTTCTTTTTTGTCATAACGGTTTCGGTTTGGCCTATTTATCTTATCTTTTATCGATTCCTTATCAGCTCGTTTGGAGCAGTTTTTGGTTGCCTACAACATCTGTAACAACCATACTGTTCGAGGAGCGTCTCGAGGGTATCGCGGTTCCCAGGGCGCTAAACGTGGGTGACACGTCGCATCTTTATAAAAAAGGTTTGCCTGTTCTTCCGCAGGGTGTTAAAGCTAACTACTATTAACAGTTAACTAATTTTGGTCATATTTCTGTGACTTGACAGTAAAAATTGGCTGAAATAGAGTTGATTAATGATAAAATTACCAAATCTATATTTTAGATAAACATCAGGGAACTTCGAAAAATTACCATGTTCCAGAGGGCAACATGGTTTAAGTGTCTAT
>DAOTGZ010000057.1:10151-13432 GCA_035447445.1 Spirochaetota bacterium | reverse complement strand
GATCATATTTACAATTTTTTGTACGTTCCTTTTATGTTTTCACAATCTTGAAGCGGGACACCCCTATTCTCTTAAGTGGAAATCAATAGATACTGAAAATTTTCAGATAATTTACAACCCGGACATAGAAGAGGACGCTCAAAGAGTTGCGAATCTTGCTGAACACTATCTGAAACACCATAACAAAACCATGAAAAGCGACTGGAGGCGCACAACGATAGTCCTTATTTCTGAAAGCGCCGAAGCAAATGGCTCGGTGTTTTATGCTCCATACAAATCGCATTTTTACAACACACCTGGTCAATTCGCTGCAAACGAATGGTTTACTGCTCTTTCGGTTCACGAAATACGACATATGAGCCAGCTTAACACCATTAACAGTGGCGGGCGTAAAATTACTTGGTACGTTTTTGGTGATATCGGAGCCGCTATTTACGCGGTAGCCTTTGTTCCTTCATGGATTATGGAAGGAGATGCTGTTCTTGCAGAGACAACTCTCACAAACGGTGGCCGAGGAAGACAGCCCTCTTTTGACATGTTTGTCAGAACAAACGAGCTGTCGAACCGACGTGAAGATCGCTACAGCTACTACCGTTCTTATATGGGTTCTTACAATGACAATTACCCCATAGCAAACCATTATGTATTGGGTTATCACATGACAACATATGGTCGACGCGAATATGGCTCAATGCTGTGGAACGATACATTCAAAGACATGGGTGGCAATATTATCAGATTTGACCATTTCAACTACTCACTAACCCGTAACACAGGTGATAAAACAAATATTAACAAACTGTATCAAAAAACCTATGACGACTTAAGGCAAAAATGGCAAGAACAGCTTGAAGGCCTCGAATTTACAGAATCCAGACAACTAACAAACGTAAAATCTAGACGCTGGACGAGTTTAACCCAGATAGGCGAATATAATGGACACCTTTATGCAATACAAGTTGGTCAAGACTCTTTATCCGGTATTGTCGATATCAGCGGCAAAAGTCCGGTGTTCCTTAAACAGATATCCTCGGGTCCCGCTTTTTCAGGCGCCAGAAACAATGAAAGAACTGTCTCCTTCGGAGGGGGAAAGGCCGTATGGACAGATCTTCTACCAGATGCGAGATGGGATTACAGAAGTTTTTCCTCGATCAATGTATATGATTTAAAAAGTAAAAAATCACAAAGGCTATTTCCAAAAGGAAAATTCATTTCGGCAACAATATCCAGAGACGGAAAAAAAATTGCAGCTGTTGAGTTTAACTCACGAAGAGAATGTTCGCTTGTCATAATTGATTCAGCATCTAAAAAAATAATCTTGAGAAAAGACTCACCAGATAATTCGTTTCTTTTTGATCCCTCGTGGTTCGATAATGGGGAAAACATTGCCGTCTGCTCCCTTGACGATAGGGGAACCTCTCTTTTAAATTTTAATGCCAATACCGGCACGTTTAGTACTGTAATTGACTACACACATGATGAGAATATTACTACCCCTTATCCGTCCGGAAATTATATTTTTTATCAATCAGACTATTCCGGAATCAACAATATCTACGCGGTTGACCTAAATAGCACAAAACGCTATCAGGTGGTTTCTGCGAGATACGGTGCATTCTTGCCATCGGTTAATCAGGCGGGAGACACTCTCTACTATTCCGACTACACAGTAAAAGGACATCAGGCTAAAAGCCTTGAAATTGATCCGACGAAATGGACTCCTTTAGAAAATACCGTTGTAAAGAGAATAGACTACTTTAAGCCGGTGATCGATCAGGAAGCCGGCAAAAGCATAGCAGAAGATGTACCGCAAAAAGATTATGCTTCAAAAGATTATTCTCCTGCTTTAAATTCGATTAATATCTATTCCTGGAGCCCGATTGGAGACTATGGACTGGGGCTTGTTCTATATTCTGTTGATGTACTTGAAACCACCTCCACCGAGTTAGGTTACCATTACAACTACAATGAAAAAACCAGTTCTGTTAGGGGAAACTTGGAGTATCGCGGTTATTACCCGATTTTTGGAATTGGCGGAATATATGGAGACCGTTCAAAATCTCTCGACGACAGCTGGACTAAAAATATCGTCTGGCGCGAATCTACAGGTTACGGGTATGTATATCTGCCTCTAAATCTTTCAAGGGGGATTCATACAACATATTTTGAACTGAGAACCGATGCCCAATACACAGAGATATCTGATAAATCGCATACGGAAAACAACCTGCGTACAATTGATGACGGACAGTTGACATCTGTAAGCTACAGTGCACTCTTTTCACACTCAACACAAGGAATGCTGCTCGATATTTATCCTCGATGGGGGCAACTTCTTATGGCCAACTTTCGCCATACTCCACAGGGAGACTATTTTGGCGAACAGATATCTCTCTTTTCGAAGTTATATTTCCCATCCATATTTAAACACCACAGCCTCTATTTTGAAGGTGCTTATCAATTTGACCGATATAAGTATGGTGAAGATAACAACTATAGATATCAGTTAAGCTTTTTGTATCCCAGAGGATATGATGAACTGTTTTTTGAAAAATTTTACAAAGGAAGTATTAACTACACGCTGCCCCTTCTTAACACGAATTTTAACATATGGAGAATGTTTTATATAAAGAGAATCAAGTTAAACGGATTTTACGATCACGGTTACGGTACATATCAGAGTAATTCTTTTTACAGCAGATCAGCCGGAAGCGAGCTTGTACTGGAATATCATCCGTTTTCAAACAAACACATTGTACTTGATACAGGAATCAGATATGCTCACCTGATTGAGAGCAGGGAAAATGTTTACGAGTTAGTTTTCAGACTTAGTAATGAATAACCTTAAACATACTGTTAATTTTTCATAATCATTATCAGTTGACATTACTCAAATTTACATTTTCCCAATAATCTTTAAAAACAGAGCACATGATGCAGTCTCCGGATACAATGCTGTAATTGATGAAAACAACACTGGTCTAAGAGGCTCGGGTACAATATCTGAAACAATACGGTAATAAAACCATGGACAATTTTGTATATCGCTCAAGCCTATACCCTGTTTTGATATTTTTTTAATTTGACGAATCAATGATCGTAGTTCTCGTCCTGTTATAGCTTTCTTTAACTTTTTGATTCTAAAATCAACGTTTGCGGCCTTTAATTCAATTTCCTTAATCAGATCTTCAAAGCGATACAACTTGACCCTTTCAATAATAAGAGCCGAAGCGGCACAATCGGCAAGACTATAGACTAAATCTTTGCTGCATCGCATCTTC
>DAOTGZ010000057.1:0-10051 GCA_035447445.1 Spirochaetota bacterium | reverse complement strand
GTTATTTCAGGTCTTCGCTTGATACCCAATCCTGAAATATCCGAAACAATAATTCTCTTGTAACCTCTATTCTTTGCCATCGCGAAGGGGATGTTATCATGAACGCCACCGTCGATATATTTTTTTTCGTTAATTTCTGTAGCAGAAAATCCGGGAAGAGTCGCACTTGCCAAAAGATAATCCAGAACTGTACCTTCAGGCATCTGGTCAACAAATATCTCTATCGGCTTAAAACTGGAAAGTGAATATGTGACAACACCAAGGTCAATTCCCAAGGAACGCAGTTTGGATTCATCAAGATGATTATTAAGAATTTTTTTTAGCGGCGAAGTATCAAGTCCCTTTTTTTCAAATAATTGTTTTCTAAAACTGATAAATTCCTTGAAGTTAGATCTGGTAAGTTTAAATTCCCCATCAATTACAAGCTTTTCGGGGATAGAGACCAAATCTGTTAAACCAAGGTTTTCCATAACAGAATCAAGTCCCTTAATATTCTTTTGCGCTATAAAACCTGCCACGAGAGCGCCGACCGAATTTCCCACTACAGCACTTATAGGCACACGCAGCTCGCGCAAGGCCTGCCAGACTCCAGCGTGATAAACTCCTTTCGCTCCCCCACCGCCTAGAACCAAACAATATCCTTCTTTACTCATTATTGTCACCGCTATTTAAAAAAAGATCTGTGCTCAAATATTTCTCACCCCTGTCGGGAAAGATCATAACGACAACACCCTCTCGTATTTTATGTGCCACTTCTAAGGCCGCATATAGAGCAGCGCCGGAACTCATGCCCGCAAAGATTCCCTCTTTTAAAACTATCTGTCTTGCCGCGGCGAAAGCCACATCGGTTCTAACCATTACCGAACAATCGACCATAGATGGATCATAGATCTCTGGAACTATGGCCTCCTCCATGTTTTTCAAACCCTGTATATAATGCCCTTTTTCGGGATGCGCTTCAACTATTTTTATATTCGGATTTTTCTCCTTCAGCCCCTTACCAACCCCCATAAGGGTGCCCGAAGTTCCAAGGGAGGAAACAAAATGTGTTACCCGGCCCTCAGTATCGTTCCATATCTCTACAGCAGTTGTCTTGTAATGCGCCATTTTGTTATAATGGTTTGAAAACTGATTAGGCATAAAATAGCTGTCTGGATCAGACTCAATAATGCGGTGAGCTTCGCAAATAGCGCCGTCAGTTCCTTTTGACGAATCTGTTAATATGACCTTAGCACCGAATGCCTCTATCATGCGTCTCCGCTCTATAGATACGGCTTCACTCATTACTATATGCACACGGTATCCTTTAACGGCTCCAATCATGGCAAGCCCGATTCCGGTATTACCGCTGGTTGGTTCAATAATAATTTTTTTACGATTAAGGGTTCCCTCTTTTTCGGCCTGCTCAACCATCTTTAGTGCAATTCTGTCTTTAATACTTCCTGTCGGGTTAAATCCTTCAAGCTTCGCATACATCTGTACTTCGGGATAGGGATTAAGTCTGTTAAGCTTAACACAAGGAGAGCTTCCGATTGTGTCCAATATAGAACCGTAAACCATAGGATCCTCACATATCGTAATGTTTATAATAGTTCTGCCATAAAACTGCTTAAGACGCCATAAATCAAAGAAAAAAGCTCAAATTCCCAAATTTATACGATTTTTTAGACATTACAGCTAATAATTACAAAAACTAGTAGTCAAAAAAACCCCTCTATGATTTTATTGTTCAAACCTTTCGTTTTTTTAAATCCGGATTCCCTATTCCTGTCATTCCTCTTTTTTTTGTCTGCGTGTACAGTTACCAGCGGAAGCCGGTGCCCTGAAAACGGGAATATTTGGCCATTATTTACTATTTATATAAAATATAATTCCAGGAGAAACGCCATGAGTAAAAAAACAGACGATTTCTTCAGCGACCTCGAACAGAGAACTCTGAACAGAAACAGTATCAATCCAGACCTTAACCTCAAATACCGGCCTAAGCGGGGGCTTCGCAATCCTGACGGCACGGGAGTTCTTGCCGGACTGACTCAAATAGGTGAGGTTCACGGATATGTAATGGATGAAAGTGAAAAAACTCCGGTTGAAGGACGTTTGATGTACCGTGGTATTGATTTACGTGATATTGTAGCAGGATTTCAAACTGACAATCGCTTCGGATTTGAAGAGACCTGTTACCTTCTGCTTTTTGGAGATCTTCCAAACGAGAATCAGCATCTGGAGTTCAGAGATCTTCTTAACAGTTACCGTGGGCTACCCGAGAATTTCACGGAAGACATGATATTAAAGGCTCCAAGCCCTAATATCATGAACAAACTTGCGAGAACAGTACTTTCTCTATATTCTTACGATGATGAAGCTGAAGATCGAAATCTTAAAAATATTATCAAACAGAGCATTATGCTTATTTCACGATTTCCTGTGCTGACTGCGTATGCTTATCACACAAAACACCACTACTATGACAATGGGACTCTTCACCTGCGTCACATTCCCGAAGATTTAAGCACGGCTGAAGTCTTTTTGTCACTGTTACGTTCTGATGGCAACTACACCAAGCTTGAGGCTGAAATACTTGATCTTGCCCTCGTTCTTCACGCTGAACACGGTGGAGGTAATAACTCCGCTTTTACAGTACGTGCTATAACTTCATCTGATACCGATACCTATTCGGCTATTGCTGCCGGGATCGGTTCATTAAAGGGGTACAAACACGGTGGTGCCAACATTAAGGTGCTTCAGATGGTTGACAATATCAAGGCCAACGTTAAAAACTGGTCAAATGAATCAGAACTTGAGGACTATCTGGCAAAAATAATCAGAAAAGAGGCTTTTGACGGAAACGGTCTTATTTACGGTATGGGACATGCAATTTATACCTATAGCGATCCAAGAGCAATACTGTTAAAAGAGAAAGCGCAACTTCTTGCAGTCGAAAAAGGCCATGAAGAAGAGCTTAATCTCTATTATAACATTGAAAAGCTCACACCTGGATTATTTCATGAGATCAAACAGAATGAAAAAATCATTGCTGCAAACGTTGACATGTATTCGGGATTTGTATATCAGATGCTGGATATACCAGATGATATATATACACCTCTTTTTGCGATGTCAAGAATATCGGGATGGTGTGCGCACCGCATTGAAGAGATTATTTCAGGTGGACGAATTATTCGTCCAGCATACAAGTGTGTACAACCCAAACAGCAATATGTACCCATTGCCGAGAGACAATAATATAATTTTTCAGATACATAAATCATACAGCTTATGTATCTGATAATCAGCAACATTTTATATGAACAAATCTAAGGCGGGAGGCTTTATGTACAAAGTATTGAATCTGGTAAACCCTTTGCACTATATGCAGATCAAGGAATTGCCAGTGCTCTGTCTTAATCCGCACACAATATTATCGGAACTGAATCCCGCCCGAGGCGAGCTGACCCATAGCGACCTTATGTTGAGCAGAACCCTAAAGGGTTGGGCGCTATGTAAAGCGGATGAGAACGGTCCGTTGGTATTCGGCCCAGGTCGTTTTCGTTTTAAACAAAAACCTCTACCGGGCAGAATTGACCTTGCCGATTACAGCGATGAAACAACCCTAAGAATCATTATTGAAGACAGTAGCGCGCTCTTACAAGAGATTATTCCTGATGAAATAATCTCTGAACAAGCTTAGGATCACAATTGCTTGCATTCATAAGGCCGAACATTGAGATTCGGCCTCTTTTTTTACTTGTTCGTAGTATCCTTTTTTCTTTTGAAGTTTTCCCAGGCAACACGTCCTTCTTCTTGCCAGAAATCGCTGTAACTAACCCAATTTTCCTTAACATCATCATAACAACTGCACTCACCGCAACAGTTGGTTACCGCTACGGTTTGCTGACTATCCTGGTCGCCGTACGGCTTGTGGTGATGACCATGCCCAAAACCTCCAAAGAGTATTTTGGCAAGAATTACTAATCCGAACGACTGATAAAGGTCGATTCTGGATAATCCGAAAAGATCAGTTAATAGCCAGTTCCAAAGATATTGTACGGCAAATGAAAACACAAATGCAAAAATACAAGCAACAATTATACCGCCGGAAACACCAGCGATGATATGTAAGACCTTTGGTTTTCCATCTTTTGTTTTCCAAAAATGATTCATTGCATTTCTCCATATATAGTATTTTTTTATATGTACTGTTTCATGTAATAGCGGAGTTTGTTAACCGCCCGAGATTTTCTGGCCAAGAGAGTTCCAACAGGCTCATTTGTTTTTTCACTTATATACCTAACTGTTTTTCCCTCGTATTCCGTCATGATAATCAGAGTGCGTTCGGACTCTGAAAGCCGGCCTAATGCCGCAATCAGATTCTCTCTCAACTGACTTTCTTCAAAAATTTGGGAGACATCAAGCGAATCATCTGATAATGAAACCACTTCTACGTTATTACTCTCAATTGGTACAGATTTGTTTTTATTATCTGAACGATATATATCTATGATTCGGTTTTTTAAAGCCCGGTAAACATATGATGAAAGATTATCCAGTGGAACTGTTACATCCGCAAGTGAACTCAGTTTGATCATTACATCCTGTATAATATCATCGCTCTCACTATCCACACAATCACTGATATAAGATTGAACAAAACCTTTCATCCGTTTGTATTCTTGTTTAAAAAACCCGCCAATTTTATCTTTTGCAATATTCATATATTTCAGAATTTCCCGTTAAAATCGTCCTCTTAATCATTGCGATTAAAACCACACAAACAGTGAGATAATAATATGTAACACAATTTTATTGCCCTTTACTATTTATAACGAAAATAAACAATTTTTATTGCATTTTTTTATGAAAACAGTATCCTTTTTCCAATATTTCAAACATAAAGGAACTTCTAAAAAATATCATAAAGAGGTTATCACTATAAAGTAGTTAAATCCAGTTTACAGCTTATTTTTTTGCTGAGATGTCAATATCACAGTTGAAAGTCAAAAGGAGAAGCAATAGTGAAAAACATATTAATACTGATGCTGTTTCTAACAACATCCACACTTGCAGAAGAAGCCACAAAAAGTGATATGAGTGAAGAACAGAAGATCGACTATCTTATTCAATGCGTAATAAACCTCAAGGACGCACAGTTTGTCCGTAACGGAAAATCGTACGATTCCATAGCCGCGGGCAACCATCTTAAAATGAAGAGAAAAAAGGCAGGGACACGGATCAAAACCGTAAATGACTTTATCGAAAAACTTGCTTCCCACTCCCTATTTTCGGGCAAGCCCTATTTGATAATATATAAAAGCGGAAGAGAAATAGATGCCGAGACATTTTACAGGCAATGTCTTGCCAGGCTCAAATAAGATACCTCTTGAAATAATATTTTCAAACAATATCCAGAAAAAATTCGATAAGTTTTTTTAAATCAGCTGAGGGAATCGAAGATATATTGTTTATCGAGCGCTTTACAAGAGGCAACATTACCTCGGGAGAATCTACAATATTATTTTCCAAAAGATTTTCCAGCGTAGCTCCTGATAACATCATATATTGTGAAACAGGCGAACTGACAGACCGAATAATTTCGATAATTTCTTTACTAATACAGGTACCGCTTTTGAAAGCGATTATCAGGTAGATAAAAAACATATAGGCCATTTTAAAAAGTTTAACCTCTTCTGTCTCTATCTTGCCTATTACACTGTTTATGGATTGACCCACCGGAAGAGCTTTAAGTTCATCTAGTTCTATTTTCAAAAGAGACGTCTTGTTATTCCATACTTTCTCATCAACTGGCATATCTTGCTCGCCAGAAAGCGTTTCAAATAGGGTCAAAGCCTTTTCGGTAGGAGAGAATATGGTTCTTGAACGACCACTCTTGTTTCGGTTATTCTGATACTGTCGTTCGATAAATCCAAGTTTTTCAAGTTCTATGAGCATCTCATAAGAAGACCACTTGCTTACACCAATCTCCTGTGCCAGACTCGTATAATGTATAGGCAGCCCACTATTCGAATAGAGTTTGACTATTTTTTTTATAAACTGCTGTTTGCGTTGAGAAATGGACATATTAACTCCGAAATAAAATGTAACATTTATCTAATACAATATTTATTTTGTGATTGTTGTCAACACATAATGCTAATAACGTTTTATCACAATTTTATGCATTTATATCAAAACCGTAATAAAAACAATACTTTGATTATCTTTAGCTATATATCTGCCTGTTTTAAAAAATATTAACCAATTTTATTAGACAATTGCTTGTTTGAATAGACACATTTAGCATTAATTAAGGGTATTTTTTTACCTTTGGGTGTAACCATAACTACCGATAATTACTAAAGGTAATAACAGACAAGAAACATTAAGACTCACGGATTATGTTAAAATATCATTATTCGTTTTCTCACTTAAAGACAAAAGGAGCAACCATGAAAAAGATAGCGCTTTTAACAATTATTTTCTGCTTTTATTTAGGTATAGCAGCTCAAAATTCTATTATTGATACGACTCGTTCCGGCGACCATACAACGTTATCAAAAATACTTAAGGCCGGCAAAAGCCCTGACATTCCGAACAGATTTAACAAAACAGCTCTTATGTATGCCTGTTATGACGGTGATTTTGAGTCAGTTAAAATCTTAATTGAAAACGGAGCGGATATAAATAGACAAGATAACGAAGGATGGACCGCCCTATTTTACGCAGTATCAAAAAACAGGGAGGATATTGCGCAATACCTGATCGCAAAAGGAGCTAATAAACAGATAAAAGATATCAGCGGCAAACGTCCCTATGACTATGCTGTTGCTGATGGAAACACACAAATTGCGGATATGGTGAGGTAATACCAATGTTAAAAAAAATAATCATAAGTATAACTGCCGTTTTTGCCATATTTATATCTGGATGCGAAATTGTTGACGATATTTTAAGCGGCGAATCCGATGACAATTCTGGTAATCCCGGTGAGAGCGAAGAAAGTGAAGAGTGGTCAAGCGTCATTGATACCGATCTTGAGTCATCACTCTTACGTGACGACCTTATACTACTTGCACGAGAGCAGATAGGAACACCTTATCTGTACGGTGGAGCAACACCATCGGGCTTTGACTGTTCCGGATTGATTTATTATGTATATGGCGAATATGATTTTACAACACTTCCACGAACAAGCCGGGACATGTACAGCAACGGAACAAGCGTGGGTATGGATAGAGCAAAATTGGCCGATATAGTCGCCTTCTATTCACCTGTTTCTCATGTCGGCATGATAATAAGCAGTACCACATTTATTCACTCGCCAAGCACCGGTAAAACCGTAACTGAAGCCGAATTTGCAGGCTACTGGGAGCGACAGCTTGCAGGTGTAGTAACCTACATTGACGACAAGCGTTAGCACAAAACAAGCATCATGTTGCGAAAACATAGTCGGTTACTTAGGCAGTGTTTTCGCAACAGCAATACAATCTGATTACTGTTAGTAGCCTTCATTTTTTCTTTAATAACCCTTGACACATCATCAAAAATGTTTGAGAATAAGCCTAAATAGGTTTGCTGTTAACCCATCTTTATTTCACCGCTTTACAATCCCATTCTTAAATTTGCTTGTCTTCCATGTTGCAGTATAACCAAAATATTTTTACGGAGGACTCACATGAAAAAATTTTCAAAATCACTTCTCACCTTTTTAACAATCATATTGACTTCTTTCTTGCTTTTTATCATTACAGCTTGTGATGGAGATGATGATGACAAAGATAGCAATGATGTTGATCCAAAAGGAAAATGGATGGCTGTTCTTGACGATGAGATAGAGGCTCCTTCTCCTGATACAGTAATGGCAAAGGCCATTTTATTAGAAGTGACGGCTGAAAACTCAACTATGATTTTTTATGACAGCGCAACAGAACAGATTTCCGGAATGAAATCTACCTATACTGTTGATGAGAACACTTTTCAGCTGACTTCTACCCATATGTGGCTTGATAGAGATCCGGAGGAAGGCATTACTTTTACCGGTACAGGCTGGTACGAAATACCTGATGAAGTGGAAACACTCAACCCTGAATTTACCATTGATGACGATACAATGACGATTGACAAAGATGGCGTGAAGTTTTCCCTGATTAAAACAGAATTTTCTGCTTCTTCAAATTTAGTCGGAACTTGGGCAATGACAGGTAGCAGTGCAACTTTTAACAGTGACGGAACCTTTTCATATTCACATGAGAGCCAGACCGGTTCTGGAACATGGGAGGCGTCTGGAACAGAATCGGGATATATACGACAGATAATAACAGAGATGTCTGACGATCCTGACTGCTCATATTATGAATGTCTAACCCCATATGTACTTGTTGGCAATACACTTACTTTATATTACGACTTTGTTATGAGTACAGACTACGATTACACAAAAGAGTAGTCGGGTTATAAAGACTCCTGATAAAACCCAACTTGCAAAAGAACAGCTGTAATAATACCAGTTAAGGTTATTGATATCATCAGACCTGCTGCATGCAAACAGCATGTTATGTCTTTCAACACCACAGTCCCGTGATATACAATCACTGGACTGTGTATTTTTCATATACAGCAACCTGGATATTCGCATAAAGTTGTATAATATTTGAAAACCTCGTTTTAATTTTTATAAAATTAGACATCAAATTCATTTGAAACACTACCAAACAGTTAATATACTAACTTCTGACTTTGTACTCAATGTAATCCCACCAAGCCATTTTTCGACAGGCAAACGATACATATCGGAGATCAGGGATCGGTATGGATGATGCTCACGACTTTTTTTTTATTATTGCAATTTTTTCCTCTGTAATATTAGAATTACAAATTAAATATAATTGTCCCGCTTTAATGTAACCCGGACAATTGATCAAAAAATTATCAGCATCACAATTAAAGAAATAATATGATAAAAAGATTAACTGTTCTGATTATCCCAACAATACTGTTTTTTTTCATCACGGCTACTCACGGCGAAAAAAATAGTAATCATGGTAATAAGAAAAATAACCACTGCGTAATACTTCTTCATGGGCTTGCCCGTACCGAAAGCTCTATGACAAAAATGGAACAATCACTGATAACTGAAGGTTACCATGTTATAAACAAGGGCTACCCTTCGCGATCAAAAGAGATACAGCCGCTCTCGGAAGAGACGATAAGCATTGCAATTAGCGAATGCGCAAAATTTGAGCCGCAAAAAATTCATTTCGTAACACACTCCATGGGCGGCATTCTTGTGCGTTATTATCTTGATAAAAACAGAATTGAAAATCTTGGTCGTGTTGTAATGTTAAGCCCGCCCAATCGAGGCAGCGAAACCGTAGACAAATTGAAAGACTTTTTCGTATTCAAATGGCTGAACGGACCTGCCGGGCAGCAGTTGGGAACAGGCAGCAAAAGTATTCCCAACCAGGTTGGGGCTCCATATTATGAAGTAGGAATTATTACCGGTGATAGATCGATAAACCCCATTCTTTCACTGCTTATTCCAGGAGATGATGACGGGAAAGTTTCAATTGAAAGAGCAAAGCTTTCTGGTATGAAAGATTTCATCGTTGTTCACAACACACATACCTTTATTATGAGTGATAATGATGTAATAGAGCAGGTTATCCACTTTATCCAAAATGGTCATTTTGATAAATCGGCAAATTCGAAGTAGTAAAATGAATTACAGTTTTAGACCGTAGTAACCATGAGAGAACCTTTTACCGTCAATTTGAGCAACATCCGGCAGGTAACCCCATCTTTCGAAACCGTTTTTTTGCAATAACTTCTTACTACCTAAATTACTCTCAAAGATGATTGCGACAACAGTTTCATATTCAAGATTCTTAGCTTTCTCAAGAATTTTTTTTAACATTTTACTTCCAACATCACGTTGTTGAAAATCATTATCAACAAAATAGCTGACTTCTACAGTTTTCAACAGCCCTTCCCTGCCACCTCGATAAGGACTCAAACTTATCCAGCCAATAATCTGATTATCACTCTCGGCAACAAATAG
>DAOTGZ010000056.1:0-13447 GCA_035447445.1 Spirochaetota bacterium | reverse complement strand
GTTTACTGTACCATAATTAGAGATAAATGCTTCTATAAGTTTGCGGGTTTTGTCATAAGTCTCTTCACTTTTTTGTTTATCATCACTACCAGTTCTGCCGTACAACATACTCAACACCGCGATACCGCCACTAACTGCTCCGCATATCTCCTGACGGCGTCCCATTCCGGCTCCAAAACCTGTCATTATCTTTAATGCATTATCTTCAGATATGCCAAGACGGTCAGCAAAACTGAAAAGAACCGATTGCGAACAGTTAAATCCTTCTTTGAACTTATTTACACCAATTTCTGATCTGCTCATTGCTCCTCCAACTGTTTAAGTGATTAAATATAAAACATCAAGGTTTAGCATCTACTTTATTAATTATCAAATATCAAAACCTATTTACTTGTGCTCGTTTTTCATTTCAGATAATCAATCAGGATCGTACAAAAAAAATTGTTATTAATCCAGATATCATTAAAACCATCGCAAATGGGAGCGCTGCTCGTATCTCGTATCTTACACCGGCAAGTGACGTAAAGGTTGTTGCTCCGGTAAAATTAAAAGCCAAAAACGAACTGATCGAACCTGCAATAAAAAGTGAAGAGATAGCCGTAAATAGATCAGGATTTAGCATCAAAACAAATGGAATCCATAACGAGACTGCTGCAAAAAAACCCTTCACAAAAAAATAACGCGATGGCAATACAGGTAAAAGAAGTGGTACAAAAATTGTACCGGCAATAAAACCTACCATAACTGAAGCAATCGTAGTAAAATGAAATTTACCCCTGACAAGATAGAGCAACACTTCATAAAAAAATGTTGCCGATAGAGTGATCAACATGAACTTTAATCCGGTATAAATCTCAACAGGTATTAGAATAAGTCGTTCAAAAAAATTGAAACTTACAGTTCTCATCGGGGGAGTCTCCTCACCTTTTAAAAAAGCAGGCAGATCCCGGCTTCTGACCGGTCCGTATTGAATTATCCAACCCGTCTGTTTTTGCAAGGTATGGGCCGCGACTCCCGTTGCTCCAAGCTGTGGCAAGATGAGCCTGCGGTGTTTTACTATATCGTTAAGGCCGCTTTTTAAAATCCATTTTGCGATATTCTGGGTGCCAAAAGTTCCCTTGCCGGCCGCGCACCAGACATTAATGCCTGCGGTATCGATAACCAGTATCCAGAGGTTCTGTCTGTTAAGGTCGCGGCGTACAATGTCGACTGTTAATTTATAGTTGGCTGTAACAATAACGGGCGAAAACGCGCCGGGTTTACCCAAGGCGTAAAGGCCAGGTTCAACCATGTAGTTGCCGCGACTATATCCAAGACGAACTGCGACACTACCGAGGTGATCCCTTGGCGACAATTGACTCTTTATTATTGGTATACTCTGATTTCCAGTATTCATGTAACCGGAAATAAATGAAGCATCTGTTTTCATTTGTTTCAGCCTATAATAAGTCCGTGATTATCCTTTTTGCAGCAAATTTCATTCTCATCTTTGATAGAGATAGATGCTTTTGTCAGTAAATCTATTGATTCGATAATCATTTCATGTTTTGATTCATCAATAAGTGATAGTAGCTCTTTGAAAAGCTTGTCATATGAATCATTGATTTCGTTAGCTTGAGCTCTTCCTGCATTTGTCAGAAAAAGGGAAACGCTTCTTCTGTTTTCGGGTTGAGTTCGACGTTCAATAAGGCCGTTTTGAACCATTTTTTCTATCGTACGACTCATATTGCCGGGATTAATCTGAAGTTTCTCAGCAATATTTGTCAGAGACACTCCTTCCTCAATCCCCAGCTCCATTAGAACATGACATTCCGAGGTAGAAACACCGCAGCATGAAGAGGTTTCGTCAAAACAGGAAAATAGTGTACGGTTTAATAAGCGCAGTATCGAGCGCAGTTTTCTTATCTGTTCTGTTTTCATAAGTTTCCTATGTTGTTAATAACAAATGTTGTACAATACAAATAAAGTCAAGTGATTTTTGGCCTCTTTCGATTATCCATTACTTTTGTTTGAAAATTATGCTGTTTAGGGCTATATTTGCTTTAACTAATAGTTGGTTTCCCCCGCCGACGGCGGGGGAGATGTAATCTTAGGGCTATATTTGATTAATATGTTTTCGTGTTAATGGTTTAGCGGAAGATGTGGTATGAGCTAATGATTAATATGTTTTCGTGTTAATGGCTCAACGGAGATGCGGTATGAGCTAATGAGACGGTCATAAAAAATAAGGGGTTTAATCATGATGCATCGCCTGTTTTTTCTTATCCTGCTTTTATTATTTTCTCTTCAAATGCATGCTGCAGAGACCTTGCATATTGCCGTAATAAATCTTGAGCCGTTTTTAACAGATGAGGGAAAAGGAAAAACTCCTGGAGGCATCGCTGTAGACTATTGGCGGGATTATATTGCACCACGAATGAATGTATCTGTAAAATTTTCCGGGCCATACCCTATCAGACGTGCCGAGTATATGCTTAAGAACGGTGAAGTAGATGCTGTAATGCACCTTACAAAAATACCAGAGCGCGAGAAGGACTTTCTTTTTCCCGAGACACATTTGACAGGTATCAAGAGTTGCCTCGTGGTTCCGGTAGATAGTTCGATTACAAAGGTTCTCAAAACAGAGGATATGTATGGATGGACGATACTTTTCATCGATTCTGCCTATGTTCCCGAAATGCTTCTCCACAGACGCATTAATATTGAAAAGGTATCTGGAACCGACTTTAGGCATATCCAGCTTAATATGTTGCTTGCTAGTAGGGGTGAAGCTATGCTTGATATCAATCAGGTCTCTTTGCTTTTCTATTTACGAAACAGAGGTTATTTGGATCGTGTACGGATTATAACATTACCGGTAAAACCTCAGAAGGTATATACTATTTTTTCAAAAACTGCTAAGGGAATGGATCTTAAAAGGAGATTTGACAAAGTTAACAGTAAAGGCCTGAAGAAGGGGGTTTTCGAAAGAATGACACAAGATTATTTAAAAAGATCGGGTTTGGCAAACAGAAATGCTGTTAAATAAGAAGAAACGTCTTGTAGATGGAAGCCTGCGTAATTCGCTAATGCTGTCGGTAGCTGTAATTTTTTTTATACAGCTTCTATTTTTGACGGTACTTTTTGTTTTTACTCGTATAAATATAAATAGACGGGCTAGTGTGACTGCTGATGAAATTGCCGAAATATTGCAAGAACCGATGTATAATGTTGATGATGCTGGTGTTAAAAAAATTGCTGATGCGTTAATGGCTGCTGGACGAATTGAGGGATTGCGTATAGTGTCAAATGCGACAGGACAAGTTTATAATTCTCTTGGTAATGATACTGACTCTCTGATAGTTGCTCTTCAAAAACGAGAAGTATTAGAACAGGGTTTAAACCTGGGAAATATATATTTAAAGTTTAGTGATAGTGAGTTTTGGGAGACAGTTTATGTAAACTCCATGATTACCTTTATTCTTGTTTTGACAGTGTCTGGAGTTAATATATGGGTGAATAGGACATTTATTCTAAAAAAGGTGAAGACTGTTTTTGCCTCGGTTGGAAGGGATATAAAAAAGATAAGAGCAGGCTCGTACGATACATCCATTGAATTGAGCGGCTATGATGATGTGGATTCGATTATCGCATCAATCAATGATATGTCGCAGACGATTGTTATGCAAAACAGGGAACTGCGCGAGATTAACGAGACACTTGAGCTCAGAGTGAAACAGAGAACAGTGGAACTGGAAAGATCGGTAAACGAGCTGGAAAAGATGCAAAACAGGGTTGTTGAATCAGGAAAACTTTCGGTGCTTGGTCAACTTGCGGCTGGAATTGCTCACGAGTTTAATACGCCGTTAGGCGCCATAATTTCTACAACTGAGACTTTGATAGCTTATGTGGACAAAGATCTCTTCGCTCTTTATGATTTTCGCTCCACTCTTAGTGAAGAAGAGTCGAGTCTTTATCAATATTTGTTGGAAATTGGTTTTGAAAAGGGGCGTTCATTTAATCCGGAGTTTATCGATAGGCAAACAATAAAGCAATTATCTGAAAAGTTAAACAAACATGGTGTGTCCGATGCCAGGCAAATTGCTGTTTTGTTAACGGAAATGCAAACTCATGTGAATATTGATGATTACATTGAAATGCTTAAAGGCGGGCGCGCTTCTGAAATTGTAAGTTTTGTGGCCAATGCCGTTGCGGCTCGCAGAATGATTGCCGTAATAGAAGAATCCGCGCGTCGCGCAGCACAAGTTGTATCAGCTTTTAAACAGTATCTTGGTTCAGGCTTATCAGCAACTATTGAAGTTGTTAGGGTAGAGGAAGATTTAAATCGAGTTCTGGTTCTTTTGCAAAATATTTTGAAAAAAGGTGTTAGTATTAGTACCTCTTTTAGTGGACTTGCAATTCGTGGAGTATCGGATAAACTTAATCAGGTATGGATAAATATTATTCGTAATGCAGTTCAGGCGATGGACGGCAAAGGCAAGCTGCAATTAATCACAGAAAAAAGCGGTGATATGGGTATAGTCAAAATAATCGACTCTGGAAAGGGTATCCCTGAACATAATCAGAATCAAATATTTGATCCATTTTTTACGACCCGTGAAAGTGGTGAGGGAATGGGGTTGGGGCTTGATATTTGTAGGCGAATAGTTAATGATCTGGGCGGAACCATAGATTTTCATTCAAAGCCTGGGCATACCGAGTTCATTGTGGCTCTGCCTTTGGCATAGAAACATATGCATAGATTATGGTTTAATAGGGTATATCTTGTATAAAAAATGTGGAAATATTTATGAGGGTAAGGTATGGGTGAGAAGGCAATTTTATGCGTTGATGATGAAGCAATTATACGACTTGCATTAATTCAGGAACTTAAAAAAAATTTCAAAGACAGATTTTTATACGAACAGGCACCTGACGCACTTATAGCAATGGATACACTGGAAGAACTTTCGCATGAAGGAGTTAGAGTCGTATTGATAATATCTGATTGGCTTATGCCTGGTATTAATGGAGACGAGTTTTTAGAAAATGTGCATGAAAAATATCCGGAAATAAGAGCCATAATGATAACCGGTCATGCAGATGGAAAATCCATAGAACGAGTTCGCAAAAACGAATCTGTTTTAGCTGTTATGGAAAAACCATGGAGCAGTTTAGAGCTTGTAAGTGTTATTGAAAAAGAGTTCTAAAAACATTTCTTAATCGGGGGGAGGATGCAAACTGATAAATTAAGTAAAGATAAAAGCCTTCATGTAACAGACGAGGTCTTCAACTCTTCGTCACATATGGCAGCGGCCGTTTTTTCGGTATTGGGCGCGGCATTTTTAATTACTCGCTCGGCTGCAACGGGGCAGGTGTGGCATATCGTCAGTTTTTCTATTTATGGAGTTTCTCTGTTTGCAGTTTTTCTTTTTAGTACATTGCATCATGGGGTCAATTCCAACCAACGAACCGAGATGATTTTACGTAATTGTGATTATATCGCCATATTTCCCCTTATTGCCGGCTCTTATACTCCGATTTGCCTAATTTTACTTCGTGACAGTTATATCGGTTGGACCATTTTCGGCGTAATATGGGCAACAGCTGTTTTGGGTATAACACTTCGAGCTGGTTTTAAGAGCTTACCTGAGTGGGTTCTTAATACGTTGTATATTACTATGGGTTGGTTGGGAGCTTTTGTAGCGATCCCGATATACAGACACATTGGTATTTCGGGTTTTATGTTGTTCTTAGGAGGGGGGCTATTCTACAGCATTGGTTTTGTTATATATAATATCGAAAAACCAAACCCTGTTCCAGGCAAGTTTGGCTTTCATGAAATATGGCATATCTTCGTTATCCTTGGTGCGCTGGCTCATTTCTTGATGATGATGCTTCTGTAATGTGCATAGTTTGTTACTGCCTTGTTTCTGTAGTCAAACCTTACATTTGAGCCGTGACAGTTATTTAATGATTGTTCATCAAAACAGTCTTCCGCTCTGTATGCAGAATAAGGCTCCATAAAAAGGCCTTTCGATATTTAAATTTGCAAAAACAACAATACCAAAACCGAAGCAATTTAATGGTGTTAGCATGAGTTCTATTTGCATGGGAATACCAGCTGTTTTGTATTCGGTAACATTATATTCGTATTCAGGGTCGCTGTTATCTTCACCTTCGTATAATAATGCCTTTGGTTTTCCGCTATAGCCTCCATAAACATATCCAAGTCCGGTAGAGAAAGAAACGTATGTCCAACGGCTTTTCTTTATTTTGCCTATCATTATGCCAAAATCGCTGCATTGTTCTGAATCATCCGTATAATCCAAAAAAACATTGGAGGTACCCAAAGCTCGTATTGTGAAAATCATATCGACAGAGGGCAAGTATGCTGTTGAACTTGCCAATGCTGCAATACCGAATGTTTCATTTTCACAGTAATCCGATTTTGAAATAATTCCGCCATAATTTTGGTGGATGCCGAACCCATAGTTTATCCAGAACAAAAAATCACTATCATCTTTAATTGAATCTGTTTGAGCAGATATGGGGTGGGTTATGGAAAGCAAAAATGTTATAGTGATCAAATATAGCAGGTGTTTCATCTATTTACCTCATGAGTTTAATTTCTAAACATGTGAAATTAAGGATTTTGAATAAAAATCGATAAAGATAAGACAGCTGTTATGATATTCGGTATTTTCAATACCGAACTGTTTAACAATTTGAATTATTAAAACCGATTAAAATTATTAATAACAAAATTTTATTGATTTTTATTATATCAAAAATACTAATGAATTTCAATTCATATTTTATTAGTCATATCTGTTATTTGCGTTTTTATTGATTTTTACATGTTTTAAAAGAATTTTTCCAAAAAATCAGGATGTTTAATATGAAAAAACAGTTTGGTAATAGTAATATTGATCAATATGAAAACGAAGTGGATATCTTTGCAAATGTAATGAGGCGTAATAATGTTCGTATTTTAAAGGCATTTGTAAGTATTGTGCTAATGGCAAATATCGCAACTGTTGCGATAAAAATAACAGGCGCTTCGTCCGCCTATTTAACATATCGACATATTATAGTCGAACTTGCTTTGATATCTTTGACTCTGACTGTCTCTTATGTTGTCTCTAAAAAAACTCAAAATGCGCTTGTAGCAAGTTATCTCTTTATAACTGGTATTGTGCTATCCGTATGGATTTTTCTTTATGTTATTTACGGTGCCTCGGAATTATTTGCGGTTCACTATGTTGCGTTGGCATTGAGTATCTTCTATTTTGATAAAAAAATAATTATCTATACACTGTTTTTAATTCTGTTATCACAGACCACTCTTTTTTTGTTACGACCTGGGCTTGTTCCAACTGGTCCGTCAAGTAATCTGATTATCCGATATCTGATCTATTTATGGACTGGTATTGGAGCTGCTGTAGGATCGGGGTCTACCAAGGAGTTGCTTGGGCTAGCCGTATCGAAACATTCAGAGGCACAAAAAAATGTGTCAAAAATGAGAACATTGGCACGTGCTCTCGCTGATTCAGTAGGAGTTCTAAGAAATCATGTTTCAGATCAAGAGGGTGTTACTCTAGAAATGGAGACCATTTCACAAAGTCAGGCCTCATCACTAACACAGATTTCTGCTGTTCTCGAAGAGCTTGCCGCGAATTCCGAGTCAATTAATAATATATCAAAGTCACTATTTAGTGATATTAATCAGACAGTAGGTTCCGTTGAACAGTTCAAAGAGATAAACGATTCTGTAATCGAAAATTCGGATGATATTATCAAAACTCTTGAAGAGATATCCAGCTATTCTGAAAAGAACTCGCTGCATATTAAAATGACCAAGCAAAAGTCTGAAATACTTAAAACCAAGAGTGATGAGATGTCGGGATTTGTGCAGGTAATAAACGATATTGCCGATCAGGTGACTTTGCTATCGTTGAACGCTTCGATTGAGGCTGCAAGGGCGGGTGAATCAGGGAAGGGTTTTGCGGTGGTAGCAGATGAAATTTCAAAACTGGCCGAGGCTACCACAAATAATGCCAAAGAGATTAATAATATTATCTATGAAAATCAGAAGCAGATAGATGAGAGCACTACATTGATTGACGAATCATCAGTTATGACGGTTAAACTAAACGAAGCCATATTAAAAATAACCGGAAGTTTTCATGACGCAGGCAAGCGTATGCGTATAATCGGCGACAAGATAAGAGCAATACGGCAAATTAATTCGAATATATACGAGACCAGCTCTTCCATAGATCATTCAATTCAACAGCAAGAGTCGGGTATCAGTGAATCCAGTGAAACTATTTCAAACATTTCAATAAACGCTCAAAAGATAGTATCTATATCAAATGCAATACGCGTGGCTAACAATACTCTTAATGATATGTCGTCACAGATGGATATTCTTGCGAACAGTATGTTGTCTGCTGATGAGTAGTGAAACGTTAAGAGAGATTAAATTTTAAATTTAAAAAACCGGAAGGCTTTATTTAAAAAGGTCTCCCGGTTTTGTTAAAAGTAATCTAATTTATAGTGCTTAGCCTGGTTTTAAAGTATTCTGCCAAAGGTTTATTCAAATTGTTAGGTAGTTTATACGGCTCGTTTTGATAAAGACCAAAGTAAACCTCGTGATAAGTGTGATAGTTAAAATTTATCCTGTTTTTGTCACATATATCAATTATATCATTTATCCAGGCAAGGGCGCTTTTGCCATCATCAAAGCCCTGCTTAATAACCCCAAATTCACCAAGATATACAGGACTATTTTTCTTTTTAGAAAAATCGATATAGGGTTTAAATTCTTTATATAAATATTTTTTGTCCCCCATTTTTGTTGAACCGTCCCAGTCTTTAAAGGGGCCGGGATATGGTGCCTTGACGCCACTAAGGGCAGGTACCCAGGACGCTCCCTGGTGTGTTAACGGAAACGGCTTGTAAAAGTGAAACTCGTACATGATATTGCTGTCTTTAACTGGTGGAAAGTTCATCATTCCATTAACATTTTCATTCCAGTCGGCATTTCTTGGTGATTTTATGTTGCATTGCATACGCTCAATTATGATAAGATGATTCTTGTCTGTTTGCCTTATGGCAGCAACAGTCTGTTTTGTGAATTCGGACCATTTACCAATTCCGCCATAAACGGCCGGTTCATTTAAGATACTGTATCCTGCTATTGTGTTTTCGTCTTTGCAATGCTCAGCAATTTTTTTCCATAAAGCCAGAAAACGCTCCTCGTTGCCATCTTTAGTCCATAAGTCTGTAGTTTCTGCATTAGAGTGAAACCCGCCATGGGGAACATGCATGTTTAACACAAGATATATCCCGTTCTTTTTAGCCCAGGCTATGTTTTTGTCTATCCAGTCAAAGCCGCTTTTTTTATATTTATAGGGTTTGCTGTCATCTTCAAAAAGCCTGTAGTTTAAATAAAACCTCACAGAGTTAAAACCAAGATCCTTGATAACTTTGTAGTCTTTGGCTGAGTGATGATTTGATGGAGGGGTTGTGGGGTTAGACCAGACTTCGTTTCCAAAAGCTATGCCTTTGAGTAGTATTTTTTTGCCTTCAGGATCAATTAGGTTGCGACCTGAAGCATGAATAAAGCCTTTTTTGGCTGCAATACCGCTACTTAAAGGAAATCCTGTTACAAGAATGGCGGCTAAAACAAATGATAAAAATACTGGAGTACATATAATAAATTTTTTTTTCATATTATTCTCTCTCTCTCTGTTGGAGCAGATTAAATTTCAATTATCTGAATGAGTTTGCAACTATTTTTTATATAAGCGGTTTCATTTTTCATCAGGTAATTTTTCAGATTTTCAAGTGATTTAATCTTTAAAATGTCAGAGTGTCTTGTCTGTAAAAATTTCATTAAATATTGGAGAAACGTAAGAACGGTTGCCGCAATAGTCTGAATCAGAAATAGAGCCCATATTTTTTTGGGGGGCAAATCCATACCGGTAGGTTTATAAGTCATAAAATTGTTATCTGTATTTTCGTTATTGGCAGCAAGATTAAATTTAATAAAAAACGGTATAAAAATGAGGCCTGTATTAAGGTAATATGTGCTATATAAAAGGTGCATTACGATTGGATTCTGATAAAAAGAGTTGATAAAAATGTGCAGAATTCGGATAGAATAGCAGGAATACCATCATGTCATAAGAAAATAGCCAGGCAGGTAACCTTAATATGGAACGAGACAAAATTACAGAACGATTTGATATCGTTGCAGATCAATACGATAGTCAACGTAGATACTTTATTCCCTGCTATGATGACTATTACAAAACCAGCCTATATTTTCTTGCAAGTATTAGAAAAGATTTTGCTTCTGTGTTAGATCTTGGCGCTGGTACAGGGCTATTATCAAAATATCTTTACAGCCGTTTTCCAAACGCAAATTTTACACTTGTAGACCTGTCGAAAAAAATGATTGATGTCGCAAAAGAAAGATTTTCTGGCATGAATAATTTCCGGTATATCATATCAGATTATTCAAAAGAACTACCGGACGGAGAGTTTGATCTGATTGCATCGGCTTTATCCATACATCACCTTACAGAAGAAGATAAAATAAATCTGTATAACAATATTTACAAGAAACTTAATAAAAACGGAGTTTTTATCAATCTTGATCAGTTTAACGCCCAATCTGAAACTTTAAACAGCCACTATAATAGTTGGTGGTACAAGTATATCGAAAATAGTGGGGTAAGAAACGATGAGCGAGATTTGTGGTTAAAACGACGTGAGCTTGATCGTGAAAATAGTGTTGCTAAAACAATTGATATGCTAAATAAAGCAGGTTTTGATGATGCTGAATGTATTTACAGTTATATGAAATTTGGAGTTGTTCTGGCTATAAAATAAAATTATGTAATAATTACGTTGCACCTAATTTAAAACTCCAAACTGAAAACAGACTGCAGCACCCCAAAATGATCGTTTTAAATTTAGATTTCCATAACCTGTAATACCAACTCCGATGTATTTGATAGGAGTAAAAAATAATTCGACCTGTAGGGGCATACCTATTGTCTCATACGATTTATATTTCCATATTGTTTCATTTGATGCATCTTCAAAGCCGTAAATATACATCCCTTTAACTGTACTTATACCAGCTGAATAGACAATCCTGCCCCACCTTGTTTTATGCATTTGTCCTATAAGTACACCATAATCATAAATATATTCGATATCGGAAGTAAACATCATCACCTGTTCGGCACTTGCTGCAGTACGTACTGTAATTGGAAAGCCAATCTGTGGACTGTAAAAAGAACTGCTTGCTAATAGTGACAAATTATTTACATCGTGTTCTGAATTTTTTGCGTTATCAAGATCTCCGCCAAACATACCTCCTTTGCCGAAACCGATGTTGATCCACCATAGATCTTTGTTGTTTGGATCTATTGTCTCGGTTTGAGCAAAACCGGTATTGACAATAACGAAAAACGATATTAGTACTATTAGTTTTTTCATATATATGTCCTTTTGCAGTGCATTAATAATATTAATAATATATTATATATATTAACGCATAATAACAATATTAGTATTAATTAAACATTAAAACACAATTAATAGACCGTAATTTAATTGTAAACAATTAAATTAATAATGGTTTTAACTAAATACTAGTTGTAGACTTGTTTAGCTTAGAGGAACAAGAATTTTCACAACGGTTCCGTTTTGAGAGTAAATCGAAAGTCTAGATTCGGTTTGACGGCAAAGCATGTTGACAAGCATAAGACCAAAACCTTCAGCTTGATCCGGTAAAAAATCATCCGGTAAACCTTTACCGTTATCTTTTAATATTATTTCAGCTTTTGATCGTTCTGAATCGGTATCCTTATATTCTTTAAGTGAAATAAAGATAGTACCTAATCCTGTTTCAGTAAATGCGTATTTTGCAGCGTTAGTAATAAGCTCGTTAATGATTATTCCCAATGGAAAAGCAAGATTAACTTTCAGATCAAGCTTATCTATTTCGGTAATAAGAGTAATATTTACAGCGTCAGAATAAAAATCTGTTACAGATTTGGCAATTCCACCAAGATAATGGTCGGCGTTTACGACGTCATATTTATTGCTTATAAGCATGTTTTCGTAAAGGCTTTGCATGCTTTTTACTCTTGAGGCCGCTTCTGATAATGCAGCTTTAGTCTCGGTTGAGTTGTTACTGCTTGCCTGTATGGACAACAGAGCTTCAATTGAGCCGATATTGTTTTTTATTCTGTGGTTTATTTCATGTAACAGCATGTTTTTTTCTTCAAGCTCTCGGTTAAGTTTTTGTTCTATCTCTTTAATTTCCGTTATGTCTCGACTTATTCCAAAAAGGCCGGTGACGGTTTTTTTATCGTTATCAAAAACCGGCCATTTACTTGTTTGAACCCAGCCTCTCTTTTTATTGCGATCGTAATAGGGGTCAATCTTGTTTATTACTGGCAAACCCTTTGAGTAGATGTCGTTCTCTTCTTCGATATAGATTTTTGCAACATCCTTTGGAAATATTTCAATATCATGTTTGCCGATCATATCTCTCCAGCTTTTGAATCCCGTAATATCTGCCATTGCTTGGCTGCAAAATTTCAAACGCCGATCTTCTCCTTTATAATATATAAAGTCATTGGTATTGTTAAGCAAGGTTAAGAAGTTGCTGTTGAGTTCGAAAAGCTGTTGTTCGATCTCTTTTCTTTTTGTAATGTCACGGCCAAAGCAGATCATTTTATTGTGTCCGCTTAATAAAGAAGAAGAAACCTCGATATCAAAAACAGTGCCGTCTTTTCGCTTATGCTTTGTCTGAAAAAGATCGGCGCCCTGTGTCATTATTCTCTCTATCCGTTTTGCCGTCTTTTCGGGATCTTCTAATGCGTCAATATCCGAAATCGTTAAACCTAATAATTCATCCCTGTTATAGCCCGTCATTTTGCAGTAGGCATCGTTAACTTCGCTTAAACGGCCGTCGCTTTCAATAATCCAGAAACCGTCACGGGTAGTGCGTAAAATCATCTGAAGATATTCGAGAGCATCATCAATGTTTTTACGTGCATTTTTCATGTCTGTTATATCTCTAAATTCGGTTGCTCGAACTGTTCTTCCATTATATTTAACATTGCGTGCACGTATGCGAAGGTTAAGAATATCTCCGTTTTTTTTCACACAACGCGTTTCATAAGGTTTTTCGGTTGAAGCAGCGATTTGTTCTTTCACGAAAGGGCGATCGTCTTCCATTATAAGCAGTAGGCCGTTCATTCCTAGAAGCTCTTCTTGTGAATAACCGGTCATATCCGAAAGTCCTTGGTTGCAGATAATAATTTTACCGTTATCGTGTAGGGCAATACCACCGCATGAGGCATCGTGCAGGGCTTTAAAACGGGCTTCACTCTCTTTTAATGCCTGTTTGTAGGCGAGTTCCTCGTTCTCGGAT
>DAOTGZ010000055.1:0-13529 GCA_035447445.1 Spirochaetota bacterium | reverse complement strand
CAATATAGTGTGTATTCGGATAGCGGTAATGATGGATCAGAAAAATTTGCAATTATCTCTTCCTTTGTTAAAGAGACTCTAATTTCTTTTGAGAAACCATCAAATATTATAGGGTTTTATATAAACAATACCACCTATGTATATCATGCGCTCAAATATGGAGAAGATGGATCTGGTTACGTAACAAAATCATTCGGTGGAAACGATGGGAATGACAAAGATTATTTGAAACTTGTTATCATTGGATTTGATGATGAAGGTGTAGAGATTGGTCAAGTTGAGTTTTTCCTCGCCGATTATCGTTTCGACGACAATAGCAAGGATTATATAATTCGTGATTGGACATGGGTTGACTTCTCAGTGTTCAGAGAGCCTGTCAAAGAGATAGCTTTCGAACTTGTTTCGACCGATTCCGGTGATTACGGTATGAATACTCCCGCATATTTTGCATTTGATGATCTGGTTTATGAGGTAAAACCGGAATAGATGTTGTATGATTGTTGTTTGTTAAGGTATTGTGATTAAAAAAATGTTTTCTATTAACCGGCATTCAATACTTCTTGCCGGTTAATAGAATAGTATCAATAATTGTGAGTACAAGTATAGAATCTATTTTTGTTTTGAAAAATATTCCATTATTACCTTCGCATCCTTTGCTGTAATCTCTTTCACATCCATTAACTGCTTATCTTCGGCTTTTCGGATTGCGTCAACTGACTTGAAATGTTTTAAAAGAGCGCTTCTCTTTTTGGGCCCAATTCCAGTGATATTGTCCAGTTCGGACGCTACAGCTGATTTTGATCTGAGCTTTCTATGATGTGACACTCCAAAATCGTGTGTCGCGTCACGGAGCCTTTGAATTATTTTGAGTTCAGGGGAGTCATGCGAGAGTCTTATCGACGGTAGATCTGGAGCCGTAAATAGTTCTTCATGCCTTTTAGCGATAGAGATAATGGGGGTTTTGAGACCAAGAGCGTCTCTGGCTTCTATTGCACGTGTTAGCTGCGTTGGTCCACCATCAATTACAATAAGATCAGGTTCTTCCCAATCATTATTAATAATATTCTGTATAAAGCGTGCAACTGCTTCGTGAATCATTCCGGGATCGTTTGCCTGTTCATATCCCCTTATGGTAAAATGACGATATCCCGCTTTGTCAGGGTCACCATTTTTAAAACTGGCCATTGATGCTACTGCGTTCGTCCCCTGCAAATTAGATATGTCAAAACATACCATGTGAATCGGAATTTCGGGGAGAGATAAGATGTTTTTTAAATTGATAAGATACCTGTTTTTATCCGAGTAGTGATCCTGAGCCATTTTTTCTGCAATTATTATGTCTATGTTTTTACGCATCATCAAAAATGCGCCTTTGTCATGCTGTGATTTTGGAATCGTCAATTCTGTTTTCTTGCCGGTTTTGCTTGAAAAATAATCACTTAATATTTTGCTATCTTCAATTCTTTCCTGAGTAATAATGAAATGGGGTATATCATTGTTATTGTAATGATCCAGTATAAAAGTTCTTAAAATAGAGGCATTAGTTGAAAACGATGAATTTTCATAAAGGCGGATTTTGCGACCCGTTAATATTCCTTTACGAAATTCAAAGAAGAGAACAATTGCTTCCTCTTGAAAAATGTCCATAGCTATATAGTCAGCGTCGTGGTTTTGCGGTACCATGATGTTTTGGCGTTCAGAGATTTTTTGTATATCGAAGATGATATCACGAATTTCGGCAGCTTTTTCGAAACGAGTTTGAGCCGAATAGCTGTTCATGGTTTCGTTTAGTTTATTAATTACAGGATCAATTCTTCCTTTTAAAAAAAGTTCTGCGTTTTTCACAAGATCAAGATATTCATCCCTGCTTATTTTATTGCGACAAACTCCACTGCATTGGCGTATCTGGTAGTTTAAACATGGGCGCTCATTTGGTCCAAGTGGAAGTTTTCGAGAACATGTCTTTAGACGAAAAATACGGTTAGCGGCTTTCACAACGTTTCTTGCGGCTTGTGCGTCGGTGTAGGGACCGTAATAACGGTTTTTTTTGTTTGTCAGGTTGCGTGTAAAAATAAGACGTGGATAATCTTCACTATAGGTAATCGCGATATATGGATAGCGTTTATCGTCTTTTAGTCTTATATTAAAACGGGGACGGTGTTTTTTAATTAATGTGTCTTCGAGAAGAAGAGCCTCAATTTCTGTTCCTGTGACAATTATTTCGAAATCATTAATCTGTTTAACAAGAGTGCGAGTTTTAATGTCATCTACCGAATCATGAAAATAAGAGCTGACTCTGTTTTTAAGTGATCGGGCTTTACCAACATATATTATTTCGTTATCGGCATTTTTCATTAGGTAAACGCCGGGTTCGGTGGTAAGTTGTTTTAGCTTGTCATTTATCAGGTTATGAGCATTTTTCATTAGTTAACGGGGCGCCAGCTAGTTTGCTGATTTTTTCACAGTATTGAAGTGACAGTTTGTCATCTGGATTAATGGATAATGCGGATTGAAACATCGAAAGTGATTGGGGATAATCTTTCTGTTTGGCATATATGACACCTAAATTGAAAACGGAACCAAAACTATCCGGTTTAACCAGTATTAGTGTGTGAAAAATATGTTTGGCTGCTTCGTATTGTTTAATTTTCAGAAATTCGACTCCTTTTTTGAAAATCTCATCAAAATCATTTAGAAGCTTTAACTTGTCAATAGCCTTTTTCTGGTTAAGCAAGTCATCTATCAGAGAGTTGATGCTGTTTGCAAGAGGCACCATTTCCACGTTAGTGTCTGAGATCTTTTCCCTGTTTGCAATGGCCTCCGATACATCTTTATTTATTTTTACGAATTTATTACGAATTTTGATGCCAAACAAAATCGAAAGAAAAAAGAATACAGCAAAAGCCAAGACCGATATCGTAAGGAGTAACTTTATTGCCCTGATAAAATGGCGGGAAGAGTTTATCTTGATCATGGCTATATTATCTACAGCTACAAGAACTCTGGCAATATATCTCTCTTTGTCGGTGTCAAAAGGAAAGTAGATAATTGTATAATACTTATCCTTATCTGAATATATCTTTTTATCAGAAACTGTCTTTTCAAATGCCTTTTCGAAAATTGAAGGATCAGAGTCACTTATGATATTTTGGCTGTCAAGTTCGGTTATAATTTTTTCTGTTGAAAACACCGGTAAACCAAAACGGTCGTCTCTAGAGCGTTTAAAAAGTGTAAATCCGTATATGCTATCTGAAGAGGAAGCTTTTTGTTTTAATTCGTTTAATGAGCTTGATTGACGCAATAATTCAGTAAAGCGGTAGCCGTTATCAAAGGCAGCTAAAGAAGCGGCAGTTTCTATCTTTCCATATGTGAAAAAGAGAAGAACCGCAAAAATCGCTACAGAAGCAGAAATTAGCAAACCAGCCATAAAAGAGTATTGCCTGATGGTTGACGATATAATGGAATTATTACGTTTCAAATTTTGAACCTGTTTGAATTATATAACAGAAATAAATATAAAAATCCTGATTATAGTTGTCAACAATAATGATCAGTTTTAATTTTCTCTTTTTATTATTATCAGAAAAGTTTCGTATCCGCCCAGTTTAAGCCTGCTTTTTTCACAATCGGGAAGTTTTATTTTGGAGATACAGTTTGCTGGAATAATCAAGGCACAATCATGGTTAGTAAAGGCACTCTGAATATGTTGTATAATCTTGTTATAAAATGATGTTTGGTTATTTAGAATGAATCTTTTACCAAATGGAGGATTTAAAACCAGTATACCACGAGAATTGCCGAAATTACTCTGGTGCAGATTAAAAAAATCTTCGGTCTTGTAGCTGAACTCATCGCAAAACGCATTTTTGGTATTGTGCAATAAAATTTTTTCGGAGCGGGGATCAATATCTGATGCCATTATAGCAAGACTGAATCCGTTTTTTTTTAAGTTTTTCTTAAGGTAATCATAGTGATTGGTCTTGAATGCAGGCCATATCTCAAAGGTAAATGAGCGTTTTATACCGGGGGGAACATCGGAACTCATATGCATTGCTTCGAGAGAAAAAGTTCCGGAACCGCACATGGGGTCTATCAGTAGATCATGCTTTTTTAGATTGACTCTTCTTAATATGGAGGCTGCAATGTTTTCTCTAAGGGGTGCGTTATTTATATGTTCTTTGTAACCTCGCTTGTAAAGAGGTTCCCCAGTTGCATCTAGGCTGATATAAAAAATATCTTTGATTACGCGAACATGTATCATCTGTTTTGCGTGATGATCTAATGATTGGTCAGAATAACCGTTATTGTCAAAATGAGTGGATATTGCCTTTCGCATCTCTTCTTCAATTCTTGCTGTGTGATACAGCTTTGACTTTTTTACAGTTATAGAAAATATTAGTTCAGTCTTTTTTTTGAGATAGAGCTCCCATCTTGTTTTTAGACAGTTTTCAAACAACATGGTGAAGGTGTTAGCATAAAAACGTGTAATTCGCAGAAGAACTCTTGAAGCACATTGGCTAATAAGATTCAGTTTGTAAATATCATCAAGACCGGCCTTGAGTTCTATACCTCCCTCAGTTATTTTTGTTTTGCAATCATCAATTATCTCCGCTATCTCTTCTGACATCTCTTCTTCAAATCCGGGGGCACATTGAACATAAATTTTATGCTTTTCCGCAACAATATGGCGCTTTAATGCTCTTTTTAGTTGTTGTTCATTCATTTATGCTCCATTTGCGGTTCCAGTGTAATTAGGTAGCTGTAATCAATTATCAGATTTCAAAAGATCAGCCATTTTTTTAAGCATTGCTTTATTAAGTTGCTGTACGGTCTTGTAATTATTCGGATCAATTTTTTCTCCGGCTGTTACCGTTAATGATTCCGATTTAAAAAATCGGGGCCATTTTTTGCCTGCAGGTAAAATTTTTGCCGCACCCTTGATCGCCAATGGAATTAGTTTGATATCAAGATTTTTCGCAAGGTATGCCGCTCCGGTTTTAAATTCTCCCAACTCTTCGCCTTTAGAACGGGTTCCTTCTGGAAAAATATAAAGAGACTTACCTTTGCGTAGCAGATCTGCGCTGGCCTTCATTGCCGGTACTATATCACCTCCGCGTTCGACGAAGATAATGTTTATTCCCGGAAAGACATATTTAAGAAAACTTACTTCTTTTTTTCCAATTACAAATATCTTTCTTCTTTGTCTGTAAGACATATAACACCAAGTTGTAATAAAGTCCAGGTTGGAACTGTGATTAGAATAATAGATTACGTTGTCGGCGTTAATATTTTCACGATTATTTATTCTGAAATTCCAGAAAAATTTAGCGGTTAATCGTACTGTTAAACCCAACAGCTCGTTAATTGGGTTAAAAAAAGAGATATGCCTTGTCGAGATAGTGCTTCTGAGTATTTGGTCATCAAGATTATTGCTGTCACTTTTTGGAAGCGTTGCGATATAGGTTATTACTTCGTTTATTGTGCCTAAAGATCTGAGAGTGTCAATATTGATCGAAACTGATATCTTTTCTTCAAGATATACTGTCAGATCAACAATACCGATTGAGTCGATATCAAAATCCGAGAGTGTCTGTGAAGAGTAGAGCTCTTTTACTCCGAGTTTTTTAATTAGTATGGCTAAAATTTTCTTTTCAGTATCGTTTTGTGGAATGATTTCGTTTTCGTGCAAAACAGAGTCGTTTTCGGCTGTCATATATGCGTTTCTTTTCAAACAGGTTATGATTTCGCCTACAAGTATTTTACGAGCCGAATTTACCGGTAGAGGGTCAAAAGAGAGTGCAAAATGGCTGATAGTCTTATAGGATGGCAAACCTCGGTTGAGCTTGTTGATTTCAGATTTTATCCGTTGATAACTGTTTTTGTCTTTTTGGAAAGGTACTATTACCGCATAAACGGTTTCGCGGTTATCAATTTTATGTCCAAAAACTGATATCTCTGAAATCTCTGGTGATTTTTTGTAAAAAGCTTCGAGTTCTTCAGGATATACGTTTTTACCTGAGTCGAGTACTATTACGTTTTTTTCACGTCCGGTTATAAAAAGATATCCCTTTCTGTCAACTTTCCCGAGGTCTCCTGAGTTGAAAAACCCATCTTTATCAAAAACTTCGGCAGTCATGGAGGGGTTTTTATAATACTCCTTCATAACGGAGTCACCTCTTAACCATATTTCACCGATACCGTCAGAATTTTTGTTTTTTATTCTTATTTCGTTGTTACCCATTGCAGGGCCTACGGAGCCTGAAATATTCCGTTTAACGTGCGATATTGTTATCGGACCGGTAGTTTCGGTTAGACCGTATCCTTCAATTATAGGTAAGCCCATATTTGAATAAAACTTAAAGTAGCGTTTTTTTAGAGGGGCTCCTCCGCTTACGAAAAATCTAATTTTTAATCCAAAAATTTTTCTAATTGGAGTAAATACTTTTTTTGGTATAAAACCGAGCCCTATAGCCTTAAAAAGTGGGGTGGTATAAAGAAAAAAAAGTAGGGCTCGATATTTTAAAACAGATTGTGCTCTAGCTTTATTAAGTATCGAGTCCATAAAAAGTTCCCAAAGTTGTGGAGCAGCTGGGAAAACTGTGAATTGGTGTTCGGAAAGGGTGCGTACTATATCTGGTCCCTTAAGTGATTGTAGAAAGATAAACGAAGAGCCAGAGCTGAAAGGCCCTATAAAGTTGGCAAGAAATGCATAAACATGAAAAAGCGGTAAAATACAGAGAAACTTGTCGTCTTTATTTAGATCAAGCCAAGTACTTGCAGCTATTGATGTCTTGAAGATATTAAGATGAGAGAGTACAACTATTTTTGGATTTCCTGTCGTTCCGGACGTAAATACGTATGAAGCAGGGAAATCTCTTTTAATGGCAATTTGTTTAAATCTTTTGCCGTCGGTGACATGTTTTGTAAAATCAGTATTGTATTTTTTTAACTTTTTGAATTTGCCTATTTGTGCCTCTGATGCAAAAACTGCTTTGGTGTTTACTGCTTTGAGCATTTGTGGATACTCTTTGGAATCCAGATTTGTGTCCAGTGGCAGTACAATCATGCCACCCATTGTGATTGCCATATAGGTAATACACCATTCTTTTGAAGTCTCGGCGCAAATACCTATTACGTCACCTTTCTTGAATCCCTGCTTTTGAAGGTACGCTGCTCTTGAAAGAGCAAGTTTAAAAGAGTCCCCGTAGGTAAGCAGTTCGTCAAAAAGCATGCAATTTGCGTATTTGTCACATATTTCTTTATAAAATTCGTAAAGAGAGTTCATTGGCAGCTCCTGTAATTCAAGCTTTGTAACATGATATGGGATAAGCCTTAATAATATCAATATATTTTCATTCTATGGGTTGAAAGCTGGGGGCACTTTTCGCTTAGTGGTTGTTAATAATATGTAAAGAAATCATGACTTTGGTTATTAAATAAAAATTAAGTTATATTGACAGGATATGAGTTATACTGTCGCTTTGTCATGTATTATTAAGTAAATCAAAATATGTTATGTACAGGCCGACGGGTCGATCTATGCAGGAGAGCCAGACTATGCGTTTTTTTCGAAGAATAATGTTTGTTATTATCGCGATATTAATTATTACAAATATTTCTGCTCAAGAAGACCGTGATTCTCTTGTTGCACTGCCCTTTGTAGCTTATATCCCAGACACAAGTCTTATGATAGGGGCAACTGCGGTGTATGTCGTACGTCCAGAGGATCGCACAGAAGCCGATATTCCTGATACATATCAGGTTGTGGGGTTCTATACTTTAAAAAAGCAGATTCAGTTCGCGTTTATTGCGTCAAACTTTTTATCACATGGTTTTGTTAATAATGTTTTTACTACAAGTTTCAGCAAATTTAATTCTGTTTATTATATCGACGGTATGAGTGATGATCAGGGTGAAGATTATATACCAATAAGTTATTCTTTTGAAGATAAATTCAGATTGCGTTTGCTTCGGTATGTTTATGCGGGACCTATGTTTCATTATAAATCGTATCGAGTTGACGAATATGAGGAAAACGGCTATGTGGATAATAGTACTATCTATGGAGTAAAAAAAAGCCGCGTTTCTGCTCCAGGAATAAACGTGGTGTTTGATAACCGTGATGACACCTTCTATCCAACGCGGGGAATTTTTACAGAAATCATCTATTTGCAAAATAGTGAAGTTGTAGGAGCTACCGAAAATTCTCAATGTTTCGAGATAAATGCTGCGACTTTTTTTAATCTGTATTCCAAACGTTATATACTTGGGTTTCATGGTCGCTCTGTGATTCAGGGTGGGGATGTTCCTTATGATATGTACGCCGGTATCGGAGGCGATAAAATACTTCGCGGATATCTTAATGATCGATATAAGGGGCGTAATATGTATGCTTTGCAGACCGAGTTAAGATTTCCGTTCTTTTTTTGGGATAATACAAGATTTTTAAAAAGGCTTTCCGCAGTTGTTTTTGTAGGAGCAGGTTCGGTTTCAAATGATGTGACTAAACTTACTACGACAAAACTGCATTATGCGGCTGGCGCAGGATTGCGATTTGCATTAAGCGATAGAGAAAAAATTAATCTCAGACTTGATTTTACAAGAAATAGAGAAGGTAATTCGGAAGTATATTTTCAGATAATGGAAGCATTTTGATTAAGAGCTCAAAATGTCTTTTATTCCGTTTTGAATATATTGCCATTCTTCGGAGTTAAATGCAGTGCCTGTCTTTTCTACGGCTCTGGCTCCCATATATGAGGCTGCCCTGCCACTTGTAGCAAGGTCATAGCCTTTTAATCGGGCGTATAAAAATCCAGAAGCCCATAGGTCTCCTGCTCCGGTAGTATCTATTCTGGCAGAGGCCGGTTCAGGCTTCACTAAGACGAAATCTTTCCCTGATTTTATTAGAGAACCATCCGGCCCTATCTTTATCGCTGCTGTTTCACAAAGATCGCCAAGGGAATCAAGGTTTTTTTCATGATCTTTTTTTCCGAAAAGTGCTTCGGCCTCATCTTCATTTGCAAATACCATATCAACATATTTTGAAATCAATTCGGTTAACTCAAGTCTTGATGAATTAACAACTTCATATGAGCCTAGATCCATACTGATAGTGCAGCCTGATTGTTTTACTGTTTTCAATATGTGTATGAATAGTTCAGGGTTATACATAAGGTAACCTTCAAGATGGACATGGCGGCATTCTTGAAAATCATGACTGTTAATGTCAGATACATCAAGTTCTGACGCCGCGGCGAGGTTGGTTCGCATGGTTCTTTCTGCATCGGGGGTTATTAGTGAAAGGCATCTGGCGGTAGAGTTGTGATAGGTATGTTTAAATCGGGATCTACTGCCACCGGCTCGCCTGAATTCGCTTTCATAAAAACGTGAGTTTTCGTCACGGCCGAGTTTGCCTACAAAAGCAGTTCTTAGCCCCAGGTGACTGGCGGCAAATATTGTATTCGCAGCGGAGCCACCAGGTGAAACTGTAATAGTGGATTTATCAATTTCGGTGATGATCTTATCCATTATGCTGTCATCAACAAGTTGCATTCCTCCTTTTCCGCCGCCTATGTTTAATAAAAAATTTTCGTTAATTTTAGCCAGTAGATCAACAATCGGAGAACCTACACCAATAAGGTCATATTTAAATTGTGAAGAATGCATATATAACTCCTCTATTTAGCTGGTAGTGATTTCAATAGGCAATGCTATAATCAGTGTCAAGGTTTTTATCAACAATATCACTCATACAGAATTGTTATAGCATGTATCACAAGAAAATCCGGCTGGTTTTGGAAAATTTTAGGTTATAGTTACGGTTATCTATTTATTGTGAACGCGGAATTCAATAATACAATCTTTTAACTACTTCTCCATTTTGGTAATCTTATTTGTAAAAATATAAGATATAGAGTAAAGGAATAAAAAAAAGAAAAAAGATGGACATGGTTTTCTCAGAATATAATTATCGATACGACTCAATTATCAAATTTGTTAAGATTGAAATGTGTAAGTGATTACCTTATATATTGATGTATAAGTGTTTATTATGAATTGTATCGGAGGATAAAATGAGTTATTGTAAATTGCTGCTTTTATCAATAATTTTTACTGTCGCGCTAAATGGTGCTTCAAATTTAAAACCTGAAGATGTACAGGGGTCTTGGAAGCTTCGATATAAGGATGGTTTCGGATATGAATTTCGTCTTAAAGAGGGATATCTTGCATATATAGCTGTTTACATAAAGGGGCAGTTGTTGGTTTTTAAGGGAGTCTATAATATCGATGATGGTAATATTTTGCGAGTAAATATTAGTGAAATGAAAGAGATATCAAACCCATCGGCTATAGAAAACCGTAATGGATTTGTGCAAACTTCATCTTCGGTTTTCCGCTTTAAAATTATCTCTAAATCGGAAAAAAGTCTAATAATTGAACCCAAGGATATTCGTATTGACGGAAGAAGTTCCGGTGGATATTTCGAGCCTCGTATCGAGTTAAAATCTTTAAAGTAGTTAATTATTGATGCTGCTATAAAAATTTATATTAGCCCCCTCTCAAGTCTTTTCTGTTGCCGGTTGTTGTGTGCGTTAAAAAAAATCTGTAAATTCGGTTGCAGCAGACACCCTTTGAAAATAATATCTTGACCAGATTCCTTCCGTTTGTGATTTTTCTTCTAAATATCGTTAGACCTTACGGGAGGCTGTTATGTTTTATAAAAAGGACGAGTTCTTTTTGCCCAGAATGGTTGCCCTTGCGGCCCCCATACTTCTTCAAAATCTTCTTTCGTCATCTTTAAATTTTATTGATGTATTCATGATCGGACGTCTTGGCGATACTGCCGTGGCGGCGGCCGGCGGCGCAAACCAGTTTTTCTTTATTTTTTTAATGCTGGTATTTGGTATAGCAAGCGGATCTGCAATTTTTACAGCACAGTACTGGGGACGAAAAGACATAGTGAATATCCGTTCTATTATGGGTATAGGTGTAACTTTAACAATGGGTATTTCAATCTTGTTTACTGCTGTAACAGCCATTTTTCCGGATAAGGTAATGGCTCTTTTTTCTGGGGATCCTGAAGTGATAATCCTTGGAGCCGGATACATAAGAATAATTGCTTGGAGCTTTATTGTTATGGCTATGTCAATTTCTTACGCGGTAGTTTTACGCAGTACAGAAAATGTTATCTATCCGATGATGGCAAGTATGACCGGAATTTTGTTAAATACAGGATTAAACTATCTTCTTATTTTTGGTAATTTGGGATTTCCAAAGATGGGTGTGCTTGGAGCGGCATGGGCTACTCTTTTTTCCCGTATTGTCGAGATGTTAATTATAATATCGATTACTTATACAAAAAAGCTTCCTGCTGCAGCTGGTTTGTCGGATCTGTTTCGTTTCAATTTTCAACAGGTAAAGGCTTATCTTTCCAAGTCGGTTCCTGTTGTTTTACAGAGCGTGGGGTGGGCCGGCGGTTACAGTGTATATTCGATGATTTATGGACATATTAGTACAGAGTCTCTTGCTGCTTTTAGCATAGCAGGTTCTGTTGAAAGAATCTGCCTGATTTTTTATACTGGTGTTGGTAGTGCCTGTTCGATTATGGTCGGTAACCGCATTGGTGCGGGTGAAGAGAAAAGGGCGAGAGATTACGCGGGCAATTTTCTTTTTATCGGTGTTATCGTTTCATTTGTTATATCAATATTGCTTTTTGTTTTACGCCATCCAATTGTCGGCATATACAATTTAAGTGAAGTAAGTCAAGAGTATATGCTCGGTATTTTACTAGTTATGTCGGCTATAATGTGGGCTAAAGCATGTAACATTATCTTCCACATGGGTGTTTTTAAAGCGGGTGGAGACACTTTCTTTAGTATGTGTGTTGATGTCGGAGGAGTCTGGCTGGTTGGTATTCCAATAGCACTTATAACCGGGTTTTACTTTGGTTTTCCTGTGCACATTATAGTGGCATTTTTAACTATTGAAGAGATTGTCAAGATGAGTGTGGGGTTTAAGCGGTTTCTTTCAGGGCGTTGGCTTAATAATCTGGTCGATGAGTGATAAATTATTTGAGGATCCCTCAAATTTATTTTTTGCAAATATTTAGATCACAAATTGATATTTAGGAGTAATATTATGAAAAGAGAAACTTCCGCGTACGAAAGGGTAATGTTCTTTTATAGTGACAAGAGCCCAATGTATTTCGCATTTTGCTTAAAAATAGAGGGGAACCTTACAGACGATAGAATGAAAGATGCGCTGGCAAAAACAGCTAAAGTGTACCCTTTATCAGCAGTTAGGGTCGAAAAGGATGAACAAAAACGTCAATTTATTACTACAGAAGATGTACCTGATTTTCCTCTTGTCTTAAAAGATAATTTTCAGGGTGATTGGAAGGATGAGGTTGTATTGGCCTTACAGGGACATTTTGATAATTCAACTGGTCCCATGGCCAGATTTGTTTTATTAAGGTCGGGAAAATTAAATCATATAATCGCAGTTTTTCATCATGCTGTGTGCGATGGCGCTGGAGCTCTGCTTTTTCTGGAAGAGATGTTGAAGTTTCTGGCAGATCCGTTAAGAAAAGCTTTAGTACCTGATGAAAATAACTGGGCTCCAATGCTGCATAAGGTTATTAGTCCTGATAACCTGAATAAAATAAAAAAGTTTGATCTGCCACCATTTGCCACAGACAAGAGCTATACAAAATTCGAAGTTCAAGAAAAGCCTTATGAGCCGTTTCCTACATTACCGTTTGAGTTGCAGACGGTATCGTTTACTAAAGATGAGACTTCAAAATTAATTGATGTCGCAAAAAAGAATGGAGTTACGGTGCATGCTTATGCCGGAGCTCTGATTTTGCAATGTTTTGCGGAGGAGTTTGGAGAGAAGGAGGGTTTTACGCGTACGATTCAAAGCCCAATTAATTTTCGTCCGCAGCTTGTTGATGGTTCAGAAAAGATGTTTGGCCTCTTTAACGGTCTTGTAACAGCTGAATGTGACTGTTCGCCCGGAGTGAAAACTGAAGAGATAGCACGCACTATAAAGAGTACATTTCATTCAGAAATAGATAGTCTTAAACCATTAGCCGGTTACTATAACTTTATGACCTACTTTCTTGAAGGAATCGACGATCCGGAACTGTTTTATGAAAACAGGAAAGAGGGCGGGACTCCCATGAACTATGATTTTTCCTTCTCGAATCTTGGGCGCGTCGGATTGGAAAGCAAATACGGTGAATATTATCTTAAGGAGATATACGGACCTGTTTTCAGTGCTGCCAAAGGTGAGCGTGTAATTGGCGCTATTACTTTCGATGGGAAGCTGTTCATGACTCTTATTTATGATTCTGCCTGTTTTGATCATCAAACCGGTAAGCGTATTTGGTCAAAAATCAGGGATCGAATAATGGCTTTATGAGTTATACATTATTGATTTTACCGCATAAAATCATAAAGATAAAGGAGACTGTTATGAAAAAAGAAAAAAAGTCAACGGAACCAATCCGTACCATGTGGTCAACGACA
>DAOTGZ010000054.1:0-13733 GCA_035447445.1 Spirochaetota bacterium | reverse complement strand
ATAGAGGCAACTGTCATTCCAAGGCCAACCTGCTTGGGGTTTACACCTCCGCGTTCCTCTTCTGGACGAGCTGCGCCAGAAATAGTTTGTGAAAGCATATCCTGAAAGCTGACACGGCTGGTTTTAAAACCATAGGTGTTTACGTTAGAGATGTTGTTACCTATAACATCCATACGTGTCTGGTGATTTTTCAGACCGGAAACTCCGGAAAAGAGCGATCGCATCATGGTGATAGACTCCTAAGAGAAATTAATAAGCTGAGTATGACTTAGCTGCTTTACTGTAACCATTTATATTATTATCGTAATAATTATAAAATTCATTAAAAGAATTCCTGACTCCTTTTTCCGTGGTTGTGAAATCCATTTCAGGAGTAGATTTTTGTGTATTGACATTTGAATCAATAACAGGAGCATTTTTTACTGGCTGATTGTCCGTATCGGTTTTTAATGTCTGACTGCTTTTTTGTATTTCTTGTGGCGATGGGAAAACCGCATGTACATCATCGACTCTGCACTCATACTTATCTACAACAACCCTTATTTCGCCCTGACGCCGAACAACATGGGATACAGTACCGTCTACAGGAATTCCTCTCTGTGCATCAAGTGCCTGTACTCTTTTACCAATAAGAGAATACGCCTCGTTTAGTTTGCCACGAGAATTCAGTTCACTTATCTGAGTATTTACATTTGTCATCTGTTCCAAAGAAGAAAACTGTGCCATCTGAGCAATGAAATCCCTGTCTTGCATAGGATTTGTCGGATCCTGATGAGTGAGCTCGGTAACAAGAAGTTGAAGAAAAGAATCTTTTCCAAGACCCTCACCGTAACTTTTACCGTCGGCCTGATGTTTTTTATTGATAAACTCCGCCTGGTTTCTGGCTTTTGCAAGCTCTTGTGGTGAAAGCTTGTTATTAAACTGTACATTATCAGTTGGCATGATTACCTCACATTACAAGATTGATTGAGCCGTCATAATATTGTCCAGATTGCGATGATATCTGTGAGTACTCTTCAGCTGCGCTATGAACAACGGGTGCAGTTAATGCTTCATAAAGTTCTTTGCTCTCTTTGTAGTTGTTGTATGATGATTCGCCGTTTCTTACATCAACGGAAAAACTTCCAAGGTTTATACCCTCTTCAAGAAGGCGTTCTTTAAGTGAATCAAATTGCGATAAAAGCATATCTTTGGCTTCTTTTGAATCGACCAGAAATTTACCGTTAAGAATACCGTTTTCCAAACCAAGGTTAACAGTTACATTTCCAAGACGTTCTGGATACATTCTAAGGTTTATTGTGCCGTTGCTTTTGTCAGTAACCGTTACTCTTGCCTTATTTATAAGATCATTTATCTGATCCTTAAATAATCCGTCAGATTTCATGGGTTGTCTATCGGCTTTTATGGATGATAAGTCATTTTTGGATTGAGAACTATCTTTTGTAAAAGAGAAAGAGTTGTCATCGTTTTTTAATGAGTTGCTTTGCTTGATCTCCTTTTCTCCTGTGGAATTGACAGCCGTTTCAAGATTAATCTTGTTTGCGCTACTGTTATCGTTATGGTTTGCCCGAGAAAGAGCGATACGATCTTTTGCAGTCAGTTGTTCAAGTACAAGACCAGTTTTCTTGATAAGATCGGCTAATAACGGTGTTTTGGAATCGGGATTCAGTACTTCTTTTTTTAGCAGCTCCAAGTTCTTGTGCAGGTTGGAAAGCTGATGTTTAAGGTTAATTAATTTCTTGCTGCCTTTACTATGATCCATATCAAGCAGGTTCTCAATTTTTTCTGACAACTTGTCTATTTTGGCTACCGTATCTTTGTTGTTAGCGGGAGATACCCCTTTTGACAGTGTCTGTAAAAGGGAGTGTAGCTCTTTTTTTAATTCACTTATTTGCTCATCGTTAATTTCATTTTTTTCAGATTCATTGGTTTTTGCTGATTTATCGATAGAGGAATTTTGTTCAGAGTCTAATTCTTCTGATTTTTCGGTATTTTTGGTATAAGAAATCTTATCATCAGCTTTTATATCTTCTGTTTTTTCACTTCTGGAATCGTAATTCTGTTCGGGTTTTTGAACCGTGTAATCGTTTTGGAGTTGTTGTTCAACAGGTGCGTTATTCCGGTGAAGTTCTTTATATGGGTCATTCTGTTCGACTGCTTGTTTAAGCATGTTTTTAAAGTCAAAATCATTGAATTCTTGATTATTACTGCTTTTATGTTTATTAACATTGTTTATAAAATCAGGTACTAGTATTTGTGCCTTGTAATTAGAAATAGTGCTGTTTTCCATCGAGACCTCATTGTAACCGCTATTTTCTGTAAAAAACAGAAGGCGGTTTAGTCAAATAAGAGGTTAATCGGAAGACCTCTTACCTGAGGTATCGTAAGAAAAAAAATTTTTCTAAAGGATAATTTACGTGAAAATAGATAAAATATGGACGGTATTAGATTACTGAAAGAGAAGAAAATTCTGTGTATTATTTGAGCTAAATAGAGTCATCCATTATCATTTTAATCACTTTTTCGGCGTTATCGAAAAAGCTTTGATTCTCAATCGCTATTTTAATGTCTCGCCTAAGCATTACGATATACAGATTGCTTTCGGGAAGATCCATGTTTCTGAAAATTTTGTTGCCACTTAACGGAAAGCCGTAAACATGCTTTTCACCAGTTTTTCTATTTGTTGCAATAACTTCGGGATTGGATATTATGGAAGAGTGATCTTTATTAATAATATGGTCAAGGGACGCAAAAGCACCGAGGGGGGCATGTTCTGCAAAAACATCCTGTTTTAATATAAGCATGGAGTTAGCCTGATTTGCAATTGAAATTCGAAGTTGCATGTAGTCTGACATGGGAGTAAGACCCACCTGTACGATACCGTCATTATTGACGTCAATTGCAGCTTTGGTAAAATAATCCATTAGAAAACTGCGTTCTTGGATAGTAAGATTTACTTGATAAGTGCCAACCCTTAGATCGGGTATAACCCTTTCGATAAACTGGTAAACTATAGCTATCGCGGTAGAGCCTAAAATTATGTAAGCTATTATGAAGTATTTGTAGTAATACCACATATTGTCACACCACTTTATAAACCGCTTAAGCATGATTTGCGCTCCGTATGTCTTGAATATTTATAAAAGCTATAAAATGTACCGGCGTAAAAAATAACGAACATATTTAAATAAGTTCTTCGTTCGTGTTATACCATTGGATATCACTTTTTGTGCCGATATCTGTCAAGATATTCTTTATTTGGATATATCTTAGTGGAGTGGAATAAGAAGTTGGTTGCCAGGACGAATAATATAGGGTTTTTTTAGTTTATTAATATGTATTAACTGATCAATGGATGTGTTGTGTTTTTTTGCGATACGTGACAGGTGGTCGCCTTTTACTACAGTATAAGTTTTTATTCTCGAATAGGGAAGAGTGTATATTTTATCTTCGTTATTAACGAAACTTTCATAATAATTTTCGGGAATCAGTAAAACATAACCCTCCCCAACAAGAGGGGTTATGGACTTCTTTAATTGAGGATTAAAAAGATAGATTGTAGATTCAGGTATGCCTGTTTTTTCAGAGACATTTGGTATTGAAACAGGTTTTTTTAATGGAATTCCAAAAAGTTCAACGTTCTGTTCGGGGGTAGAAGGTAGTCCGAAGAAACTGTTATGTCTGTAAAGAATTGATAGGGCCGCGAATCTTTGTACATAAAGGCTGGTTTCTGTTGGTAATGCTCCCGTTTCAACTATTTCCCAGTATGTCATCTGGGGATGATTGGCAACAGCCTGATTTATTCTTGTTGATCCGCAGTTATAGGCAGCGAGAGCAAGTTCCCAGGATTTATGATGTTTATATAGATGATACAGATGTTGCATCGCTGCATGTGTTGAATTTATTAGGCATCTTCGCCCATCTTCCCATCTGTTTATTGAAAGATTAAAAATAGTGGCAGTTTTGGGCATGAATTGCCAAAGTCCGGCTGCTCCAGCGTGAGATACAGCGTAGGGATTGTAGCTACTTTCTAAAATGGGAAGATCAGAAATAACAATTGGTATTTCCGGATAACCGTTTACGATATCTTCGATTACAGGCCTGTAAATTTCGGCATTTTTTACAGCAGAAAGATAAAACGCTTTGCCACTTGTGGCGTAGTGATAAACTTGATTGCGAACAGCTTTAATATTCAGAGCGGATAAGTCTTCAATAGCTGTAAGAATATCCTTGCCTTCAGACACAGGTATGTCGGCTGAGTTACCTTCCAGCTTTTCAGATTGTGTTTTGATTAAACTTGATAGAACAATATCTGCTTTTGCCTGGGAAAAGCATAGTATAGTCAAAAATAAAATTATTTTTTTCATGTGATTCTCATTAAAAGCATTGTAATATCATCACTCTGCTCGTGACCGGATGTGAAAGATTTGAGATCTTTTATTACTGCATCTTTTACTGTTTCGGCGTCTTTGTCATGATTCTTTTTTAGTACGTTATAAAATCGCTCTTCTCCATACTCTTCGTTATTGTTGTTCATCGCTTCGACGATTCCATCGGTATACAAAACAAGAAGATCATTTTTTTCAAGGATCGTATTCTTGCCGGAAGAAAATCTTTCAAAAGACTCACGACCAACAGCTCCAAGTGCAACACCGCCTGCTGGAAGCTCCTTAACGCTGTTTTTCCTGACGATAAGCGCAGGGTTGTGACCAGCACTGGAAAAATTTAAAGAGTGTGATTTTGTGTCGTACACGGCGTAAAACATCGAGACGAAAAAATTCGAGGCAGTGTTTAAATAAAGATGTTCGTTAAGTTTTTCCATAAGAGTAGAAGGTTTGACCGTCTCTGAAGAAAAACTGTGTATAAGGGTTCTGGTAATGGTCATAACAAGACCCGAACCGACACCGTGGCCTGATACATCTGCAATAACCAAGGCAAGCTTTTCGGGTGCTAAAGGTATCACGTCATAATAATCACCGCCTGCTTCCGATTGTGATGCGTAATATGAAGAAAATTGCAGTTTATTTATGTCAGGCAGTACGGAGGGTAGTAAAACGCTTTGTATCTCGTGAGCAGTCTTTAGTTCGGTAGACATGCGGTTTTTTTCGATCATCTCTTCACGAGCTTTTTTCAGGTTTTTGCCCATTATATTAAAGATGTCCGAAAGACGTCCAACTTCATCGCTTCCACGCATTTTAAATTTATAGTCAAAATTGCCGCGCCCTATTTCGTAGGCACCATCAGCTAGTTTATTAATTTTTCTGATAATAAAACCGGGGAAAAGCAGTGCAATTATTATAAAACGTAAAAAAATGGCTAATGCAAGATTGGTTACTTCGTTTCTGTTTCTGTTCAAATTCACAAAGAATTCTTTGCTTAGAAGGCGTATGCCTATTATGCCATTGAGGTCGCTCTTGTATGCTTGAAGCGCAAGTTCTTGTATTGGAACTGGCGAACTAACGGAAATAGAGTTTCGTTCAAGAAAACGATAAAGCCCGGTCCAATTGTGAATATTGGGCTTCAAGCGAAGATTATATTTCTTTCGAAATTGATCGCACGTTTCAGAATAATTTTGAAATGACAAGTCGGATTTTAGAGATTTTAGCTGCTCTGTGAACTCTTTTTGAGCAATTTCTCGTTGATTGTTTGTAAGCCTCCCCGTATAACGGACTGCTGAGAAGTATACAAACAATCTGTTGTAATCTTTATCATTAGCGGCATTGATTTTATAATCAAAATCGGTATAGTTATAAACCAGTCTTTTGATGAATTCCTGTTCAAAATAGCTGTGTTGTTCTTGAAGTGAACTGGTCTCTCGATTTGCCGGAAGAGACCGCGTAAGGCTTTTGTAAAAGTCTTTGTATTTATTGTATAACTCTTCGGTAAAATCACCGGAAAAAACAGGTAATCCAACAACAACCGAATCGTCCTGGTCAATTTTTTTGTTCTGGGTCGTTATCTGTTTAAAGTTGACACCGGTTTCTATTGTTTCGAGGAAGAAGTCTAACAACTGAATAAGCTCTTCATCGTAACTGTTTTTTGCATCATCGACTCGGGCATGATTTCGGTCAAAATACAGAAAACGGTTCCTTTTTGATTCGGAGGTGTTATCTGTCTCGATAATGTTGATTAGGAATGCCACATCAAGCATCGTGTCCCGAGATATTATATCAGGAAAAAATTGCATAACTTTTTGTATCGCTTCGTCTCTATTTGTTTTGCAATCATTCAGATAGGGGCGGGATTCACCACTTTTTTTGAAATTTCTGACTTCCCTGTCATAATAGAGGTAAAGTTTGGTCTCACGCTTGATTCCCTTAAGAATTGCACCCGAAAAATGTGTGATCTCTTTAATAACGGTTTGTTCACTTTTTTTGAATATGGCAACTGAGAGTATGAAACTGATCAACGCTATGCTGAAAATCATTATAAGGGATATTTGAAGGCGCAGACCAATGCGTATGGGTCTTACGTTTTTTAGCTTTCGTCTCATATACTAACGAGCCTTCTTGTTATTGCCCGATAGCAAGTTATATAAAAGAGCGAAGAGAAAAGTAAAGATGAAGGTATCAACTGCAACATAAAGGGTATTGAATATAATACCGGGAATTTTTGCTGTAAATGATGACGATATTGTATTTGTAAGAGAAAAAGCGCCTGACGGATGAATTGTTTCAAAAAGAACAACTGCTTCGATTGCGAAATTATTTATGGCACACCAGGTAAACAGAATAAACGCGGGTAAGGTACAGACAATAACAGATGAAATAGTAAACGCTTTGATATTGAACTTCATGGAAATACTCTCCCGGGTCAAATTATGTGTTTCAGTCAAATATGTGAAATTGAGACTTTCCCATTAAAGTAAGTTCTTTGTTATACGTCAATGAAAATTGTCATTGACATCTTTGCTGCCTGGGATGTTAATATGTACAATTGCAACGTACACTGTTATCAGCGGGGTAGTTTTGGAACAGATCGAAAAGATTAAGCTCCCTCTTATAAAAGACTACATAAAGACCATTAAGTCGTTGGCTGGTCAGGGAAGAAACTACTATCATAAATTTCTGGTCATACCGCTCTCCTCATGGAGTAGTCATCCTGTCGATTATGAATTATCAGATCTTCAAAAAGAAATCGAAGAGGGTCGTTCCATCCCGGATATCGAAAAGATTGCAGTTTCATATAAACGTGCCCTTATTAGATCGGTAGCTAAGGATCAGTTTGATCTGACTCTGCCCGGGAAATTATCCATAAGTTATCTTCTTGATATTCAAAACAGCATCGATTTGGCGAATAGAATGGAATCCCTCCAATTTGTAAATTTGCTACGCAAACCGTTTACAGACTATTCTCGTATAGAGTATAATTCTATGAATACCCGTTTTCGGCAGGAGTTAGACTCAATACAAGATAATGGTGAGCTTATCGAGAGTATATCAAAGTTGAAGTCTGATGAAGAGGAGAAGCTTAAGTTTGAGTTAGATCGATCTGAAAAAATGGTGTGTGCAATAAAATCTCGTTTGAATCAGCTTGACGCATCAGATATTAGGAAGCATATAATTGCTTATCTGATCAGTACTGCTTCACCTTCCATGCCTCGGTTACACAAGGATATTGATCCAGTAATCGACAAGATAGGTAGATTGCATAGAGGTTACAAAAAAGAAATTTACGATTCTGTTGCTGTTATAATATATAGAGAACTTATGGCCGCAGTAAAAAAATCTGATTTGCGAAAAGCTATACTCCTGATTTCGAAGTTTACGGTGCTTTTCAGGGGCAACCCGGGGACTCCACACTTTGAAGAGGTCGATGCTTTCGAGAAGATATTTTTTTCAATCATAGAAAAGAAAAATCTGTGGGATCTAATTTAAAGGATTTGTTCTATTTTTATTCGATCATTATCGGGAATGCTTTTTTTCATGGTCAGACTGTTTTCGCCTTCATTATGAGTGTACCAAATTTCATCCATCAGTTTATGAATTATATAGATGCCAAGACCGCGCTTGAGGCCTTCTTTGAAATGGGTAGAGATATCTGGAAGGGGTCTTTTGGTGAGATCAAATTCGGGACCGCTATAGTTTAGAATGACTTGACCGTAATTTTTTTCTGCTGAAAAGATAACCTGAATATCATCACAAAATCCCGGAATTGCAGAGTCGTGCTCTATTATATTGGCAATTACTTCGTAGGCACAAAGTTCAAAATGTGAAGCAGTCTCTTCCTCAATTCCATTTTCTGTGAGATAGCAAAGAAATGATTCTCTGAAACTATCCAGTTCATCAAGGTTTCTTTTAATCTTTTTTTGCAAAAAAAGATTGTTACCCATTTTCTGCGTCATCCAGAGTTTTGCATATTGAAAAAAAGTTGATAAAACCAAGCATCTTTATGATTTTTGTAATTTTGTCAGGAAGATCACATAAAATCAGTTTTTTACCTTTTTTTGACATTATTTCATTATAATTGATTAATGTCCCCATACCGGCACTGGCAATATATTCTAGTTTTTCCATGGAAATAACAAGTTTTTCCGGAACCTGATCAACTTCATCTGAAAGCTTTTTATCCAGTGTTGGCGCGGTTTTTGCGTCAAGTGATCCGCCGATTTTGACAACTACTGACTTTCCGCGTTTTTCTCGAGAATAAGTTAATGCAGCCATGAAACCTCCTGAAAAAAACCTTAAACGAATCGAGAATTTGCTGTTTAGAGTTTTATAATTATCGAAGCTTTCTGTAATTAGTGCAAGATATAGCGAGTATGTCAAGGTTAAATCGTTGATGCCGTTAATAATGTGGATAAGGATAAAACACGACAGCCGGGAATATCCCCGGCTGTCATAAGTACATTAATAGATGAATTGTTTTGAGAGCTTATACAGCTTTTGTCACTTTTCCCGAACGTATGCATTGAGTACAAACATATTTGCGCACTTTGCTTCCAGCCTGAAGGACGCGTACTTTTTTTATATTCGGCTTCCACATTTTGTTAGTTCTTTTATGTGAGTGGCTGACATTGCATCCAAACTGCACTGATTTCCCACAGATTTCACATTTTGCCATTGGATTCCCCATTTGATGATTATTTGCAGTCATGTTTGCTATATCGTTGAATTTTTGCAAGAAAATAATTTTGATAGATAATAAAAAGAACTGAATTGTTGTCGTGATATGTGTTCAAAAGATCTTTCGGTTTTGGTTTTAGTTATGAATAACAATTGACACAGGTTAAACACCATCTGATTATTGGGAAAAAGTGCCATATACTCAGGCCATAATTAGGATAATCGAGATGAAAATAGAACTTGATACAACAGTTGAGGAGGCTCTGAAAATGCCTGGTTCAGCTGGTAAGGTCTTCAAAAAATATGATTTGTATTGTGCTGGCTGTCATGGTTCGTCGCAAGATACTATTTCTAGAGTTATTATCAATAATGGACTTGATCCGGAAAAATTTTTAAACGACCTGAATAGTTCCATAGAATAGATGAGGGTAGTTACTGGTTTACTCAAAGGACGCAATATTCCTTTTAACAACAGCTCGTTTGATCAGGCCGACGTAACATCCGGTAAAGTAAAGGAGTCCGTTTTTTCGATTATAGGTCCGGTTATCAATGGATGTTCCTTTCTTGATCTTTATGGAGGGTCAGGACAAATCGGATTTGAGGCCTACAGTAGAGGGGCTAAAGTTGTTATAAACGAGCGAGATAAAAAGCGTTATCAGTTTATAAAGAGATGTGCGGATAATTTTGGGATTGCCCAAAACATAAAGATTTTAAATTTTGCTGATGAAGTCTGTATCCGTTATCTTTTCAAAAGGGAATATAGTTTCGATGTGGTGTACCTTGATCCGCCGTATGTCAAAAAACGTGGAAAGGTCAGTTTATACGGGCAAACGCTCTCTTCGCTTGAACGGCGTGGTATTCTGAATAAGGGTTGCCAAATACTTATACAATACCATTCAAAAAACGAGCTGGTTTCTATTCCTGAAATGTTTGTTACAGAATCGGTTCACGTATATGGAGCGACTTCTTTGGCTCTTTATATTTATTCGCCCGGTTTGTGAGGCAAAAGTTATATGAAAATAGTTGCAAAATTGATAAAAAGAATTAAACAGATCGTGGTTGCCTTGTTGTTGTTACTTTTTGCAGCTCTGATTTTTTTTACGTATACCGTATATACTGTCTATTCATATCCTCGCGACAAGGCTGTAATAAAGACAGATGCTGTCATAGTATTGGGGGCGGCAGCGTGGGGAAAAAATCCCTCGCCGGTATTCAAGGAGAGAATTAATCATGCAATACGTCTGTATGACGCGGGTATGTGTCGATACATTATTTTCACTGGTGGCAAAGGCGGTGAAGATGAGCCCGGAGAATCTGTTATTGCAAGGCGTTATGCGATAAAAAATGGAGTAAATGAGAAGTTTATACTTATTGAAAATAAATCTAGAACTACTGAAGAGAATATTTTTTATGCGGGAAAAATTGCCGAGAAGTACGGTTTAAAAACCTTTACGCTGGTTTCTGATCCCTACCATTTGAAAAGGGCAGCCGTTATCGCCGAATTTCACGGTATGACTGTTTATCCATCGGCTACACCGACAACCCGTTTTAAGGGAAGCGAGAAAAAGCTTGAATTTCTAATCAGAGAGAGCTATTATCTGATACTATATAAAATAGGTATCGCATTAATGTGAATTAATTGCATATAATGCGATGATAAATGATTATGTTTGAAAACTTCAGTTTGGAAATAATAATTAATCTGGTATTACCGTCGGTGTCATCGGCTATATCTTTTTTGCTTGCCATGATGTTCCTCTATTTTTACCGCAAGTGTGGCTCTTACTATTACAGTTCATCGTTTGTCCTTTCGCTAAATATTACTCTATACAGTATTTGCGAGGCGTTAATACGTTTTAATGGAATTCTCTTCAGATGGTACAACGACGCATTTGTGTTCTATTCGATAAAGCAGGTGGCTATATCGTTGTTGATATTTTCTGTGTCATATCTGTTTTTTACTTTGGAACCTAAAAATAGATATCATAAAGGGTTGTTTATGACATTTATGGTCAGTGGTTTGTCTATGGCGCTGGTTAGCTCTGTGTTGCTATATTTTAATCACCCACTTTTTTTACAACGACCAGATAATATTCCTGCTGCATTGACCTACGCAAATATTTACCGCATGTACGAATACGGTATTTTGTATAATATTAGAAACATTATTGTAATGCTGTTAACCTTAAGCTCATGTTTTATATTCTTTATAAGACTGATAAGATCTGGAAACTACTATGAGGGAGGCATTCAGTTTGCTGGTGTTTTTCTGCTGACTTTTTTTTCTTTAAGTGATGTTTTGCGGTTATATTATGGATACAATGTATGCCTATTTCCCAGTATTAATTTTCCACGCACATCAATTGGTGTTATTCTTTTCCTTTTACTGTACAGTTTTTTTCTTGTTAAGACATTTTTTGATAAGGCAGGTTTAACAGATCAAACACTGATGGAGTTACGGGAGAGTCAGAAGAATCTTAAGCTTATCGCGAGAAATGTGAATGAGGTGGTGTGGATTACGGATTACCCGCCAGTTAAGACCTACTATATAAATTCATTGTTTAAACATATTTTCAATATTCCGGTTAAAGAGGTCTATAATGATTGCGGAATATGGAAGAATGCTGTTCATTTTGATGATCGTCATCTGTTTAAGAGTTCTTTGGATTTTAGCCGAATAACACGTAATAGCGAGTGTGAATACCGAATTTATAACAGGGCAAAGGTCGCCTGGGTGCGTGACCGTATCTATCCGGTTAAAAATCGCTCCGGTGAAATTTTCAGACTTATACGTATAATAGAAGATATTACAGAAAAGAAACAGTCAGAGGAGCAGCTATCATACCTTGCTTTTCACGATCCGTTAACAGGATTAGCCAACCGTAAAGCTCTTTATGAAACGGTATCTGATTCGCTTCTTCAATCGGCGCGTAACCGTTATCAGTCAATGAAAGCGTTTCTGTTTATTGATCTTGATGAATTCAAAGATGTTAACGAGACAGCAGGCCACAGCGTTGGTGATAAATTGCTCTGTTATGTTAGCGACCGCCTTTCAAACACTATTCGTGAAACTGATTATATTTTCCGTATTGGTGGCGATGAGTTTGTTGTAATTCTGAATAATATTGATGATGAGTATGCTGCGGCATCGGTTGCTGAAAAGATTATTGGAAAACTTGCAAAGCCCTTTATATGTGATAGCGAGCGCCTTTTCATTGGAGTGAGCATAGGAATCGCAGTTTATCCGAAAGATGGTATTGATATAGAAGATCTGATCAAGAATAGTGATATTGCTCTTAGGGACGCAAAAAAGGTTAAGAACAGCTTCTCTTTTTATAATACCGAGATGAATATCAGAGCTGTGAATAGGGTACTTTTGGAAAAGGATCTAAGAGGTGCACTAGACAGAGGTGAATTTAATCTTTTGTATCAACCGTTTATTAATCGTAATGGTGAAGTTTGTGGCATGGAAGTTCTTTTGCGCTGGAAAAGTTCTCATGGTTATGTAGAACCTGATAAATTTATTCCGATAATTGAAAACAATGGTCTTATCGTTCCAATTGGGTCATGGGTGTTAAATCAGGCCCTAGGTTTTCAAAAATCATTAGCGGATATGGGTTACAAAATACGTATTGCCATAAATATTTCTCCGCGACAATTTAGAGATGAGCAGTTTTTGTCAATTGTCGAGAAAGCTTTTGAAAAAAGTGGTGCTGCAAAGGGGAGAGTGGAGTTAGAGATAACAGAGGGTTTAATGGTCGAAGATCCCGAAGAGATAGCCACAAAGATGAAGCAGTTGAGTCTAGCGGGTGTAAGGTTTTCCATTGACGATTTTGGCACTGGTTACTCTTCTCTAAGTTACATAAAGGATTTCCCTATTTCGCATATCAAAATTGACCGCTCGTTTGTAATGACTATTGGTGAAAACGAGAGCAACCGTAAGATAATAAAGGCAATAATAGCCATGGCGCATTCTTTGGGTCTTGAGGTGATTGGCGAAGGTATCGAAACCGACGAGCAATTGGCATACCTTGCTCAGGTAGAGTGTGACGAAATACAGGGCTATTATTACAGCAAACCTCTATCTCCAGAGAGTTTTCTAGAGTTTATAAAGAAAAATCCAGTAAAGAGTCAGGGCTAACTTAGTTTGATTTTATTGATTGAATTTTTAAACGGAGTATTTTAAAAATTTATTATAAACAGGATTCTAAAAATATTAAGTTTTAGTAACTGTTGTCCTCCAGAATTTGTATAACAAGAAAGCGATGAACTATATCATCGCTTTCTTGTTAATTGAAGAGATAAATATCATGGATATCTCATCTCTATTGTATATTCGCTGTTATTGTCATCAAAATCGAATCCATTTTCTTCAAGTGAAAGTGGATCACCAAATTTTTTTGGTGATTTTCCAAAGATAATATTACCTTCCGACTCAGAATTCCATCTAATATCCTCGTTTAAATCTTGCCATCCGAATATGGCGTACCTGCCGAATTTTAATCCGCTTATGTATATTGTTGCTTTTCCATCTGCAACACTACTCCGTCCCTTAGTCATTACGTTTCCTGAGTCTAGCGGTTCGCTGTTAAAAAATCCCCAGTAAACAGGATCGTTTCCGCGTATTCCTGTTATAGTAATTTGAAGATCACCGTAACTGGGTGAATC
>DAOTGZ010000053.1:0-14002 GCA_035447445.1 Spirochaetota bacterium | reverse complement strand
GAAAGTGCCAGAACCGATCTGTTTTTAGCGATGGGGCTTGAAGTAGACAATAAAACCTCGATAGAAGTGGCCTTATTAGATTCTGTACCGGAATTAATTATTAATGAAAATCAATTGGTACGCTATGCCCAAGATCATTCACCGTCAATAAAAATGGCTAATATAGCTACAGAGGTTGCCCGCAATAGTTATCTCATTTCTCGTTCAAAGCGGTATCCTAGTATAACACTTTTTAGTACATTAGGATATGAAAATTCAGAATTTTTAAACTCAGAGATGGGAGTAGTTGAGCGTACTACCGATAAAGATAATTGGTCACCTTCATGGACTGGCGGAGTTCGAGCGAGTATGCCTATTTACACAGGTGGATCGTTGCCGGCGTCTATTGACAAGAATGAGTCAGATTATAAAAAAACTCAGTATTCTAAAACCTCAACAGAACTTGATGTAAAAATGTCGGTTAAAAAGCTTTTTAGCAGGCTCGTTTTTCTTAAAAAGCAGATTAAAATTTCAAAAGCTGGTGTCATTAATGCACAAACAAATTTGCGGATTAATGAACGAAGTTATGAAAGTGGTTTAGTTGGGCAGGATGCTATAAGTGATGCTTCAGAAAATCTTTATGCTGCTGAAATTTCTCTTTTAAAAAATAAGATTGATTTTATGATTTCGTTAACTGAATTATCTAATATTGTTGGTATTCATGAGGAGTTGATATGTCGGTAAGATTCATTTTGCTAAATAAAAAAGTACTGGTTTTGATTGCTTTAGTGATAATAGCTGTTGTTGTTGTATCCACATATAAATCTTGTTCTGAAGAAAAAGGTGTCAGTTATCGGTTTGATCCAGTCGAGTTGGGTGATGTTCAAAGAACTGTAAGTGTTAATGGTTCTCTGGAGCTTTTTAGTGTGGATCTTATACGAAGTGAGGTTGAAGGGCAGGTTTCTAAAATACATAAAGATTATAATGAGTATGTTGTCGCGGGCGATCTGCTTATGGAAATTTATTCAGAGTCAATAGTTGAATCTTATGAGCAGTATGTTGATACATATCGTTTCGCAAGGATAGATTTGCAAAATTCAAGAGATCTTTTTTTAACAAAAAAAAAATTATTTGAAGAGGAGTTGATTTCATCTTCAGAATATGAAAATTCAAGGCTATCTTATCAGAAAGAAATATCTAGTTTTAAACGCGTTGAAAAAACATATCTTGAAAAAAAAGAGCTGTTGGATAGCAGAATGGTAAGAGCAGTTAATGCAGGCTTAATAATTGATTGTCCCATAAAGCTGGGGGATGATGTTGCTACAAGAACACTCTTATACAGGATAGCACCTACAATGGAAAAAATGATATTAACTATAAATATAGATGAAAGTGACGTCGGAATTGTAAAAAAAGGGCAAAAGGTTACATTTACCGTTAGTGCTTATCCTGAAGATATCTTTCACGGAGAAATTGACCAAGTTACAATGAACCCCACGACAATTGATAGTATTGTCACTTACCAGACAACTGCAATTGTTAATAATAAAAACAATAGCCTTAAGCCTGGTATGACTGCCGCGGCTACAATACATGTAGCAAGTGCAAAAAATGTCTTACGGGTTCCCAATCAGGCTTTTATGGTTACTCCTCAGGAGATTGAGACAAAACCGGGAGAAAAAGTTCTTTGGAAAAAAATAAGTTCTGCTGTTGACCAAATACCCGTTACGCCTGTTCATATCAAGACTGGAGTTGCTGGTGATACCTATACCGAGATAATTACTGATAAAATCAAAAAGGGTGATGAAATTTTGACAGGAATATCGATTGAGAGATAGTTTTATGAATAAGGAATCTAAGAAAACTGTTAAAAAAGGTAAAAAGTCCACAAAAAAACTTAAGAAGATAATTGAGATTAAGAAATTATCGAAGGTTTATGATGTTACTGACGAGATTAAAGTTCATGCATTAAAAGATGTTGATGTTGATATTTATGAGTCTGAATTTATATCAATTATGGGTCCTTCCGGATCCGGAAAATCTACCTTTATGAATGTTCTTGGCTTTCTTGATACCCAAACTTCAGGTGATTATATTCTTGATGGCTTTACCTCTCAGGAGCTTACAGATGATAAGAAAGCTGAAATCAGGAATTTAAAAATAGGTTTTGTATTTCAGGGTTTTAATCTTCTTCCGAGAACAACCGCTTTGGAAAATGTTGAGATCCCTCTTTTTTATAGGGGCGGTTACAATATGAAACATGCACATCAAAAAGCGATGGAAATGTTGGATCTCGTTGGTTTAGCGGATCGAGCACATCATACACCTGCAGAGCTCTCTGGTGGTCAGCAGCAGCGTGTAGCTATCGCTCGCTCTCTTGTTAATGATCCAGCTATTATTCTTGCGGATGAGCCAACAGGTAACCTTGATACCAAAACAACGAATGATATTCTTACGCTTTTTTCGGATTTAAATGAAAAGATAGGTATAACAATATTGATTGTTACTCACGAGCCGGATGTTGCTGATTTTACAAAAAGGAAAATTGTTTTTCGGGATGGTCAGGTTACCGAAGATGTTAGCATAAAAAAACGATCTCGTGCAGGGTACAACCGAGAAATATATGTATAATTTATGACTTTTTGAGATTATTTTCATAAATTGTGCCAAAAACATAAAAATTTTATGTTCCATAAGAAAATTATGTCTTACTGTATAAAGCGTTTTTGCTTAAAGGACCGATAATATAAATGTCAGCAGTCACTGCAGTCAATTACGTTATCGCCAGGAGCATTACGTTGGAAGAGAACAAGGAAATTTTAAAATTTAAAAGGTTTTTAAAGGTTGAAAAAGGTCTGTCTCAAAACAGTATTTATTCATATTCATATGATTTGAAAAAATTTAATGAATTTCTTCATAGTGCAAATAAATCCATTTTAAGTGCTGATAGTGAAGATGTTAAAAGGTTTCTTTCTTTTCAGCAACAAAAAAAGAATAACTCTTCACGGACACTTGCCCGATCTCTTGCTGCTATACGTCAGTTTTACAATTTTATATCTAGTACTGATCTCGATGTTTCAAATCCGACAATAAAGATTGAAACACCTCAAATAAGAAAGTCACTTCCAGATTTTCTTTCTGTTGAAGAAGTTGATGCGTTGTTTAACTCGATATCAGAAAGTGACTGTTACGAGTTAAGAGACAAGACCATTTTTGAGTTATTATATTCATGCGGGTTGAGAATTTCTGAAGCCATAGAGCTGAAATTTTTTGATATAGACTTTGAGGATAAATTAATTAAAGTAACTGGAAAAGGTAATAAGGAACGTTTTGTGCCTGTAGGCGCTCGTGCGGTTCGTTTGATGAAACTTTATCTTGAAAGATCTAGGGAAATAATTCTGGGATCCAGAGAAAGTGAGTATCTCTTCATAAGCAAAAAAGGTTCAATGTTAAATCGAAAATCTGTATGGAGATTATTGAAAGGCTACGTCTCGAGAACAAATATCAAAAAAAACATTACACCGCATACACTTCGTCATTCTTTTGCAACACATCTAATAGAAAACGGTGCGGATCTTCGAGCAGTACAGGAGCTTCTTGGCCATATAGATATTTCAACTACTCAGATTTACACACATCTTGCTCAAAAGAAACTTCAAAAGATTCATGCAAAATATCATCCAAAGGGCTAATTATTCATGAGTTGCAAATTTATTATAACTATTACAATTTTTATTTTTATTACGTCCTGTACGCCTTCGCAGCAATTTTTAGAACAGCGAGGTGAAGTAATATCAGATAAATCTTCATTTATAAGAGTTTTGCTACATAAATCTGATGCGCCGGTGGTTGTTGGATCAGTAAAAAGAATAAAAGTAAAAAATTTGAAATCGGGAAAACTTCTTGTAGATGGAAAATCAAAAAAAATAAAGTTTTTCTCAGATAAACTTAGTTCGCCTGTTGAAATTGAGTCGTGGGATGCTCCACTGATAGTTAATGGAAAACCGTATAGAGGAAAAATTGAACTTCATAACGTTACTGGTAAAATATATGTCATAAATGTTGTCTCGATGGAGCATTATATTATGGGTGTTGTATCTGCTGAAATGTCGCCTAACTGGCATATTGAAGCGGTTAAAGCCCAAGCTGTTGCTGCTAGAACATATGCTTTTCACACCCTTTTAAATAAAAAAAGCGCTTCTATTTATGATCTTGATTCGACAACAAAATTTCAGGTTTATAAGGGTATGGAAGGCGAAACAACAAATAGCAATTTGGCGGTAAGTCAGACCGCGGGACAAATATTATCTTATAATAATAAGCCAATACTAGCGCTTTTCCATTCTACTTGTGGAGGCAGAATTATAAACAACAAGTATGTTTGGGATGGAGAAGATTTGCCTTATCTTTCAGATAAGGTCGTTCCTTATGGAAAGTCATCACCGCACTATAAATGGAAAACAGAATTAACACTTTATGAAATAAAAAAGGTTCTTGATTCACGATACAATAATATAGGTGCCGTGACGGGATTATCTTTTAAAAAACATCAAGGACGAGTTGTAGAAGTAATAATTACTCATAAAAACGGACGAGCCAATGTTTCTGGTAATGATTTTAGAATGATGATTCCAGGTGGGAAAGTTAAAAGCCAGTTTTTTAATGCTTTTCGTACAAAAAACGGATTGCGTCTTGAAGGTCGTGGTTGGGGGCATGGGGTTGGGATGTGTCAATACAGTGCTAAAGAGATGGCTGAAGAGGGCAAGACTTATAAGACTATTTTAAGTTTTTTTTATAAAGACGTACAATTTACCAAGTTTTAATAGTGATCGAAATAGTGCAAAAACTGGAAGATTATAATTTTTATTTACCCGAAAACCTTATAGCACAGAACCCTGCAGAAAATAGGGAAGATTCAAGATTATTGGTGCTTAGCCGTTCTGAAAAAACAATTAATCACGATCATTTTAGAAATATTTATCAACACATTAATGCTGGTGATGTTTTAGTATTTAATGATGCGAAGGTTATTCCTGCACGTCTTTGTTTTAAAAGGAGTAGCGGTGCTGAGGTTGAGATTGTTTTGGCAAGAATGATAAATCGATCGGAATGGTATGTGATAAGCAATCGAACAAAAAAGCTTAAACCAGGTGAAAAAATTCAATCATTAGCTGAACCGGGTTTGAATCTTGAAATAGTAGAACGCAAAGAAGATTTTCTTTTTGTTAAAAGTTCTAGTCCTCTCACAGATGAGTTGTTGATGCGCATAGGTTCTATTCCGCTACCTCCATATATTCAACGTGAGGCATCGGCAGATGATATAAAACGGTATCAAACCATTTATGCTCGCAAAACAGGTGCTGTTGCCGCGCCAACCGCAGGTCTTCATTTTACTTCTGAAATTATGGATAAACTTGAAAAAAAAGGAGTAATTCTCAAGTATTTAACTCTTTACGTTTCGTGGGGAACTTTCAGTCCAGTAAGATCAGACAATATATCTGAGCACAAAATGCACAGTGAATATTATGATTTGAGTAAGGATGTAACAACAGAAATAAACAAAGCCCGACTGGAAAAAAGACGAGTTATTGCTGTGGGAACAACAGCGTTAAGAGTTCTTGAAAGTACTTTTGTAAATGGTGTAAATGTGCCTGGTAGTGGGGACACAGATATATTTATATACCCACCCTATAAAATTAAATCCATTGATGCACTTATAACAAATTTCCATACACCTAAATCCACGCTATTAATGTTGGTATCAGCTTTTGCTGGATATGATGCAATTATGAATGCATATAAAGAGGCGGTTGACAACAATTACCGCTTCTTTTCGTATGGAGACTCGATGTTAATATGCTGAGCGCCAGTATTTTTTTATTAAATGGTATTGGCTTGTGGTTTGACCTCAATTATAGATGTTTTTAACTCTCTCCTTATCTGTAAAAATTTCTGAACTACAAATCATGATTATTAGATATTTTTGATAATTTGCTAATGAAACAGATTATTGTAATACTGTTATGGAAGATTGTCTTTGCATGTTGTTTATATGAGAACACAATGTCCGTAACAAAGAAGAAAATCTTGTGAGTAATACGTGATTTATATTTCATCAAATAATAATATTTCCGAAAAGGTAAAATTATAAGTTATTAAACTAGCTAATAAATCTGTGTTATATTAGTTGTTTGACAATTAAGTTTAAAATCAAATAAATAGAGTAGTACAGATTTTCTTTAATATAGTTTGTTAGGGAGGCAGATATTATGCTGGTTAAGGATTTAATTGATTATATTAGAAAAAAGTTCCCTGAAGATATACAGGAATCTTATGATAATTCAGGCATACAGGTTTATAGGGCAGATGACAAGTTGACCGGCGTTCTTCTTGCGCTTGATATTCATGAAAAAGTGATAGATGATGCTTTGAGATTTGGATGTAACCTTATTATTACTCATCATCCGTTGTTTTTTAAATCTATTAAATCTGTTACGACTGAATCTTTTACTGGCAGGATAATCAACTATTTAATAAAAAACAATATTTCCCACTATGCCATTCATACAAATCTTGATAGAGTGTACTGGAACAAACACGCACAGATGCTTGGCCTATTGAAAATAGGTGTTATTGATCCGTATTTAAACACAGGTTATGGTTATGGTGCGTATGGAGAATTTCCTGATGAATTATATATGGAAGATGTACTTAGACTTGTAAAGAAAACTTTTGGTAATGAGTATTTGATTTATACAGGAGAACTTGACAAGAAAATCAAGTCTGTAGCGATAATGCCTGGCAGTGGTAGTTCTCTTGTTGAAAAGATGACCGAAGAAAAAGTCGATCTTTATATGTGCGGTGATATAAAGTACCATGACGCGTTTTTAGCCGAGGTAAATGGTTTAAACCTGATTGACATCAGCCATTTTTCTAGTGAAATACATTATATGACCTTTTTGTCCGTCGATTTGCAAGATTACTTGACAAAAGCTTCTGTTGCAAACGGTATAAAATTATTTACGTTGGCGAATAATCCATTGAAATGTTTCCAAGGGTGAATTTTGATGAAAGAAAATATACGGCAGATGGAAGAGCTGCAGAGATATACTGACGCAGTTATACGTGAAACAGGCGAGATTATATTAGCCAGAAAACGCATAGAAGAAATACAAAAAAATCAGGTTTATACTAAGCAAAAATTTGATAAGCGCTTATCTGAATTAAAAAAATTGAAAAAAGAGACATCATCTTTAGAATTAATTCTGGAAGAAGCTGATGCTGCTGCAAGTAGGGTAAAAGAAAAGATTAACGGCGCTCAAAACGAAAAAGAGTTATTGGCGGGGTCTAATGAACTTGATAAAATAAATTCGGAAAAGGATATTATTGAAGAGCAGTTACTTGCAAATTTTGATAAAATATCAGACGAAGAGGAATTGATTAAAGAAGAAGAGATCAGTTTAGAGAAAAATACAAATAGTGATAATGCTACTCTAAAAGAACTGAATGAGAGAATAGACCGATTACAAACCATTAAAGAAGAAAACCAGAAGAAGTTCGAGGCCGGTCTTCTTTTACTTGAACCCAAAATACGATCTCGTTTTGCTAAACTTTCTGAATCTAAAGATGGCAAAGCAATTGTCAAGATGGAAAATGGAGTTTGTATGGGCTGCAATAACACTGTACCTCCAAATGATCTTTCGGTCGTTAATTCCGGTGAATTATGTATATGTACAAATTGTGGAAAATATTTATATAGCAGTCGCTAGTTAATAATAGTAATTGTGTTTTAATGTTAAAAAAGGATAAATCTTATGATGCTTAGTATTGATAAAGTGCTTTCTCTTTTGGAAGATGGTAAAACAGTTCAAAAAATTGCGGAACTTGCCGATAGCTCGATCGAAGATGTAATATCTCTTATCAGGGAAGCAAGGAAAATTATTACCCAAAAAGATCCTCAAAAATCTAGAAAAAAGGTAAAATTCAAGAAAAAAATTGAACAAAATTCAGATTTAGGCGTTATAGATAATGAAGAGTTGGATATATTCAAGGGGGCTGATTTATCGGTCGTTCCTTTAGAGAATATCTTAACATTTTATTGTGCGGTATCAGAGTCAAATGGAGCTGTTTCAGTTGCAATAATTATACAAGACAACGAGGGGCGTCGAGTGGGAAAGGTTCAGTACAGAGAAAACACAAAATCAAAACGGTTGGCTCTGTTGAAATCCTTGTTGAGATGTGAGCAAATTGCTTCATACTTTAAATCTGTTAAAACCAGATTACGCTTTGATGATGAGTATCTTTATCGCCAAATAACTGGGAAAAATACGGAAATAGAAAAAAAACTGATAAACTATGTTGGAGATATGAGAGTCCTTCTCGAGTCAAGAAAAAATGAAATTCTTATTGAATTGATAGAATCTCATCAAAATGAAAAAGCGCATTTTTTAACGGAGAATCAATGAAAGAAAACTGGTTGTTGAAACCGGTAGATTCCGAGCAAATAAAGTACTTGGCAGAAACAAGTCAGCTTGATCATGATCTTGTTGCCATTCTTATGCGACGCGGTTATACTGATATAAATAGTATAATAGATTTGATGTATCCTTCCTATGCAGCTCTTCATTCTCCATTCTTAATGTTAAATATGTATCAAGCTGTTGATCTCCTTAGAAAAAGTACAGTTTCTGGAAAAAAAATTGGTATTTTTTCTGATTCTGATCTTGATGGCCTGACTTCACTTTATATTGTTAAAAATCTGCTTGATAAGCTAGGTATCGAAACTTTTTGTTATTATCCAAATCGGGAGCATTCAGAATATGGGCTAACAGATGAAGTTGCCGAAATTTTTATTGAGCAAAAAGTCGATCTGCTTATAACACTTGATTGCGGTATCAGAGATATCATTCCAATTTCAATTTTGCGCAAGTCTAATGTTTCGGTTCTTGTTTGTGATCACCATGAGCCTGATACTGTTTTACCTGAAGCAGTTATAGTCAACCCCAAACTACATAATTGCGGTTACCCGTTTAAGGAGCTTGCAGGTGTAGGAGTAGCTTTTAAACTGTGTCAGGCTTTTTTACTATCATTTTTGCCAGTATATGGTAAAAGAACAGCTCTATTGTTTAAAAAGGATGATTGTTACGCAATGCATTTTTTTATGGACGGTATTGCTCTTGATGATGATAAAAATGAATTTTTTTATTTCCAGGAGATACACCGCTATACTGGTAACGAAGACATTATATTCTATTATGGAATTGATGAAAAAGAGATCGTAGAAATTGAAAGATATACCAATCACTCAATTACGAATATTGTGAATCAGGCTTTTGGAGCAAATACGTTTTCAGCATTGTTTAAAAAATTGTTACTGATTTATAAGAATGAAAAAAATCAGGTTGAAAAAGCCCTGGTTCATGTCTATCGGGAGTCTATCTTCATGATCCCAGCAAAAATTGGTGATTTTATCCGTGAAGTCATGCCGTATATTGCTATTGGAACAATTGCTGATGTTGTGCCCGTTAGAGATGAGAACAGGATTTTTACAGCTAAAGGTATTGACCAGTTTAATGATTGCGATAGCAGTACTTTAGTGCAGCTTAAAAATTTTTGCAAAACGCGTATAACGTCTAAAGTAATTGGTTGGCAGGTGGCACCACTGTTAAACAGTCCTGGTCGATTTGGCAAAACGGCGTTGACAGCTGATTTTTTTCTACAACCACAAAACAGTGTTGATATTCTATGTACTATAAGTGAATTGAATGATTATAGAAAAAAATATGTAAAAGACTTGGTTGCCGGTGTAATATCTAAAAATCATGAGGATTTTCTCGATTGCTCTGTTATTTATACAAGGTTTGATAAAATAGAAGAGGGGATAAGCGGACTTATAGCTTCAAGATTGGTAGATGAATATGATAAACCAGCGGTAGTGGTTGTTCAAATAGACGATCATTATTGTAAGGGGTCGGGAAGAAGTCCGGTCAGCGGTTTTTATTCCTTATTTGAACCACACAGCTCCATTTTTGAGCGCTTTGGAGGACATGATCAGGCATTAGGATTTACGATTTGTAATGAAAATTTGGTAAAATTGAAAACTCTTATCGAAGGTTTTAATTTTGGTGAAAACTTCGGAAAGAAAGAGATTATAATTGATTTAGAGATAGACGTTTCGAATATAGATTATTCTTTTATAAAAAAAATCAGCAGTTTGGAGCCTTTTGGTGCTGAAAACCAACCTCCAGTATTTCTTTCAAGAGGGGTGGCTTTTGAAGAATTAAAAATATTTGGTAAAAAGCAGGAACATGCCAAATTATTCACTACCAACAAGTTGTTAGAAATTATTATATGGAATGGATCGCAGAAAGCAAAAGAGTTATTTGAAGCAGGTGTGGCGGATATTGTTTATAGTCTAGAATTAAGTAATTTCATGGGTTCGCAAATAATCAGGATGAATATGATAGAGACGAAAATAAATTGACATTTTCACAATAATAACTATTTTCAACTTGTGGTTTATTTAATCAGTATAACCTCAATAATAAATGAAGGGGTCTTTAATGGACATTAAAATAACAGAAAATGAGAGTTCAGTCCTGGTTAAGGTTTCCGGTGATATCGAAATGATGACTATCAAGGATTTTAAGGATCAGCTTTTATTATTAGGTAAGGATTCGGATAAAGACATTGAACTGGATATGGGTGATGTTAACTATATCGATTCTTCTGGTGTTGGTGTTCTGATCAGTCTTTTAAAGCTTCAAAAGAAAAAAGATAAGTCTGTTACGATTACAGAAGTTAGCGATAAAGTACTTAATGTTCTGAAACTTAGCTCGCTGGCAGATGTATTTGATTTATGATTCGGTCTTTAAGATGCGGAACTGGTTTTGATGTTCATCGGTTTTGTCAAAACCGGGATCTTGTTCTTGGAGGTGTGGTTGTTAAGCACCCCCTTGGGTTAGCAGGGCATTCTGATGCGGATGTCTTGGTTCATGCCCTGATGGATGCTCTTCTTGGTGCAGCGGCTTTACCGGATATAGGTAGCCTCTTTCCTGATAACGATGTAACATACCAAAATATCAGCAGTATTGTTTTATTGCAAAAAGTTAAATCCATTTTAAACGAAAGTGGTTTCGAGATTATAAATATTGATACCACAATTATATGCGAAAAGCCGAAGGTTGGTCCCTATGTGGCTTTGATGAAAAAAAAAATTGGAAAAGCTCTTGAAGTGAGTGAAGATCTCGTTGGGATCAAGGCAACTACAACAGAAAAACTGGGGTTTACTGGTCGTGAAGAGGGAATTGCCTGCCAGGCCGCGGTGCTTCTTTTTAAAAAAACCGAAAATAAAACAATTGACTGATATCCTGCCTAATTTATTAACAATAGGTAACTTCGAAAAATTACCATTTTCCAGAGGGCAACATGGTTTAAGTGCCTATTCTAAAGGAATTTTTCGTATTACCCGTGGGATTGTTCTGATAAGAACAACCTACAAGGGCAAGTTCCTATGCTGGACTGCTCGCAGATGCAACTTGGTTGAAAATTTAATTTTTTGAGGTTGCCAGTATAATGTGCCGTTGTCTGGTATTTTTACAATCATGTATAGGAAAGTGAAAAAAATGATCAAGAATGATATTACATTGTTGAAACGGGGAACAGAAGAGATCTTACCCGAAGATGATTTTGATAAAAAAGTTAAAGAGTCGGAAGAAAAACAAAAGCCTCTTATAATCAAGGCCGGTTTTGATCCAACAGCTCCAGATATTCATCTTGGACATACTGTGCTAATACGTAAAATGAAGCATTTTCAGCAAATGGGTCATACTGTTGTCTTTTTAATAGGAGATTTTACTGGAATGATTGGTGATCCAACTGGTAAGTCTGAAACTAGAAAAAAATTAAGCAGAGAAGAGGTGTTGGAAAACGCCGAAACATATAAAAAACAGGTTTTCAAAATACTTGATCCTGACAAGACCATTATAGAATTTAACTCTAAATGGTGTTCAAAAATGGATTTTGCAAATGTCTTGGAGTTAACATCGCACTATAATGTCGCGAGAATGCTTGAGCGGGATGATTTTTCAAAAAGGTATAAAACAGGAAAATCAATTTCGATAATTGAGTTTATGTATCCTTTGGTTCAGGGGTATGATTCCGTTATGCTTAAAGCAGATGTCGAATTAGGTGGTACGGATCAAAAGTTTAATCTGTTAGTTGGGCGCGATTTGCAAAAAGAGTATGGTTGCTCACAGCAGTCAATAATGACTGTGCCGCTACTTGTCGGCCTTGATGGTGTACAGAAAATGAGTAAATCTCTTGGTAACTATATTGGTATAGATGAAAAGCCTGCTGATATTTTCGGAAAAGTAATGTCAATTTCTGATGATCTTATGTTTACCTATTTTAATTTGGTAACAGATGTTCCATATGAAGAGATCGATGATATTAAAATGAAAATGCAGGATGGAGCAGTGCATCCGCGAGATGTTAAAGTTCGTTTAGCCAAGGATATTTGTGCGCAATTTTATGATGAAGCTATAGCGGAGGAAGCCGAGCAGCAATTTAACACTGTTTTTGTAAAAAAAGATGTACCTGACGATATTGAAGAGTATAAAATTGAAAGCGATATATTGAAAGAGGGGAAAATCTGGATTATTAAGCTGCTAGTTCTTGCTGGATTGGCAAAATCAAATGGCGAAGCCAGAAGATTGATACAAGGAGGAGGCGTTTATATCGATGGAGAGACGGTTTTGGACGCCGATTTTGAGCTTGTGCTTCCTAGCTCATCCATAATAAAAGTAGGGAAAAGACGTTTTATTAGAATTGTTTGTTAAAATGTGTAACTAACCGGAAAGGTATATGTCTGATTTAACAGAAGAAGAGATAATAGACAGGGTAAAGAATGGTGAAACGGAACTCTTGGGTGTTTTAATTGAAAAATATCAGGATAGGGTTTTTCGTTACACATATTCAAACCTTGGTAACTATGATGATGCTTTAGAGGCGACGCAGGATATATTTGTCAGTGTTTTCCGTTCTATAGCGAAATTTAGGGGAGAGTCCAAGTTTTCTACATGGCTTTATAGTATAACTTCGAATTACTGTAAGAACTATAAAAGAAAACGCGGACGGATGAGTATTGTTTCATTATTTCGATCCGATGATGAAGATTTTGGGGAACTTCCCATTGAGGATGAGAGAGAAGATCTTGAGAAACAGTTTGAACTTTCAAATGCAATGGATATAGCCAGAGAAGAGTTGGCAAAGTTACCAGATGATTATAAAAATATTCTTTTGCTTCGAGAAATAGAAGAGATGTCCTATGAAGATATTTCGGAAGAACTGAACATATCGCTTTCGAATGTTAAAGTTCGGATACATAGAGGGCGTGCGATGCTTAAACAGCGTTTAATAGAAAGAGGTGTAGTCGAATGAGCGCAAAAAGATGTGTTGATGAAAAGATTTCTGAAATTTATGATCGTTATGCAAGCGGTAACACAATTGATTGTTTAAAATCGTTATCATCATCTGAGTTGGCTGAATTTCAAAAATTAGAAAAGACTTTGAGTCTTGTGCATGGATTAAGGGCTGTTCATATTTTAAATAGAGATTATTTTACCACTAAAACTCTTAATTGCTGTAAACAAACAAGTTTGCGATATGCAGGATTTGGAAAATATATCGCATCGAAGCCTTTTGTTTCGGGGGCTGTGGCTGCAGTTTTCGCTGTTGTTCTGACTGTTTCTTTGGTAACCTTAAATAGAGAAAATGATTCAGTGCCTTTTTCGGGAACAACAATTGCAAATGAGTTTAATATTAATTCTGAATATGAAAAAGATATTAATGTTATCAAAAATGCTGTTATTTCTCTTGGGGGACGAGTTGTTGATTCTAACGATGGAATACTAAAGGTTCAAGCTTCCATATCTGACTATATGGCAATAAAGAAAGAACTTACTCTTTCGGCGGAAGAGAAGGTTTTTTTGAATAACAATAACCGATTAAGGTCAGTTGGTAC
>DAOTGZ010000052.1:0-14013 GCA_035447445.1 Spirochaetota bacterium | reverse complement strand
AAATGTTATGTCAGAGCCGGCTTTGAAGTGAGAATTTATGGTTGGGGAAATAAGAGTAAGTCCCACTCCCTCGTTTAGTTGAAAATGTGTCTCCCCTTCGCTATAGCTATTAGATAGAGGTGTGACTCTAATTATATAGCTTCCAGTTTTAAAATTACCTGTTAACCTTATACTGTTTTTTTCGGTCTCTTCCGAAAATATTGGATCTCCTGAGGCATGGCCTGATCCGTTATCAGAAAATAGTTCAACTCTGCATTTGCCGCGGGTACTATTCCAAGAGCATAAAATTCCGTTATGAAGTGCCGCCTCAAGTGATATTGCCGTTTGAGCGGATGGAGTAAGTACCTTTACAGGTATTTTTTCGGCAGAAGAGTTAACGTAAACCGTAATTGCCTCAGAGTTCATATCTTTTTTGGCTGCTCCAAAGTGGTATATGGGGGTCACTACCAACTGATATGTACCTTCGGCAGGCATGTCGAGCATAGTGGAGTTGTTTTTTGTAAGTGCACTTTCTATCGGGGAGTCTGAACCGTCTTTATAGATGTTTACTTGATACGAGTCTGCCCGACCTCTTGTAAGCCATGATATCTCGAAAAAGCCTTTATCGGACTTAATAAGATTACTGTTGTTGGCAGGGCTTATTATTAGCGGAGTCTTCTCTTTTAATATCTCAAAAGAGAAGGTTCTGCTTTCAGTACTATTGGATATTAGCTTCCAGTAGTACAGTCCTGGGGAAAGATCTATATTTAAGTTTTCAGCATTTTCTTTTGACGCAACAATTTCACTAAATTGTACGTTGCGGGCAACTATTACTTTAGTACCTGAAACTTCTGTTTTCCAGGTCAAATTAACTGGCATTTTGTCATCGGGGCTTACAAGAATTGTATTGTTCGGGGGAAAACAGTCTCTGAATTGTAGTGCCGTGATTTGCACATTATTTGATGTTATTGTTGCCGATTCGTTATCTGTGACATTCTTGATTATACCGGCGTCAGAATTTTCGACATGGGCGCTACCCTTGTTTACGGTGAGTTCTACTGAATTGTTATCCAGTTCACAAAGTGAAAAATTGGTGCCTTTTTCAAGGGTAATGGTGCTGTTGCGGTATTTGACGGTCATTCTGTTAACGGCTATGGAGTGGATCTCGCCACCTTGGAAATCTATTTCGAACCCTCGTGGAGTCATCATAACGAAAATCAGTGATTGTTGTTCCAAGGCTACTTCGATACCGCCTTCGAGTACAAGTCTGACGTCCGAGTTTTCGGATGTACGTATTGTGTCCTTATTGTAAAGAGGACTCTTTTGATTAAGATGTTCCCACACAGAATAGCTGGCATATTTTCGTTGTGCACTGTTTCTCTTGAATACTATGTGACCAACCTGCTGATTTTTAGAGAAATCAATGCGTTCGTTTATATCCTGATAAAGCGCGTATGACGTACCAGACATGATAAGCAAGCATGCAAAGGTAAATATTAAATCACTAATCAAGTATTTTGAATTTTTCTTCATTGCCTTCACTATTCACCTGATTTATATCGATATCTTCAAACCCTAACATTTGCCTAACTTCTGTTAAAGTGCGCGGTCCTTCTGTAGCGTCTTTGCGGTTAATTACAGCGTATATTTGCTGCGGTTGGGTTTTGCCTTTTACAGTTATTTTCTTCATAGGTTCGAATATAAATATATCCTTAACCATATTGTAAGAAGCTTCACTTATAAGAATATCTGTTTTAAATGGCTTATTAAGAGCCTCGATACGGGAGGCAAGGTTAACTGTATCACCTATGACCGTGTACTCCATTCTATTGGCCGAGCCGATCTGCCCCGCAATAAGAGGACCTGTATTGATTCCGCAGCCTATACTGATGACAGGCTTCTCGTCGCTGCCTCGCGTCTTGTTAAACTCCTTTAAGTACAGGCGCATCATCAATGCTGCGTTAACCGCGTTTTCTGTATCATTGCCACGGGATATGGGAGTTCCCCATAGCGCCATAATCGCATCGCCGATAAATTTATCAACGACACCGTGAGTCTTGTCAATACAGTCGACCATAAGAGTCATATATTCGTTTAGAAATTCTACAACCTTCTCCGGATGTAACTTTTCTGAAATGGCGGTAAAAGAGCGAATATCTGAAAAAAATACAGCAGCGTTTTTCATTTCACCACCAAGAGTGAGCTGCTCTTTTGTTACGCGCTCGGCAATTTCCGGGTTTACAAATTTTCCAAAAGCATCCTTTATTCGTTCCCGTTCTTCAAGTCCCTGACTCATATGGTTAAATGCATTAGCCAGCATTCCGATTTCGTCATTAAAAAGAGGTTTTAGTGAAACTGAGTAATCACCTTTTTCGACCCGTTTTGTTGCCCGAACAAGGTTCTTTACCGGGCTGGTAATCGTTTTCGCGTAAAAATAGATAAACATTATTACAGCAGTTATAATGATAATGGCTGTCATAATATTGCGGCGCTGAAGTCTAATGACGGCCTCAAAGGCTCTGTTTTGATTTACAGTGGTGATTACACCCAGCGCAAAACCTGAAAAATTGATTCGTTGATACGATCCAATTTTTGATATTCCGTTTTCTTCATAAGTTTTTTGGCCATTATCCAGTGGATTTTTATGAAAATCCTCATAAATAGATAGAGCGGAGATGTCTGATGCCGCAAGAACCTCGGGCATTTCAGGGTGAATAAGCACAATTCCTTTGTCACTAACAATATAGGTTGTGGTAATATCGTTCATTTGAACGATATTTTGCAATGTGTCGGTTTTAATAAGCATAAAGAGTACGCTTTGTGCGGTCTTGTCATCAATTACCCGATAAGGGATTGCAAGCCCTGTAAGGGGGTAACCGAACTCGGGTGAAGGATTAAATATGTTGATATTAAGATTAAAGGCAAATTCAATTTGAGAGGAGATTGTTCCGGAAAAGGATTCGGCTTTTTCACTATCTATCCCGCTTTCGCCAAAAAAATCGGTGCTGATAAAAGTGTGGCTGTTTTTAAGACCTGTACGGTCATCTTTCTCTACAAGAGCCATATAAATAATGTCATCGTTTTTAGATAAAAAAAGCGGGTTTTCGCCGTTGGATTCAATTTTAGTTTTTTTAGAAGCAATAAGGTTTTCCGCAGCAATATAGCCTTTTTCGATTATGTTTTTAATATATATTTCGGTACTATGTGAAGAGGCAATGGATATTTTGTGATTATTGTTTTCGATGAAAGCAGTCATGTCTTCTTTGAAAAGGGTTGTCGCAAGGTATATCATGATTGCGAAAGAGAGGGTGAAAATGAGTGAAATAATAAATATCAGCTTTAAGCCTACGGAGAAGATTACTCTTTTCTGTTTTTCCATTAAACTATTCTCCATGAGAAAATCGCGATAAAATCGCGATAATATATTAGTCTGTTTCCAGATAATTGCTATTATATAAAATATATTTAACCGGTAGACGGTATAAACAATTAATAGTGGCCGCCAAAATCTGATTCTTTGAAATAGAAGCTATACGTGATTTGTGGATATTTACAAACAGATAATGTCCGCAAACCAACTGTATTATTCAAATATCACTATACAGAAAAAGCAAGAAAAATATATGGTTTTTACGGAAAGATAAACGTATTTGGTAATTTTTTTAAATACGAACTTCTATAATTGTAATGTGTCAGAACTGTTAAGTCTGGTTATAAAGTTAGCCGTTAAAAACTTCCGGGAAGGCGAATGTTGTCGGCATTACCTGCGTTTTCACGCTCTATTACATAGATATTGCCGTATCTCGATGTGGGGGTAACACCTTTAATTGTATTTAAAACAGGGTTGTAGCTTCGAAGAACCCAGTAAAAAACATCTCGAAGATCGAGCTTTGTTGAGTCGATTACCGTGTAGCGGTATATAAGCCCTTTCTTCTCGGCGTAGGGCATAATCGGCTTGCATTTGGAGAACATGTCGTCAAAAAGATCTCTCATTCCAGTACGCAGACCTTCACGCCATGTGGCGAAGGCAAGGAGAGGTTTCATTGCTCCCTTGCTGTTATCTGAGAAGAAAAGTATTCCGGGAAGATCTGGAAGTATTCGTGAAGCTGTAATACGATTATATTCGAATGGCTTTGACCATCCAATAGCGTAATAGGCGTCCGCTCCTTTGATTTTTTTTTCCATTTTACCTCTCTTCCAGTTTTTTTTTCACATCGTTTATCAATTTGTCAAGAGTAGAAATTAGAAGTTCCGCCCGTTTTTGTCGACTGTAGTGGTTGTAAATACGCCATTTTATTTTAAATGAGGTGATAAAGTAGTGTGATATAAAGTCAATCAGCTCATCAGCTTGGGTTATAAATGTCATAAGGTATATCAATCGCTCGGATTCGGGGATATCAATAAGAAAAACAAATTCTTGTGCTTTTTTGCGTATAAGATCGGCGGTATATTCGGCATTGTGTAAAGGGGAAGAGTCGGCCTTGCGATATGTTCCCATGTGCAGATTTTCACGGCTTTCAATGTACGCGCGGCTCATCCCTTTGATCTCTACCATGGGTAAACCTGCCGAGTTTATCTCATGAGTAACCTTGGCGACTGTTATATAGCGTTTTCGTACGAAAACCGGATCCAGAATATTACGAGTAGTAACGACCAAGACTGTTTCGCCCGGTTTTAAAACAGAGCCCTTTGAAGAGTGGGCGTGTATTTGAAGTGTTCCATGGGGAAACAGGATTTTTTTATGCAGATATATAATTTTGTATTTTGTATGCATTTTTTACCGGTTGCCGCTAGGGTTCTGATAATAGGGAACTTCGAAAAATTACCTTTTCCGGAACGGCTATGCTGTTTAAAGCCCATATATATAGGAATTTTTCGCAAGTTCCTTGTTACAAATTTAATTGTTAGAGATTACCAATACATTCTTCTGACAAATTATTACAATGCCGGTCTTATTGCAAGTTAGTTTTGTTGTTAAGTTTTTAACCGAGAAAGTTCCCTTTATTGGCAATAATCTTTCCAATTATGAGCTATAAAGGGCAAGGTGTACAAAATAGCAGTTGACAAAATTGAAGCCTTTATGCTTTATTGCATAAATTGAAGTAATCAGGAATATTTGATGCATAAACCCGCGATTGTCCAGAGCGACAACACAATACTGCTTGAAGTTAACAACTCCGGTTTTGAACAGGCCAGGGATGCGATATCTCCTTTTGCCGAACTGGAAAAAAGCCCGGAGCATATACACACATATCGTATAACGGCTCTTTCCCTTTGGAATGCTGCAGCCTCAGGTTTGGTGCTTGAGACAATTGTTGATACATTACGAACTTATAGCCGTTATGATATTCCCGAAACGGTTTTTTCTAACATAGCCGAGCAGATGCAGCGTTACGGACTGATACGTCTGGTACGTGAAGAAGACAGGTTGCTTCTTGAATGTGAAGAGCCCTTTTTTCTTGAAGAGATTTGCCGTGACAAGAGTGTCGAGATTTACATAAAAGAAAAACTTCCTGACGGCCGTATAGAAATTAAGAGCAACCTTCGTGGACATATAAAGCAGGCTTTGATAAAAATCGGTTTTCCAGTTCAAGATTTAGCAGGTTATGAGCCGGGTGACCCGATGCCCCTTAATATGCGGGAAGAGTCGGTTTCTGGAAAACCTTTCGGCCTGCGTGATTATCAGCAGAGCGCGGTAAACGCTTTTTACCATGGCGGTGGTCCTGAAGGTGGAAGCGGTGTTGTCGTTTTGCCTTGCGGTGCGGGTAAAACAATTGTCGGTATAGGAACCATGGCTTGTTTGCAGACTCAGACGTTAATACTTGTAACAAATACAGTAGCTCTGCGCCAATGGAAAAACGAGCTTATCGATAAAACTGATATTGATCCCGAAAATATTGGTGAGTTTTCAGGCGACTCGAAAAAGATAAAACCGGTAACTATAGCTACTTATAATATATTGACATACCGTAAAAACAAAAATTCTGATTTCTTGCATTTTTCGCTTTTTGGCGAAAAAAACTGGGGTCTGATAATCTATGATGAAGTTCACCTTCTTCCTGCTCCTGTTTTTCGAATGACTTCTGAAATACAATCCAAGCGCAGGTTAGGGCTTACTGCTACACTGATACGCGAAGACGGTATGGAAAAGGATGTCTTTTCTTTAATCGGCCCGAAAAAATATGATATTCCCTGGAAGGTTCTGGAAAAGTCCAGCTGGATAGCCGAAGCGATTTGTACCGAAATAAGGGTAACTCTACCGGATGAAATACGTTATCACTATTCGGTTGCAAAGGAACGCGAGAAATTCCGTATTGCTTCTGAAAACGAGGTAAAAAACGATATAATAAGTACTTTATTAAAGTATCATAATGGTGCTTCCGTTTTGATAATTGGTCAGTATATATCTCAGTTAAAACAGATTTCTACGAGATTTAAACTTCCAATGATAACTGGAAGTACACCGACCGTTGAACGAGAGAAGCTGTATGATCTTTTTAAAACGGGTGAGATTAAAACGTTAATAGTATCAAAGGTTGCTAATTTCTCGATTGATCTTCCCGATGCCAATGTTGCAATACAGGTTTCTGGTACTTTTGGTTCAAGACAGGAGGAGGCGCAGCGTCTTGGCCGTATCTTGCGACCTAAAGAAGATCAAAACAAAGCCTATTTTTATACAGTAATTACAAATCATACTGCCGAAGAGAAGTTTGCCCATAATCGCCAGCTTTTTCTTACCGAGCAAGGGTACACCTACCGTATACTCAATCGTGAGATGTTTGATGAAGAGTATTGCTAAGCGAAGCTCCGCATTTTTTTCCTCTTGGGTTATATTTATCCTGTTTCTTTCATTTACATTTATTTTATTAAGTAACTGTTCTAATAAAGAGTACGCAGCTGTTCAAAAGCGTCCCGCTTATCGTGTTCATTTCGCTCAGCGTGTTAAAGATAATATTTATATTGCTACATATGATCAGGGTTTATTTGTTAAATCTGTAAATGCTGACAATGAAACACAACTTCTGAATAGTGAATTTAAAAGGCGAACCATGCTTGATGATGTCGATGAGTTTCGCAAAGTGACAGCGTTTGCGGTTAATAGTTCCAATCCTGATAATATTGCGGTTGCTGTAAAACATCTTGTTTATGAAACAACAGACGGTGGCAAAACCTGGAATAAATGCAACGGAGATCTTGACCCATATAACTACATTACAGCGCTTTGTTATGATTCATTGGGAACATTGTATGTGGGAACTTCTTTTAATGGTGTATACAAACGCGAGATAAATAAGTATATCAGATTTTCCAAGGGACTATCGCTTGAACCCTATAGTACGGGTCTGGTTTTTTATGATCCTGTCGCGCGTATGCGCGAAGTGGGAGGGCGACTCTATCTTTCTCAATACTTTAACAAGGGGCTCTACGTTCTTGAACAAACAGAATGGATAAAAACCGACTTTGATACGTTGGACAAGCGCCCGGATAATTATATTGCCGATTTTGAAAGACCTATTGTAGAAGATGATTCCGTAGTAAATAATTTACCAATTGTTTATAGTGAAAATAGTCGAAAGAAAAACATGGAAATTTCAGGTTTTGACAATGATCATGTAAAAAAAGAGAGCTATTTCGGTGGAGTTCTTTACCATGCAGACGATGGGTTTTCTCTTTTTGTTCCTGATCCGGAATTACCCGTTAGGTCGTCATTAAAGGATGAGGCTAAAGGCAAAAAATCTCTTTATACAAGCACACACTATGCCGTAAAAGGGGTAGACCGCTTAATCTCTATAATAAAAAAGTCCGGGTTGAATGCGCTTGTTATCGATGTAAAAGATGACTATGGCGATATCTATATTCCTGTTGCTGGTAAAGATTTCGTTAAAGCAGGTGCTATTAAGACCAGTATTGATTTAAAGCCTGTTTTAGAGAAGTTAAAAAAAGAAAATATATATGCTATAGCACGCATAGTGGTTTTTAAGGATAAACGTCTTTTTGACGCATACGATAATCGCTATACCATACGAGATAAAGCTACGGGAAAGCCGTGGCGTTATGGTCGTGAACGGTGGGTTGACCCTTTTTCGCAATTTGTGAGAGATTATAATATCAATGTAGCTCTTGCCGCGCAAAATTTCGGATTTGATGAGGTGCAATTCGATTATATCAGGTTTCCGGCCGATGGACCTGTTGAGCGTTGTGATTACACATTCGCGCGTTATAAAGATGCTTTTAAGTCCGAAGCAATGGAAGATTTTCTTCAGCAGGCTTCATCAAAAATTACTGTTCCTGTTTCAACAGATATTTATGGAATAACCGCATCGTATAACTTTGGCAACCGTATTGGCCAGGATATCGAAGTTTATGCAAAGCATATGGATGCCGTTTCGTCGATGGTGTACCCTTCACATTACGGGTCCCGTTATATGATGCAAGGATCGCGGGAAGAAAGACCTTACAGAATTGTTTATGATTCGGGTGTCAGGTCGCTTTTTCTTTCTAGGGTAAAGGTTTATATGCGTCCTTATTTGCAGGCATTTGTTATGGCGTCACCAACGTTTGGCACGGGATATATACAAAACCAGGTTCAAGGTGTTTATGATAGCGGATGCGACGGTTATATTTTTTGGCATGCCGGCGGTAAATACGATGTTGTGCGCCGAGCTTTATCAAAATAAGGTAGTTTGTTTTTAACGCGGGCTTAAAATACCCGCGTTAAACATAATAAGCAGTTTTAAGGTTATTTAGCGGGTAATACAGATATCTCTTTTAGACGTTCAATAATGTTCAGATGTTGTGTGCACTCTTCTTCACAACGACCGCACTCTATACAGGCTGCGGCATCTTCTGGTTTAAGGCTCCAATGCCAAAAAAGACGATCGGTAATAGCGGTTTTTGAATCGGTTAATATTTTTTGATTATATGCATCCATATATTTTGGAATTGGAATATTAACTGGGCAGTGATCGCAGTATTGACAGCCAGTACAAATTCCCTCTAGTGATACCGTAGCGTTCTTCTTAATCTGTTTAAGCTTGTCAGGGCTAAGCTGCAAAGGGCTGTTGGCGGCGGCAAGGGCTTCGTTAACCTGCTCTTCAGTTTCGAAGCCTACCAAAGAAATGGTTATTTCTTGATGCGCAAATAGAAATCGTAGTGCGGCCTGTACGACTGTTTCGTCTGGTACTGTTTGTAAAAAACGGAAAATTTCCGGGTTTCCAGGAATAATGCCTCCGCCAAGCGGGTTCATTACAACACAGCCAATTCTTCTTTCTGTTATCGCGTCAAAGGCTGACTGACGTGTTTTGAAATTGTAAGCTGAGTAGCCGAACAAGACTCCTTCGAAAATTTCTTCCATTAAGAGCTCTTTAATCTCATCGCCAATAAGATGGCTTGATACACATATATGTTTTATTAAACCCTCCTCTTTAAGTTTAATAAATGTTTCAAGAACTCCATTTTTTTTGCGTTCGCGCCAATTATCAAGACTGGTTATGCACCAGATATGGTAAAAATCGATATGATTAACATCAAGCCGTTTCAGTTGCGCTTCAATCTCACGGCGGATGGAGTCAGGGTGAGACTCGTCGGTTTTTGTAGAAAGATAATAGGGAAGGTTTTCGTTTCTCATTGCGGCCAGACCCTTCGCGAAAGCTTCTTCACTTCCTGTACCGAAGTACTTAGGAGCAGTGTCAAAGTAATTTATTCCGCCACGGGCGGCAGTCAGCATCATTGATGCACAGGTGTCGATGTCTTTGATATCTTTAAAACGCATTCCTCCGAAACCAAGTGCCGAAACCATCTTGCCGGTTGAGCCATATTCACGATAGATCATTTATAAACCTCCATGCGGGTAGTAACAGAATTAAATACATAATTTTGATAATAATGCAAATGTTTTATCATGCGGTACTTAAAAATATAAAATTGCATTTTTATGGTTTAACTGAAAAAATAATTTGAGCCTCGTCGCGAACGTTATTGATGTCACTTTCTAGAACAAGTTTTTGCTCTGCGTATTTTATGATCCGTTTAGCATGATAGGCTGCTGCTTGCTGTACTTGCTCATCTCCGATTGAAGAAAGAGCCGAAAGTGATTTTATCAACTTAATTGTAACTTCTATAAGACTGCTGCCATCACGTTCTATGGCAGTGAATGCGTCATCAAACATATCTTTAACCGACAGTGTGCAAAACCGTACTTTATCAAATTTGGCTTCTGATTCTTGAGAGTCGTTTTTAAAGTTAATCCATATTGAGAAGAGCCGTACAAAAGTGCTTATGATGTCAATAGCTGTGCCTGGATCGTTTACTCCTGGAGAAATGGGCTCTGTCGGCAATTTGGCTAAGTACTATAAGACCATATCGAGGGTCATCATCAAAGACGCGCTGTTTCCCAATCATGAATGCTTTGTGGATATGTGTGTAGTCAAAATCATTGTTATCACTATTTTCTGTATCCAGATAAGCTAAAATATGGCCGGGGCCTATAAAAGTGCCTGGTTGAACTGCAATGTTAAGATAGGCGGATAATTCTTCACAACATATTTGCAACGAAGAAGTGTCAATGTACTGAAGGTATCCAATTGAGTCAGTTTTTATGGCATATCCTTTTGTGGAGACCGTGCTAACAGGCACACATCCAAATGCCTGATTATTAAGACGGCGCTGTAAAGCAGACAGAGTGGCCTCTTCTACCTTGTCTATAGTGTTGCCAAGACGCCCCAGTCGTGCAATGGAATTGACCCAACGAAGAAATTGTATAATGACTATTGTAAATGTTGGCTATTTTGTCTTCGATTCTTATGTTTATTACTTATAAAGGGTTGTTTTTTAGCATTAATGGGTTTTTTATTAACGTAATTAATATGCGAGATCATACAGTATCGTCAATATGGTGGGAGAATGTCATTTATTTCCCATTACCAGTTTTCTTTTTATTTGTTACTATAAAACTCCTTGCGTTTATAAATTGATCTTGCATATAATGATTGTTTGATATTCTTCTATGGAGAAACTTATGACTGCTGCAAAGACAATACCGAGATGGCGCGGATTTAACCTTTTAAACTATTTTATATCTGAAGAAGAGTCCAAGATGAACGGAAAGTATTATCGTTCGGACGGAAACTTCTCTGCCGACGAGATAAAGTGGATCGCGGACTGGGGTTTTAACTTTATTCGAATCCCCATGTGTTACCGTAATTGGCTTTCTGATTCTAAAGATATGTTTGTTATGGATGAGATAGAGTTAAAAAAAATAGACCGCGTTATCGAACTTGGCAATGCTAACGGTCTGCATGTTTCGCTAAATATTCATAGAGCACCCGGATATTGTATTAATACCGAAATTTTGGAACCCTTTGATCTTTTTAAAGATGAGCTGCCGGTTGCACTTTTTAACCATTATTGGGAAACTTTTGCTAAACGTTATAAGTCAATATCTGGTGATATGCTAAGCTTTGATCTTTTAAACGAACCTCCAAATCCAGCTGATGGTAAAATGTGCCGAGAGGATTATGTGCGTGTTATGAAAGGGGCTATTGAAAATATTCGAAAGGTTGATCCTGATCGGATAATAATGGTGGAGGGGCTAAGCGTAGGAACAGAGCCCGTATTAGAACTTACAGATACAGGGGCAGTGCAGAGCTGTCGGGCCTACGCGCCTTTTGGTATTAGCCACTATAAGGCTGAGTGGGTACAGGATTACGAGTGGCAAAAACCGGTTTGGCCGGGCATTATTGAAAATGGAAAACCTTTTAATCAAGATCGTCTCGAAGAGCATTATAAGGGATGGGCCGATCTTAAAAAAAACGGTGTTGCAGTACACTGTGGAGAGGGCGGAGCCTATATATACACACCGCATGACGTTGTTTTATCCTGGTTTGAAGATGTTCTTAAAATATTAACAAAACATGATATTGGCTATTCATTATGGGAGTTTTCGGGCGAGTTTGGCATTCTTGATTCGGGTCGTGCAGATGTGCAATATGAGGATTGGCATGGACGTAAACTTGACAGAGCCTTTTTGGAACTTTTAAGAAGGTATTAGGGTTACTGTTTTTGAATTATTGCATAACAATAATCACCCAACAGCGTTTTTTGTTGCTAATCCATAAATATGAAGTACATTTAGTATATCTGTTACCAATAATTTGAATGCTGCTTAAAGCAATAACGTTTAAGATGGAGAATGTTATGATTGCAACGGTTTTTATGTTTTTTTTTATTACGTTAGCCGCTTTTGCTCTTTCCTTCGCTGTCTTCTTTTCAATTAATTACGCTCGTAATGCCGGTATCAGGTTTCAGGACACTTCGGGAAGAACTCTGCCTGGTTCGATGGGAGGAGGCAAATCATTAAATTATTCGAAAACCCGTGGTAAAGAGGCAGGATTTGAGTTTTCGTTTACTCCAGAAGCGCTTCGTGAGGGACTTAAAGCTAAGGATAAAAAAATAATTACTCAATTCGTAATTTTGACTGGGTTTGTCACTTTTGTTCTTTCTGTTTTTGCGGCAATTGGTTGCGGGCTTCTTGGGTCTGGAGAATATCTTATTGGAATAATATTTTGTGTGGTTCCAATTATATTCGGTGCTGTTTTTGTATATCAGCTTCTGTTTGGTAGAAGTCCTGATAAAACTTTAGATTAAGTTTAAGTGACTACCGTCCCCATTAATAAATCAATTAACGATTTTTTTGTAACGACATGTGAATACGGTTGCAGCACAATTGATTAAACCACCAGATATTTATTGAATAAAACTAATTAAATTTTAATTGACATTATAAAGTTAATTGTTTTAAATATTTTCCGATTATCCATTTAGAAGGTGAATAATGAATCGGAAAGTTGTATGTTTGTTTATTATCTTGCTATCTTTTTTTTCGTGTAGTCGCACCGATTATTTTGATTTTTTATCCGCAAGGTCGGTCAAAAGTTTCTCTTTCGCGGCAGCAGACAACGGGCTTGACGGTTTTGATATCGATGCGGTTTATGATAAATCTTCACTGAGTTTTGTCGCGGTTTTTCCCAAGGATACATTGCCACCGAGTGGTACCGGTATGCGGCTTGTTCCTTCGTTTGAGATTGATGGTTACGCGTTGTATGTTGACGGTAAACGTCAGTCAAGCGGTTTGGACGGTCTCGATTTTACTGATAAACAGAGCTATACCTATAAGCTCTATTCTTATGATGGAAAAAGTACCGACTACACCGTTACGGCGCAAAACGCTGCCGCATGGTTCGAAAGTTTTGGCTTTGCTGCAAGTGATAATGCTATCTTGAGTAGTACCTTCTATAATATTGGTGATATTATGGTCCCCGAAGATGATATCGAAGGCAATGCTATCTGGTTTGATCTGCCTCATACTGTATCCCTTGACGGGTTGGTTCCTACTTTTACTACATCACCCTCTGATGTAAAAGTCTTTTTTGTGGATAAAAACGGTAAAGAGCACGCTAACGTGACTGCTCCTCGTGATTTTTCGGACTACTGTGTGTATCGTGTTTATGATAATCGTAACGAGAGTTATCTCGATTACAGAGTTTCGGCATTGCGATTAAAGATATTGTCTTTTAAAAATTATCCCGAAATTGAGGCTTGTTTGATCGATCATGATATGTCTGATAATATAAATGATGTTTTTGTGCAACTTCCATATAACGCTGATTTGCGTGCGCTTGTGCCTGTGTTTGATGTTTCAGGAGAAAATGTGTTATTTTATGCTTCTGACGGCGAGAGGGTGGATGCTGTATCAGGTGAGACGAGTCTTGATTTTAGTGATCCGGTTCGTATTGTTGTAAAAAGCAGAGCTGGCAAAAGTAAGGAGTATCGTATAGTCGTTAGCCGAACTGAATCTCCAGATATCGAGCCGTATAATCCGCCTAATAATCCGGCAAAGCCGGACGGATCGGGTAACGAGTCTGGTGAGCCGATTGTTCCGCCAACGGGATTTACTCTTGGGTACAACGCTAATGGCGGAAGCGGATCTTTGCCGGCACGGCGATCTTATAGTCCTGGAGATTCTATTATTCTGCA
>DAOTGZ010000051.1:0-14065 GCA_035447445.1 Spirochaetota bacterium | reverse complement strand
CTATTAAACCCGCGAATTCCTCTAATATCATATTAACCTCTCAATAAATTTTTACTGTTTTACATTGATCACAGATTGAGCTAACAGGTATCCCTAAACGGGATACCTGTTGGCTCTTTATGCAAAACCGACTTGTTTCTCTTTTTTGTCGTCACGGTGACTGGACTCCTGTGCCAGGCGACCAATAATCTCGGCCGGAGTAATATCTTTTTTTGCCACAAACTTATAGGCATTTGCAACTGCTCTAAAGTCTCCAAGGGTTAACTCGCTAATTGTCATAAGTTTATCAAGATCCCTCTTTTTGGGGAGACCTGTTAGTTTTGAGAAATAGTCTTTATAAACAGGTAAATACTGATCTGTTTTTAAAGCATTAAATTGTACTTTAAAGTTAAACCGTCGTATCGCGGCGGAGTCAAGTAGAGATTTCATGTTTGTGGCACAGATTAATATTCCTTTAAAATTTTCCATCTGAGATAAAAGTTCGTTTGTCTGACTCAACTCCCAAGATCTTGAGAATGCGGTTCGCTCTTTAAAGAATGTATCGGCTTCATCGATAAAGAGTATTTGACCACTTTTTTCGGCTTCACGAAATGCTCTATTTATAAGCATCTCGGTTTCCCCTACATAAGGGCTAAGTAAATCAGAGGCACGCTTTAAACATATTTTAAGTTTAAGTTGTGACGCAAGATATTTGACAAACTCTGTTTTACCGGTTCCCGGAATGCCATAGAGAAGGATATTTGCATTGTACTCTTTATCTGATTTTGTTCGTATAAAGTTTGCAATTTGTGAAAGCGGCTCGACAAGATCATCAGCAGGAAGTGATGTATTGATAAAATCAACATTATACTCCGCGGCAATGTTAAAGAGACGCTCTTTTTTATGAGGTCTTCCTTTTATTAGCTGCTCATGCTGTTCGAGTATGTTTTCGATTATAGCCAAAACATTTTTTTTCTTTTTAGTGTTTTCTTTGATTATTGAAGAGGCGGCTTCACATGCGGAAGCGATACCTGCAGCATTTACTTCATACTCGTTAGAATAGTGCTCAATTTTTTCACTATCTATAATGGACGCGAGTGGTCCATGGCCAACTATGTTTTTCCAGATTTTTTTTCTTTCTGCCGAGCCAAAGCTATCAAAAAGCAGACTAAACGAGAAACGACGAAGATGTGATTCTTCGACATTTTGTGTATGGTTTGTTATCCAGATCATTTTTACATTTGAACGATCAAGCAGATCGTTTATCCAGCCCTTATCTTGGTGGGGGGTTCTAAAAAACCCCATAGAATTGATCAAATAATCGGCCTCATCAACAATAAGTACATCATTTTCGGTAACAATATTGATTGCAGCTTCAAGAGCGATTTGTCGACTGCCGCGACCTGATGAAGATTTTCTTGTAGTTACGAAAACCGGTCGTTTTTTAACGCTTCGCACAAGTGATCGCGCGTATTCTGTTTTACCGGTTCCCGCGCGACCATGAAGAAGAATATTTGCCGGACCGCTGCAATTAAGTATATCTTTGATTATTTCGGAATATTCTTTTTTTGTTGTAAATGATCTTAGTGAAAGCGGCTTCTTTCGATCAATATAAATATAAGAATTCATTATCGAATCCACAGCCTCTAAACCGGATGCAAATTGCAGCACACTTTCATCGACATCTACTCCAAGAGAATTTCGGCTACGGCTGCACTGGGATAAAACGCCACTCTTTAAAAGATTATTTTTAGATTTCATCAAATAGCTGATTTCTGCCTGATCGAGCCCGGTAATTTGAGAGGCTGTTTTAATACTGCTGCGACGACTGTTACCCAAAGAGGCGATGGAATTTTCAAAATCATACTCGTCCAGCTCCACGGCAATACAATATTTTAGCAGTTCTATCTCATTTTTCTGCAACGAAAAAACCGATGCTAACTCTTCTTCACGCCTTATAGCCGCTGCTCTATCAGATGATGACATCTTCAGCTCCTCTTCCAGAATATCTAAAAGAAATGATCGAATAAAGGTGGTGACTTTTTTTCGACCACAGGTGGGAATAGTACGCATTAAACTGCTCCAATTTAGACTTCTTGTATAAACATCATCCAATTCTCTCAGTATATCCTCTGAGAGATAACCTCTTGGGCTTATCTTTTCCCAATACTCAATTTCTGATAAAAATTCATTTTTAAATTCCCTTATAAATAAACATCTGCGTTTTTCGGTTCTAAAAAAAGATTCAAAAATATAGTCAATAATCTGATCTGTAACTAGATTTCGCTCAAACATGTTCTTATAATAACTTACAGTAATATGGTGAACAGAAAGTCCACAGTGTTGAGCCGAAAAATGGTTATGTTGCATAGCATACCTCCGATATTGTATGTTACAAAGATACAATAACAGGTAGTTGCAAGGTAACGACTGAGAATCTACCTTGTAAAAAAAATCAGTTTTTTAAGTTATTTTATGAAAAAAACGGCAAGAAAAACTACAAATAGATTAAGTCCCCTTTTAGCTTGACCGGAGTTACTCCATATTTTATATTTTAGAAAATTATAGCAAACGGAGGAGCTCATGTTAGACAAGAAACTATTCGGCAAAACGACCCAGATAGACATTTTGCGCAGATATTTACATATAATCGCCCTATTACAAAACAAGGATGACAAATGGAACAATGGCACTTTGGCTGAAACTTTGTCCAAAGACCCAAACAGCAACTCCGATATTTATGATACCCATATCAAACACTGTACCGAAGAGTATATAGAAAATGAGTTGGGGCTTACTCTGACAAAACGCAAGGGAGCGCGCAGTTTTACTTTTGAAAACCCTATTGAGAAAGATTTATTGTTAAGGCTGATTAATATCTACTCCATATTTGTTATAGAGGATATACAAAAGGACATCGCGTTACAATCTCTTGTCGAAAAATATCCGGAGCAGTGTCTTTGGCTTTTGGGCAGGTTATTCTTTGCCAAAATAGAGAAAAATGTTATTGAATTCAAATACACAAATAATAAAGGTTCAAATCAAAAGGTTGCTTGCCACCCCTATCATATTATATTTAAAAATAACAACCTGTATCTTGTCGCTCTTCGTGAATATGATGGATTGGTATGCCTTTACATAGTTAACCGTATAAACGATCTTAAAGTAAAGGATAAAAAATTTATAGAAGAGATACCAGATTCGGCAAGCTATTTTAAAAACTCTATTAGCTCTTATATTTCAAATAAACCCGCTATAAAAGTTATCTTGAAATTTAAAAAAGAGCTGCGCAATAATATAAATGATATTCTTTCAGGAATAGAGGCCGAAATTGAAGATAAAGATGACCACTGTATCGCAGAGTGTCTGCTTAACGATACCATGTATCTGTGTAAACAGCTCTTTTTATATGGGAACGGAGTCGAAATTATTAAACCGGACTCCATTAGAAACGAGATGACTGCAATGCTAAAGAAAAGTCTTAGTGTTTACCAATAGGGAACTTCAAAAAGTTAATTATTAGAGATTGTCAGTAACATGTTACCATTTTGCCAACCAAGAACCGGCACGACGCACCATAGCTCCTGATGGATAGGTTTTTTCTTTTCTGAGATCTTTTACAAGTTGCACAATTTGTACATCAGGTAGTAGCTCTGTAAAAGAGCTAAAATTTTTAGAAAGTGAGTCATCACTTTTTTTTACTTCTATCATTGTATGAGGAACACCTTCTTTGGTGATTAAAAAATCAACTTCTACCCCTCCACGCTTTGATAAATAGTTGATCTGCCACGTTTCGCCCAGACAATCTTCACGAAATTGACACTCTTTAAATAACGATGATGCCACTGCATTTTCAATTTTGGCCCCATCCCCAGAAGCAACACGCATACAATCATAAAAGTAATACTTGGGTTTTTTTTGAACGGCTCTTGCGATATTTCGGTGATATGGTGTAATCTTAAAAATTATAAACATCTCTTCAAGAATATTGAGCCAGTGTTTTACAGTTTTATCACTTACTTTTAAATCTTCGGCAAGCGAAATATAGGATATTGGTGAACCTACTTTTTTACGAAGAAGATCCACTAGAAGCTCAATACTGGCAATATTTCGCACAGACTCATAAGATACAATATCCTGTTTAATGATTATATCAAGATGGGTTTTTTTCCATTTATTGTAAAACCGCTCGTCTGCTTCAATGAAAGGTTCCGGAAAACCGCTAAAACGTAAAATTTTATCAAAGACAAAATCGGGATCCGCAGAATCATCCATCAGACAAATTTCACGTACGTCCAGAGGATGCATTCGATACTCAAAATAGCGACCAGCTAAAGACTCTCCGAACTTTTTATATGTATATAGGCATGTACTTCCGGTGATTATAAGAGACGGATTATTACTTTCTGTATCAATAAGTCCTTTTATAAATTGTTTCCAACCGGGCATTTTATGTAGTTCATCGAATATTATATAATCTGTCGTTCTGTTCCAGGACTTTTGTGTAATAATATCCCGGTCTTCCTGGAGATCATAATTAAAATATTCCTTTGTTCCAGTAAGCATATTTGCTGCAGTTGTTTTTCCACACTGTCTCGGGCCAGTTATAACAAGAGCCTTCTTTTTACTGTCCTTCTCAAAGCATGGTATATATATTCTTTTTACCTGTGACATCTTGACATTTTCGGAGTCTACTCCGAAAATGTCAAGACAAACTCGGAGTAGACTCCGAAAATGTCGTTCAAAATAGATTATTTTCGCATTTTAATCTCTTTAATTGTACGAATTTATGAGTACGGTCGATTGACCTCCTTTTTTCTGTTAATCTCGTTTTAATCGCAATATTGACGGAGGTTATCATGCAAAGCATTATTAAACATCAAGAATCAGAAAACAGCTCGGTTTTTAAATTATTCGTAATTATAGCCTGTTTTATTATCCTGACATCCTGTTCAAAATCAGTTCCACAATCTGCTGTGTTTGTTCAAGGCGGCAAATACCGTACCGGTGACGGTATAAATCACGCACAGTATGAAGTTGAAATAGATGACTTTTACATGCTTGATCACGAAGTAACAAATTCTGAATTTGCGGATGTTTTAAATTGGGCCTTAAATAAAAAGATGATTTATGTAAACGAAGAGCACAAGCGTGTTTTGCTAAACCAGGATTTTCCATGGGATTTAATTGAACTGTATAAAGAGGGCTGTCAGATAAAATTGGAGAATAACAAGTTTTCGGTTATAGATGGGTTTGAAGATTATCCGGTAATATTTGTTTCATGGTATGGCGCGGTTGTGTATTGTAATTTTCTTGGTCTGAAAGAAGGGCGGAACGAATTATACGATTTTAATGACTGGGTTTACGATAGAAACGCTGTTAACGGATACCGCTTGCCGACTAACGAAGAGTGGGAATACGCGGCAACTGAACGCGGAAAATCGGCAAAGATTTTCTCGGGTGCGGCTAATCCGGAAAAGTGTGCCTGGTATAAAACTAATAGCGGCGGAAGCACTCATCCGGTAAAACAGCTTGAACCAAATGAATTAGGCTTATACGATATGAGCGGTAATGTCTGGGAGTTCTGTACCGAAAAAATGGGCGATTTTCGTGGCCAGATACAGACTCCGGAGTTAAGCTTAAACACCTCATATCGTCTGATACGGGGAGCAAGTTTCCTGTCTGAAGATATAAATCTGTACAGGTTCGTACAGATTATCGATTATCCAAACTATCTGAAAGGATCAGAAGAGACGGGGTTCAGAACGGTGTATGTTAAGTAGATATTATTATAATTAAGATTATTGATAATAATATTTGAAAAATGCTTGAAAAGAAACTAAATAATCACGATATTGTTAGGAGAACATAGTGCCTTCGGAGAAATCCACACAAACATCCTGATGTGTAAAGTACCCGGAGGCTTTCTGTTTTTCACGTAGAAATGAAAAATAATTTAGAATATTATCATCATAGAACTGCAATTTTGGTTGATGGCGCTTTTTTTATTAAAAGATTACGATATCTGCATAGTAAAAAAAGCAACTATGATCCGTATAGTGCAAAAAACACCATAAAGGATCTGTATAGAATGGTACAGAGCCACCTCAAGCATTGCAATGGTCTATTATATAGAATTTTTTATTATGATTGCCCACCATTAACAAAAAGACTTCATAATCCAATTAATAATAAACCTATTGATCTGTCCCAAAGTAGACAAGCTGTTTTTATGAATGAACTATTTGTTGAATTGAAAAAAAGCCGTAAAATTGCTTTAAGACTTGGAAAGTTAAATGATCCAGGATATTGGCGCATAAAAGATAAAAAAACGAAACTTCTTTTGCAGAAGAAAATACAAGTTGATCAATTACTCGAAAATGATGTTGAGTGGAGTGTAAATCAAAAACAAGTGGATATGAAAATGGGTTTAGATGTTGCATCTTTAGCATATAAACAACTTGTTGATCAAATTGTCATGATTGCTGGAGATAGTGATTTTGTACCAGTCGCGAAAGTTGCGCGGCGAGAAGGTATTGATTTCATTCTTGATCCAATGTATAAATCAATTTCACCTGATTTGAGCGAACATATTGACGGCTTATATTCAACATATGGTAAAAAGAAAACCGAAAAGAAATGCCAGGAAAACAGCTTAGAATAACTTTACAGTTCTAAGGGGGCTGTCCTATTTCCGGACATATAATTCAGTCTTCCATATACTATACAGATACATTTTTTTCTTTAAAAGTAAGGATTGAATCAACACCAGTTTTATATCCACCGGCTTTTATTAAATTATCACTCTGTTTTTTGCAGTTAGTCTGATAACTATCATCTTTACATATTTTTTCTACAGCTTTTTTTATTTCTTTAGAGTTTAATTTCTTCAGTATTATTCCACAACCCGTCTCTTTAATCCTTTCTGCGACAGCTTCCTGTTCGACATGAAATGGATAAACACAAAGGGGAACAGCATACAATAGTGATTCATGAACGCTGTTCATTCCACCGTGGCTGATAAACAATTTGCTTTGTTTTAATACTTCGATCTGGTTTACATAACTTTTAATCACGAAATTTTTTGGAATATTTCCTAAATCATTAATTTTCGTTTCTGTTCCAATCGATATAATTACACTCCCTTCAAAATCATCCAATGCTTCAAAGCAGTGTTTATAAAATTCAGGATTATTGTGTAATATTGTGCCTAATGAAATATAAATAATTGGCTTTTTTAAAGAACTGTATTCAGATTTATTTGAATAATTATTGTTATAACTATGAGAAGGGCCGATAAAAATATATTTTTCAGAACATAGTTTTTCTGATTGAGGCTGTAGGCTTCTGGAAGTATATATCAGATTAAGATCTGATGTGTTTATTAGTGTAGATAAAAAATCTTTTTTTTGCAGGTTATACTTTTTTTCCAAAAGATTTTGAATTCTTTTACCCTCTTTCAAATAAACAATGTCTTTACATCTTAAATGTCTGATAAAATTCAAAGTTTTGATAAAAGCGTAAGATTGTTTTGTATTATAGCTTTGAGGGAAACCTTTATACTCCCTGTATTTTGCGCCAGTATGCTCGATTTTATCTTTAAATTCTGGAAAAGAAAAATAGATCACCTCTTCTCCTCTTGCAATTAACTCTCTAACAATGCCGAGTGTTGGATTGGTATGCCCATGGGCTGGGATATTTAAGAAAACCACTTTGCTCATAGAGCCATCCTGATTACCTAACAAAACATCATTATTAGATAAAACTCATTACAAATTTGCAGGATAAAATTGTAATGAGAACCTTATATAAAATTAGTTTAGTTGTCAAGACAAACTCTGATTAGTCTCCTTTGATGTCGTATAACGTAGATAACTTTCTCATCTTCATCCATTTAATTATACGAATTTATGAGTACGATCGATTTATATCCTTTGTCCTGTTAATCTTATCTTAATCGATTTATCGTTGGAGGTCATTATGCAAGTGAAAACGGTATGGTCGATAAATCATGTCATAAACTAAGCATAATCGGTAATAAAAAAATTACTTATCCCACCCTTGAATTGGTTTTTCTCTATAAAAGGATTCATCAATCCCGTCAAACTCTTCATAATACACAAGTGTAATCGGAAGCCTCTTACTTGTATAGTTTGCACCTTCACCTTGATGATGCAGAACAGTCAAACGATTCAAATCTTTTTTATTGCCTGTATAATCGGTACTATCACAACACTCAAGGATGTACATATACCCTTTTATAATATTTCATCCATTCTCTGTACGCTCATCGTTTCCATTCATCCGGTTTTTTTATTATGCCATGTGTATCCTGTAAAGTATCAGGAAACTGACAAGAAGGGAGTGCCCCTGATCGTATTTTTTTTAAGAAATTTGTATATTTTCGTAATTCATTACTCGGGTTTTTTTGAGGATTAAGAATACCTATGACTTTTTTCAGTTCATCCTTGATTATTCGAAGCGGCTCTGAGAGATCAGAATCGTTTGAAACCAGTACCGTCTGCTCGCGGCATTGTTATTTCGTGGGTAAGAAACGTACCGTAAATTATTTCAAGACAGGGCAGTGTTTTCAATGCTCTTATATATGCTTGCTGACGGATATGCTGATCGGGATCATTCGGACGGGATTTGACAAGCGCGGTGAAATATTTGATTTTTTGAATATTATTAAGCTGAGGATTAAGGTATGCCTGGCAAAGGGATTCTATGTTGAGCCATTTATAGGGGGTGTTTTTTAGTAAACCGTAATAGAGGTTAAAGCCGTCGATGTAAATTGAGGTTCTTAGCTGGGTCATTAATTACCCCATAAAAAAGCGAAGACCACCCCGAAAGGTAGTCTTGCACCCGCCGCCGAAGCAGTCGGGGTGATATGTTGTATATAGTATTACCCTTATCGACAGTGTCAATGTTTTTTTTAATATTAATTACAATTGAATCAATAAAGACCGACTGGATAAAACCCATCTATAAGAGGAAGAATGCCAATGAGATAAGGCAATGAACAATGAAAATTAACAATTGTTGTGCTCAAAAAGAAACAAATCCAAGTGTTTCACCCACACCATTTACCTCCAACAATCAAAAAACCTTGACGAATTACCTGTACAATATTAATGTTTTCGCAAACATAGTAAAGGAGAATAAATTATGAAAAAGACTCAATTATTTTTTCCAATGGGATTAGTAATTGCCATAATTTTGTATTTTAGTTGTGTTGCAGATGATACTAAGTCAGTAACTGCTCCGGGAGCCTCTTTAAAAGATGTTGAAGCATTGTGTGGCGACTGGGCTGTTATTACCGATGGGATATACAAGTATGAAAACAACACCTGGGGTGTTAACAGCAGTATTCGCTACCAGCAGTGTCTAATCACAAACAAAAAGACAAAAAAACGGGGCTGGACATGGACTTTCAGCGGAAAGGCTCCGAACTGGGTCTACTCGTACCCGGAAATAATCGTAGGCTGGAAACCATGGGGGCAATCGACATCAACACATAAGGATTACCCCGTGAAGCTCTCTGACATAAAAAAACTTGAAATACGTTATGATGTAGACTTAACAACAACCGGCAGTTATAATCTTGCCCCTGAAATTTGGCTGGTAAGAGAAAAACCGGTGTCAATTCCGATGCAAAAACCTGAAGCACTGATATCTACCGAAATTATGTTCTGGATGGATTACTCAAGCGATGCCCGGCCAGCAGGTTCAAAAGTCGGCAGTTTTAAATTTGGTGGGAAAGAATATGACCTCTGGGTAAAGGCGGACCACAACAACTCCGGAGATACTGTCTCGTGGCAGATTTATTCACTTGTAAGCAAAGAAAAACAGTTAAAAGGTACTATTGATGTTATAGGCCTGGTTAAAGCATTACGTGACAAAGGATACAAGATTAATATGAGCGAATACGTTGCTTCGGTGGAATTTGGAAACGAGACCATTGGCCCAAAGCCAAACAGCAAGGCTGCCGGTACAACCTGGATTAACAAATATGAAGTAGAGCTTGTAAAAAAATAGTTTTTTAATACAGATTATATTAAATGAATTCCTGAATTCAGAAATTCAAACGGAGAAACCGCAATGGATATTAACTCACAACTAAAGGGCGTTAATCTTGGGGGCTGGTTCAGCCAGATTGACGCGATAGAAGAGAAAGACCCGGAGCATTTTCCCGGAATAGACGAACATATAAAGAACTTCATCGGACAAGAGGATATTGAGTACATAAAAAACAGCGGATACAATCATGTCCGTGTTCCTATAGATTATCAGGTTTTTTTTGATGAAAACGGCAATATCCGATTTAAAGATCGCCTTTTGTATCTTGAAAAAATGATAAAAGTGATACTCGGAAAAGATCTATTAATTATGCTGGATCTTCACGAATGTCCCGGTCATGATTTTGATACCGGCAACAGGCAGATACAACGGTTTTTTACAGAAAAAGAACCGGTACAGGCTACTTTAAAAATATGGAAGCAACTTGCCGAAATATTCTCATTTGATAAACGCATCTATTTTGAGATTCTTAATGAACCAGTGGCAGAAGATAATCTAGTATGGGATCGTCTCAAAGATCAACTTGTTGAGGAGGTACGGCATTTTGCTCCAGACCAGACATTAATTGTCGGATCAAACAGATGGAGCAATGTAAACTCATTCAAGGATTTTACTCCGATTGAAAATGACGAAAATATTATCTATAACTGTCACTTCTACAATCCTCTTATTTTTACTCATCAGTTTGCATCATGGGTACATAACCCGGAATGTCATATTAAAAGAGAATATCCCGGCACATACACTCCCGAGGGAGAAATATTTGGTCAGGTAAGTGAAAAAGATTATGGCTTGTGGAACCGGGATCGTCTTAAAGAGACTCTTATGCCTGTTCTTGAATGGAGAGCAAAATATAATCTGCCTGTAATCTGCAATGAGTTTGGCGTCTTTCACCAGGCTCCAAGGCAATCGCAGTTAAATTATTTAAAAGACATAATTTCGATACTTCAGGAAGTTGGAATAGGCTGGACCTACTGGAACTACAAAAATCTCGATTTTGGGATAATTTCCATTGGCGAACAGCTTCATGCCGACCTTCCCCAGTTTCAAAACGCACAAAGACGAGATATGGAACTTGCGGAATACCTAACAGGCGTTATTTAAATAAACATTTTGTATTAATATATTAGTTACTCTGCTGGTCTTTAGACGCTATGTTGCTAAAACAGAACAATCTTGCACGACACATGCATTATGCATCCTGATTTAATAAACAATAATTTAGGATTTTCACAAATATTGTTTGATTCATCTACATGTTAAAGAGAATAATGGTTCGGAAATTATCCGAACTAAGGTTTTTAATTAAGATGATATATAGAATATCATAAATGGTGTAAAAATGACGACTCAAAAAGATGTAGCGGAAAGGGCCGGAGTTTCTTTTATAACTGTTTCTCGCGTTATTAACAATAAGGGAAATGTCAAACAGAAGACTCGAGAGCGAGTACTCAAAGTAATAGAAGAACTAAACTACTACCCTAACACTTTAGCGCAGGGTCTTAACGCAAACAAATCAAATACAATATCGATACTTCCATTATTAAGAGAGATAGCAATGATGGAAGAGATATCGTTTTATCGGCGAATCATTGCCGGTGTCGAACGTTACTGTTGTGAGAGTGAAATAGATATACTACTTTCTACATTACGAGGTGATCCAGAAAAAATTGACTATCTTCGGCATTATTACCTGCGAAAGTCGGATGGGCTTATATTAATAGGCATTTCTCCAGATAGACTAATCGATAAAATCGAGAAAGATAAAATTCCATGCAGCTTTATTGGAGAAAAAGGTCGTCCTGGCAGAGCTAATTATATGCATTCAGATAACCGGTTAGGAAGCCGTCAAATTACAGAATATCTGATAAAAAACGGCCACACAAAGATAGCTTATATTTTCGCGGAAAACCCTTCGGCCGATATTATCGAAAGATACGAAAGTTTTATAGAAGTGATGGAAGAAAACAGGATAGCTTTTCCGAAAGAGTACCTGCTTTATGGCGACTATATGGAAAAAGGCGGTCGAAAGGCTATACGAAAAATAGCGGCCATGAGAGACAAGCCAACTGCTATTATCTGTGCAACAGACACAATGGCGCTTGGTGTCTTTGACGAGGCAAAAAAACTTGGTATTGATATCCCTAACGATATATCTCTTGTCGGGTTTGACGGTCACGAATTTTGCCAATTTATGACACCACCTATCGCGACTGTAATTCAAGATCTTGAGGGATTGGGCTACCTGGCCGCTAAACTTACAATAGAGCAGATAAACGATCCCGAAAAAAAGGGCGAGTCACATATCTTTCCGGTAATTTTTGAACCTCGAGGTACTGTAAAGAGCCTTATTGATTAATTTATATAAAATCATGTCTCACAATAATTAATAATTCCCCAAAATCTGTAATTCGCAGTAAATAAGGTTTGATCATAATGCTGAAATATTCAATTCATTAAATCACTTTTCTGATAAAATGGAAACCGCCTTCTTTATGGATCTTTCATCTACTAATGAATTGTTTATATACTTATGCAATACACTTGAAATTAACGTCTGATACGGCATACCCTCTTTTTCTGCTAAAGTTTTGATTTTTTCAAGATCGTTACTATCAACCCGTAAGGTTATAGAAACTTTAGGTTGTTGTAAAGCAGCCAGAATTCTTTCCCGCTTTTTTTCTGAAACAGATACATAGGATTCAATATTATTCTCAATATCTGTTTCGTCTTTTGAAAGAATCACCTTCTTCATATTATCCCCTGTATTTTTTCATCAATTTTCTGCTTGGATAAATTGTTTTTAAAAAAACATCAATCCCATCCATGACAAAAGGAACTGCGTAAATGTACTCATTTATTTCCATTACAAAGATCATCTGATTTGGAAAATTCTGATTTTCGATAATATCTATAATATCATTATCTGCCAATTTAACAGCAATTTCTTCAAATGAAACTCCTCGCTCAAATTGGAGAAATTTGCTTTTATCATCATTCCATTTTATCATAGAAGCAATATATTACAATGTACGTACAATATCAATCCTTTTTAATCCTTTGGTCGAGTTCGCATCTACTAAAAGTATTATTTTTTGAATTTATCAGTTTTGAATCTTTTGGAGTTTCATTTTTATTCGGGTTACTTCATAATTGCAATACAGACGATATTTGAAGGCAAAGATTTCACTTTTGCAGCTCATCAGGCGGGCTTTTCGGATTCGGCTCATCTTAGCCGCACGTTCAAGAAGATGTTTGGTTTAACTCTACAAAATTTATTTAAATAATCGCTGACCGCTTTTTTATAAAATCCTCCGAAACAGCAGGTTCATTCAAGTCAGATTCTTTTAAATAGGCTATGTTCCAATAGAAATTAAACAAAGGAGCCCATACTTATGAAAAAGATTATTTATGCGGACTACGACAACATACTGGTAAAAGAAACTGCCGAAAGACTTACTCAAAATCAAAATTCTACCCGAGAAAAAGTCGAGAATATCTTTTATTACGTCAGAGATGAAATAAAATTTAGCTTTCCACTCAAGGGTGATCTTGTAAAGGCATCTGAAACAATTAAAAGTAAAAAGGGACAGTGTAATACAAAATCGGCACTATTTCTTGCGCTCTGTAAAGCGGCCGGTATTCCTGCAAAAATACATTTTTCACTAATAAAAAAAGAGATTCAAAAAGGGCTCTGCTGATTCTAAATTACTAAATTACTGAAAATTTACGCTGCCAATCGTAGTCTTAATGGGGACGGTGGTATTATTTGAAACGGGGACGGATAATATGTAGGCATACAGTACACTAATTGAGTTCATCTTCTTATCTTAGCATTATTAGTAAACAGGAGGAGAATTATGGAAACAGGATTATTTACATGTGGTATTATTACACCTTCGTCCACTTTTCCGTCCCTGTTTTCCGGTTTCACACTGCAAACATCAGGAAAAGACTACCATCGTACTGTTCTCATCACTCATAAATATCGTCCATAAAGACCACC
>DAOTGZ010000050.1:2121-14095 GCA_035447445.1 Spirochaetota bacterium | reverse complement strand
TTTTAAGCTAAACAGGATCAGCCGATAAATAGATTATTTTGCTGATCCTGAAAGGAAAAATTTTGAAAAAACTATTAAGCATCTTTATTTTTTTTTGTGTTACCGCAAACGCGGAAACCATGTTTTTAGCTGGCCCCTATGGCGGATTCAGCAGCAATACGCAAAATCTTGAAAACAACATAAAACTGGAAGAAACCGCATCTGTTTTCGGACTCTACACCCAGGTTATTAACCCTGAACTGTTTCAAATTAACAATTTTCTGTACCACTCCCCCGACATTAATGATACTAAAATAACGGGCAACCATTTTATCGCGGACTTTTATCCCTACTCCTTTACGATTGGTTCTTTGGCTGTTGGCGCCGGAATGAACTATCTTTCTACCGACACATCACGCGATGACTTTAAAATGGATCAAAGCGTTGTAACACCTTACGCCCGACTTGGCCAAAACGTAATCTTCGGTGAATCGACAAATCTTCGTATTTTTCCCTGGATAGGTTTTGGTAAAAAATACTCCGAAAGCGAGGGCTCTTTTACTTTCAGCCCCGCCGAGGGAGCTCCATCGACAACTGTTCCTCTTGAGAGCGATACCGACGAAAATGTTTTTCTTACCGGTATTAATTTACACTTTACCTTCGACCGTTATTTTTGTGTTCAATTTAAATACCTTATTGATAGAAATCTTAAGACCGAAACAAATAACTATTCACTATCGGCAATACTTAATGCTTATGTACATAAACACGCCGGTATCTCTTACCGCTTTATGTACAACGAATATACTACCGGAGAAGATATTATAAATATGGTTGGTATATTTTACAAGTACTGACAGCAGTCAGTACTGTATAGTTTCTTTCGGGTTAAAAATAAAAACCGGAGAAGGAGTATGGATCTTAAACAGTTTCAATTTACAGAACACCTTATTGAACGTTTTAAAAACGAGAACCATATTCCTGTTAACTTTTACAACCGGTTCGGTCAGATACTTATTCATAAAAAAGAGAACGCGTCAGTTCATGAGGTTAACCAGCTTTTAAAATTCCAGGGTACCGGAATCTATTATGATCAAAATGATTACGATACCCTGACTGGTAAAAACAGAATTTCCCCTTCGTCCGCCGGCTCAAAACAATGTATACCAAAGGGATTAACCGATACAAAACTTTTTTCGCAACAAACAGCAGACAGACTGGCAGGATTCACATCTGAACTTTTTGATCGATTAAAAAAAGAGAGCATCGATTCTGTAACCGCAAGAAATGCCGCCGCGTTGCTGTCGGATATTTTCACAGACTTTGCCAGACAGCCTGATGCCATGACAGGACTATTAAATATTCTTGAGCTTATGAACGCAAGTAATGATGAGTATGAGGTAATACTAGCAGTTAAGCGTACTGTAATCTCTATGGCGCTTAAAACACGGGGTATGCTTGCTGTCAGCAACGACGAGCGGAAAAGACTCAATGACGAGATCACAACAGTTATGATAGCTTCACTGCTGTCTGATATCGCTTTTCTTAAAATGGATCTTCCCCGAGACAGAAAGTTAACACCTCAGGAATATGTCAAAATGAAGCGCCATCCGCTTATTTCTTATCTTATGATAGCAAACGAACACGCCCTGAATCATAACGCTAAACATCTGGTACTTTTCCAGCACTACCGTCAGAAAGACAAGCCTAACAACTACCCCGACATGTTTTTAATACAGAGCGAGTTAAAAAAAAGACTTTCAAAAATCAGCGATACCGCCTTGCAGCTTCACGCGCTTAAAACGGGGGCTATCTATTCGCATAATGCCAATATTACCGGAATAGCATCAAAGTTTTCTTATCTGACCACTCCGACACCATACAAAAAAAGCTACTCGGCAATAGACGCAGTACGCGCTATTATTAACAACGCCACATTCACCTATTCAAATCAGGCAATACGCGAGTTTCTTGACTATTCGGCAATAAGTCTTTGTGATAATAATGAGATTATACAGTCAGGGGATATTATTATTACCGAAGCCTCTTCTTTTGACGGGGGCAAGAACTACGAAATCTGCATGGTGATGGAGAGTTCCCGATTTCAAAGTCGCCCCGTAATAAAGAGATTTGCCACACTCTCGCCGCACATAAAAACCAGACCCAAAACTGCTTTCGCTGATTTTAACCTGCTCTCAATAGAACCGGACAAACGTCATGCCGACATTGATCTTAACCGCGACAATTCCAGATTCATAGCTTATGTAATCGACCCTGAATACGATCCGGCGCTTTTTAAGGCCGCCACATCTTTAATTAGCCAAACCTGACCCGATACACTTTGAAGCCAAGCCCGGCAAGTTATCACCATATTCTAGCGCTGATATAGTATTGACAGTGCCGGATTGTACAAAATAATGGCGGCAGCATTTAACCAGTTAACTTAATAACATTATAGACGAGAGAATTTATGAGTAATCCCGAAATTACAAAAGAGATAAACCGCCGGCGAACCTTCGCAATAATTTCACACCCTGATGCGGGCAAAACAACACTGACAGAGAAACTTCTTCTTTACGGAGGAGCTCTTGAGCTTGCCGGATCCGTAAGCTCCAAAAAACAGAGCGCGACATCATCCGACTGGATGGAACTCGAACGTAAACGCGGCATTTCGATATCTTCGACTGTTCTGCAATTCGAGTATAACGGCTATAAACTTAATCTGCTGGATACTCCCGGCCACAGGGACTTCTCGGAAGACACGTACCGCGTGCTGATGGCCGTTGATTTTGTCATTATGGTTATTGATGCCGGAAAGGGTATCGAGAGTCAAACCCTTAAATTGTTTGAAATATGCCGCAAACGGGATGTTCCTATTTTTACTTTCATCAACAAACTGGACCGTCCCTCGCGACCGCCTCTTGATCTTATTGATGAACTTGAAAAAGTGCTTAATATTCATGCTTACCCGGCTAACTGGCCATTAGACAACGGCCCCGACTTTAAAGGTGTTTACGACCGTTTAAAAAAAGAGTTTAATCTTTTTGAACGTGTCCCCGGAGGTTCGTACCGGGTACCAGTTTCTCTTCACGATGCTTCTGACCCCTTTATTAAAGAGATGCTTCACGCGGAAACCTACAAAGAGATTAACGAAGAACTTGAAATGCTTGATATAGCGCAGGAAGGTTTCAATGAAGAAGCTGTTCTTGCAGGACACACTACTCCCGTTTTTTTTGGGAGCGCGGTTAACAACTTCGGTGTCGAACTGTTACTTAAAAATCTGATTGAATATTCATGCCCTCCAATGCCCCGCTATATAGACGGTGAAGCATTCCCTATGGAAAGTCCGGTCTTTTCCGGTTTTGTTTTTAAGATACAGACAAATATGAACCCGCAGCACCGGGACAGAATGGTTTTTGCACGGATATGCTCGGGTGTTTTTCACCGCGACATGTCAGTTTTCAATACTCGAAGCCGGAAAGAGGTACGGCTGGGAAGCTCACACAATATTTTCGGGAGAGACCGTGAGATTGTGGATACAGCCTATCCGGGTGATATTATTGGTTTTATAACAAATGCCGATTTTACAATTGGCGATACAATAAGTTCTGATGCCTCAATATCCTTTAACGAAATCCCAAGATTTGCTCCTGAGTGCTTTGCCTATCTTTTAAATACAACCATGTCGGCGGCTAAATCCTTTCGAAAAGGGCTCGATCACCTTCTTGCCGAGCACATCGTTCAATCTTTCTTTTTGAACAATAATTTCGGGCAGCCTCTGCTCGGGGCTGTTGGTCCTCTTCAGTTTGAAATAATGCAGTACCGGTTAAAAGATGAGTACGGAGTCGAAACCCGACTGGAAAACAAACCATGGCAGGTAATGCGCTGGCTTCCTTGCGGTATTACCGGAGCAGAGATTGAAAGCTCTTTACCATACAATTCGACATTCGGCTGTGACGATCAAAAACGGGAAGTTCTTTTTTTTCAAAACGAGTGGGGATTAAAATCATTTATAAAAGATAACCCTGAAATAGAACTTTTCGATACACCCCCGGTAAAAGAAGATTAAAGAGGATAATCATAAAATGTCAGACCCGGCAAAATATTCACCATGCGCAATATGCGGAAGCATATCGGACTATTACCAAAGCAACAGAAAGATTGACTATTTTTTATGCCCGGACTGCCGGAGTCTCTTTATGAATCCGTCCTCAAGACTGACAAAAGAGCAGGAAAAAGAGCGGTATCTTCAGCACAACAACGATGTAAATGACCCAAGATATCAAAAATTTGTTAAACCGGTGGTCGACCATATACTTGAATTTTTCACAAAAGAGAAAAAAGGTCTGGATTTCGGCTGCGGAACCGGGCCTGTTATATCCAAAATGCTGTCTGATTCCGGCTACACGACATCACTTTACGATCCTTTTTTTTACCCCGGAAACAGTGCGTTAAAAGATACATACGATTACATAATCTGCTGTGAAGTCGCGGAACACTTCACAAACCCGTCAGCCGAATTTGCACTTCTGCACTCTCTTTTAAATACTGATGGCCAGCTTATTTGCATGACCGAGCTTTTTACAGACACAGTGGACTTTGAGAAATGGCACTACAACAACGACCCTACTCACTATATCTTCTATCAAAAAGAGACACTCGCATACATTCAGAAAGCCGTCGGATTTAAATCTTTCAAAACCGACGGGCGGCTTATTGTTTTTTATAAGTAGCCGGCAAAAACGGTTGCTAAGAACCAGCCTGTGCTTTATAATAATACTGCATTACCACTTGTTTTCCCAGTCAACAGCAGCAGTCAGCTTCATTAAAATAAAAAGTGCAGCAACTGAGGCTAGTGTAATCATAAGTACTGCCTCGTTGTTATACGATTACGTTATCTCTTCCAATCAAGTGCAAGATTACAAAGAATTTAAAAAACAATTGCATTATTTTTTTTATCTTTTATAATCTGTTTTAAACAGTTTTCAGGATAATTTGTGAAAAAATCAATATTGATACTTTTATTCATCTTTTTTTCTTGCGGCAGCTACGATTCAGCTATTTTTGATATCGCAAGCGGCAGCATTAATCTCTCCGAATCTAATCTTGAATCAGGAAATATAATATCGCATATTACGTACGTAAAAGACCGTTACATTAGAGAATTACCCAAAGAAAGTTCCATAAAAACGATATCATTTACTCCTAAAGAACTAAAAAGCAGCACAATTGAACAACTTGAACCCGGAACGTATATATTCACACTCTCAATTCCCGAATCCGCTGGAATCACTGTTTTTCGATCACCATTTTTTAACACAAGCTGTAATGTTTTTGTAGACAGAAGGCTGCTCGGTTCTTTTACAGAACGCAATATTCACCATCCGCAAAAAAGAGCGGTAACAATCCCTTCTGCCGGAACAGTTACAGTCGCAATACACCTGTACGGAAAACTTGGTGAAAATGATTTCGAATCTTTTTCCCTGGAATCACTAACTCTAACACAGCAAAAATCAATCCGTTATATACTATTGTCCGTAATGATAATTCTGCTGTTACTTGCAAATTCATTTTCACATATAAAAAATCTGAAAATTCAAAAACGCGAGATTCAACTTCTGTTTTCCGCAATAGCGCCAATTCTTGCATCTTTACAGATAGCCCTGGTAACCGGTTTTTTTATGGAAATCTCCATTCCGAACACCATATTTCTCCGGCTCTATTATCCGCTTGGGGCTCTTTCAATTATCTGTCTTATAATTTCACTGTACCATATTCATTTGTCTGCAATAGACAAGAAGCTTGTTATTATCTCTTCAGTCACCTTTTTCTTTATAACTCTTCTTCTTATTATACCGCCGATTGTGTCTCTGGCATACATTATCCCGGCAATTTACACGATTCTACTTGTTCTGTTTATCATTATGGCAGTTACTGTGGTTAAAACTGATGTCTTTGAAAACAGATTTCAAACACTGCTTTTCATTATATCAGTTATTCTACTGACTTTAGGAGTAATTACGGACGCATTTTCTCCACTTTATCTGTACCATTCCCGTTATGTTTATCAGGCAACACTTCTTCTGTTTATGATAATACTAATCAGCCCCGCTCATAAGAAACTTACTGGCTGTTTCGCGTCTGAACAAAAACTTACCCAGGAACTGGCAATAAAATCGGCCAAGCTTGTAAAAGCAAACTTTGAACTTAAAGTATTAAACCAGAACCTTGAAGAGACCGTAAACATCCGTACTAACGAGTATAAAAACGCCTTAAGCAGTGTAGAAGCAACACTGCGGGAACTTGAAAAAGCTCACGCGTCTATCGAGCACGATCTGGTTATGGCATCCAATGTACAAAGACTCTATTTCAGCGAAAAAATACCCCGTGTAAAAGGATGGGAAATCGCTTTTATATATAACCCGATGCATCAGGTTTCAGGAGACATGTACGATTTTTATGTCAGCAATAATACCTTATTAGGTGCCACTCTTTTTGATGTTTCGGGGCACGGTGTGCAGTCAGCCCTGATAACAATGCTTGCCAAGAATCTTATCTCTGAGCTTTACTACAAACTGTATGAAAAGCCTGCAGGAACAATACTGGAAATTATAAACAAACGGCTTATAGAAGAAATAGGGAGCATCGAAAACTATATGACCGGCGTACTTATGAAAATAAAAGAGAACTCCATAGAAGTGGCAAACGCGTCGCATGCAAATATTCTGCACAGATCGCACTCCAGCAACACTGTCAGGGAACTTGCACCAAAAATGAGCAAAGGAAACTTTTTAGGTATCGGCATAATGGATGAACCATACGGAACAGACACTTATCTGATTGAAGAAGATGATTCTCTGTTGCTTTACAGCGACGGGCTTTACGAATACCGTCATGACGGAGTATTATTGACAAGAGAATTTGATTTAATTAAAGAGAATCTTATGAAATGTAAAAAATATCAGTCGGCACAGTCTCAGCTTGATCAAATATTAAAGTCGCTCTCAATAAGCGAAAAAAAGACACTCGGGGATGACCTGACAGTAATATTACTGAAAAAAGTACAGGACTAAGAGCGTTGAATCTCATCAAACGAGTTGTAAATGGAGAAGTACTTATCTGCTGATGTAATCTTCATGATTTGAAAAATATTGTTCGGAATATTAAAAAGAGCGAAAGATTTACTTTCAAGAGCCATCTGTTTGCTTAAAACTGCCAGCACACCAAGACCGGAAGAATCTATCACCTTTACCTTTTCAAAGTCAATGGCAATAAAATCGTTCTCTTCCGATAAGGGGAAAAGCGTTTTTTTGATTTCCGCTGCATTGTAAAGATCAATATTTTCAGGCATCTCTACAATTACATATGAATTTTCTACTCTTGTGTTTAACATAAATCTTATATATAAAATTATATTGCCAATGTAAAGCAAAAAACGGTTTTGCAGCAAAATTGCTTAATGAAATTTTCCACAGGTGCTCCGGAGCATACAAAAACCGGGAATTGCACCTGTTTTTTGACATAAAGCAGCCCGCTGAAGAAACAATATATTCAAAACGGCAAAAAAAACTGCCCCGGGGGAGGGGCAGTAACAAGGTGGTCACTTCTAAATTAAGGAGGAAGTTTCTATAAAAAGCCGTGTTCTGTTTTGATAACTGTAATTATGATCGGTGTTACAGCTTCACAGCCTTTTATAGCAATGATCGGAATAGTTAGTTAAGCATACTATTTAATAGCTCATTACACCCTATACAACAAAATAAAAGCAAAATTAATGCCAAAAAAAGTATGAAAAATAGATTTTTTTAATAAAAATTGAAAATAATATTATTCTAAATTCTCCGGGCATAGCGTATTGCAAAATAAATTGACAAAACGGCCTTCTAAACAGTCGAATGGTATTATCATTTTGGGAGGTACGTTCATGACACTTCATGAAACGGCACAGCATTCAAAAAAAGCATCTATATATCTTGCTTCGAAAGATGAAAATTCGAAAAACAGCGCCCTTGAGACAATCGCTCAGCAGCTTGATTCCCGCCGGGAAGAGATCAAGGCGGCTAACAGTACAGATATCCAGCGAAGCAAATCAGAAAACCTGGCGCAACCACTGTTAAAACGGCTGCTCTTTGATGATAATAAAATTGACCAGACAATTGCCGGTATAAAAGACCTTGTTACCCTTAAAGATCCGGTTGGCAAAACCCTTCTCTCAACCGAACTTGACACAGGGCTTGAACTTTACAAGATCAGCTGCCCAATAGGCGTAATAGGTGTAATTTTTGAATCCCGTCCCGATGCTCTGGTACAGATCGCCACACTTTGCCTTAAAAGCGGCAACGCTCTTCTTCTTAAAGGCGGAAGCGAGGCCATGGAGACAAACCGTATTTTGGCAGATATCATCTATAATGCTTCACTTGAGGCCTCTATGCCCGAAGGCTGGCTGTATCTTCTTGAAACCCGATCCGAAGTTAAAGAGATGCTCTCTTTAGACGACAGCATTGACCTGATAATTCCCCGTGGTTCTAACGAGTTTGTAAAATATATAATGGATAACTCTAATATTCCTGTTCTGGGTCATGCTGATGGAATCTGTCATCTTTATATTGACAAGGATGCTGACCCCGAAATGGCGGTAAATCTTACGATTGACTCAAAAGTTCAGTCGGTAGCTGTATGTAACGCGTTAGAGACCCTTCTTGTACATGAGGATATTGCCGAAATCTTCCTGCCCGCAGTCAGGAAACGCTTGGACGAATCTGGTGTTGAGATTACAGGATGTGATAAAACCGCACGCATAATCGAGTGCGAAGCTGCTGATGACGACACCTGGAAAAACGAATATCTGGACTATAAACTCTCAATAAAAGTTGTGTCTTCTCTGGAAGAAGCTGTTGACCATATTAACTGCTATGGATCAGGACACACAGATTCTATTGTTACAAATAACGGGCATGCAGCCGGCATTTTCATGGATCTTGTCGACTCAGGTAATGTCTTCTGGAACGCCTCGACCCGGTTTTCGGACGGATTTGTGTACGGCTTTGGCGCGGAAGTCGGAATAAGCACAAACAAGATTCACGCACGCGGCCCGGTAGGTCTCGAAGGTCTTCTGATATACAAATATAAACTGATAGGCCGGGGTCACGTACGTGCCGATTACACTGGCGGATCAAAGAGATATACTCACAATCCAATAAACAAACCGTACCCCCATAATGACTAAACAAATACTTCGCTGCCGGTTAAAACGTAACCGGCAGCGGATTGAATTTGTTTACAGGTGAACCAACAAACCGGACAAGCCATTTTCACTTATCAACATAATAATTTAAATGAATTATATTATAACCAGCATCCAGGCGAACTGCTCAAATCCTGACAAATTTGTTCTTTCTTGATTATATCTTAAATCCGACTCCAGCAATAATCATTAAGCTCTTATAGCTGTTACCAACAACATCTTTTTCTTTATATGATTTGTCTCCGCTTTCGGTATCGATAAAATACGATGAGCCCCTCTTTTTTGGGACATATTCCGAATGGCAGCTTATAAAAAAGGAAAGCTTTTTTGTTGCGAAATATGATATTTTCGGTTCGACGAGGTAGTATTTCAAGCTTTTAAAACTGTCATAAAAATCGATAGACCGCATTACATGTGAATCTTTAGCATCAAGAGTTCCGACACAACTGTACCGTAAATTCAGATCCAGCCTTAGCTTATTATAAACAAAAGCAAGCCCCAAACTTGCAAACGGAAAATGATATTTTAATGTATAAATAATTGCCGTTCCATAAACTTCCTCCTTTGGTGCTATTGGAGGATACTTGTAATAACCGTCATTTGCGTGCAAACTGACACCCGTATATCCATAGCCAATACCGGGTGTCAGAATAAAGCTACCAAATAAAAGGTTGTAACCCGCAATGAACCCGTAATTGGCATACCTATTGACAATAGAATCATGTCTGGAATAGTGTGTTTTATCCGAAGTTGTACCAACCCAATCCGAGTTTTCGACATTGCCGTCGAGCGATTTAAATGAATTCTTAGCATATCCGGTTATAACCATGTTTTTCCAGCTTGCATTAATGCAAAAACAATGCACTAAAAAAGTATTGTTTTCCCAGTCAAGCTGACTAACCGTTCGGGATTTGTCATATACATACTCGTTAACATTCGTTTGAGCAAAACCGGTACCAGTTGTTATCAAAAAAGACAAATTTCCTTTTTTTACCGTCGCACCATCTTCCTCTGCCAAAAGATTATTATCAATCAGAGCAAGCAATAAAATCAATATCAGGACTTTTCTCATTTGCTTTCATCTATTTTGAATTTTACTACGCTCATGTCATCAGGGTTGACACGATAATAGTTATCACCCTCATCACCTGAGATATCAAATTCCGAACACCAATAAAAACCGTTTTTATAAATTAAGGTACTATTATGCGGCAAAATAGCTTCGGCGACAATCTCTTTAGTTGCCATATCTACTTTAAAAAGCACAGTTTTTGAAAATCCAAAATCATTTGCAAGATAGGCGTAGTCATCGACAATTACACCTAACGCGACTACTGAACCCTGATTTATAAAATCATAAATAAGCTCAAGCTCTCTGTTTTCAAAATTGATAATTTTGTAATACTTTATTCTTTTATTCCCGGTACTCATATCGTTACCTACGATTGCTATTGTATTATCTTCAAGCTCCTGGTTCCGTTTATTAGACTGTATCATCATTATATAATTTTCAGATCCAACTCTTTTGAAACCTCCAATATACTCTGTATCATCATATGTAAACCTGGTTCCGTTTGTATAACTAACCCAACTCAACTCATCGTCTCCAGGCTGTGTATTATCAATTACATACAGATTATTCCTGAAGAATATCGGAGTTTTACCAAAAGAGGCATATGTCTTCTTTTTTTCGGATTTTCCGGTCTCCATATCATAGAGCATCGTATCGTGACCACCACAAGGACTGCCAACCAATAAAAGATTCCTTGCGTGTGAATCAAGCTCAGGAAAATCATTATAATACTTAATTTCGTCAACCTTTCCAGTCTCTATATTTAGCCTTAACAGTAACGCGTATTGAGAATCCTCAATATTTTCCATTGTTACGTAATAGTGTTTTTTATAATGTACACCCTTGCCAAGCTCATGATCTTTTGTCGTAAAGTCGTATACAGCAAGCTGCTTCGCGGTTAATGTATCAATAGCAACCAACTTGTTAAAGGTAGTCTGTAAAACAAGAACATCATCACTATATTCTATAGAGTCAAACTGTTTGGGATAATCCCTTTTTATATCTATATCATTTAATAGACCACAGCTGTTTATCACGACCCATGTAAGCAAAACAGATAATATCAAAATTAGTTTTTTGATTCTGGTTATCATTATTATCACCCGGTTATTATTTTAAGTAAAGCGGCCTTACGGCCGCGTTTATTAATATTCATAATCCGTTAATCGTAACTCTTGTGCAACAGCCCTGTACGTATATACTTTCTTCCACTTCGTTTTTACTCGTATTTTCAAACCCTTTAGTTTTACCGAAAGATACGGTAATTTAAAAAATCGATCCCTTATCGCGCGTTTTACATTATGTGGGGTTACAAGATAATGCAATTCATTTGCCCTCGTCTATCTTGTATTTATCCACACTAAGATCATCAGGGTTTATCCGGTAATAATAGATGTTACCATCATCAGGATAGCTCCAGTCATCAGACAACCAGAAATAACCGTTTTTATGTATCAAGGAAGACGAACTAACCATTGATATTTGTGACACTATATTCTTGGTAGTCATATCGACTTTATAGAATCTTTGGTAAGAAAAATCATAATCATTAGCTAAATAGGCGTAATCACCCAAAACAACACCATAAGACACATAATCTCCTTGTCCAACAAATTCATATATTAGCTCAAGCTCTTTGTTTTCAAAATCAATTATTTTATAATACTTTATTCTTTCAC
>DAOTGZ010000050.1:0-2021 GCA_035447445.1 Spirochaetota bacterium | reverse complement strand
TAATTCGTATTCTCCAGCCTTTTCGTTTTACCGAGAGATACGGTAATTTAAAAAACCGATCCCTTGTTGCGCGTTTTACATTATGAGGAGTTACAAGATTCCCGGCAAAAAAATCGTCTCTTGAATCCAGATTGACCCTGCGCTTATTTGACCATTTCCACCCATAATATGGTATACGCGTGCAATAAGCAAAAGATTTATCTGACTTAGACTTTGTTCTGTTTGTTACCCTGAAATAGTCAAGAACAGGTATCCAGTAAGCGATAGTTCCTTTGCCTTCATCACTAAATTTAAAACTGTTATAGGCGGCCTTTTCGGCGGCTACACCATCAGAGGGTTTGTACTTCAAAGGCAATAAAATTCTTCCTTTTTTTGACTTTCTTTCATAATTATTCATTCCATCCAGTTTTGTGGCCATACCATGTATCCATTCTGTTTTGCTGTTTGCCCCCGCGCTCATAATGGCTTTTGGTGTTCCACCTTCTCTTTTAAGCAAACGATCCCAAATCTGCTTACTAAACATGCCGCCATGTGTCTGGCTCTGCTTCTTGCCAAACAGCACACCAAAAATGCCGGCTTTCAAAGCAGGTACTGCCCGTTGGTAGCTAACAAAGGAATCGGATCTGTGATTAAGCATAATTGCTCCCGGATAGTTCTTGGCAAGTCTTGTTCCAATTATTTTGTTTTTTTGTTTACGTGTAAGTTTAGCAGCTCGTGCAGCGTTCATTTCTTCATCTTCGATCTGAGCCAAAAGATCCTCATCAATGTCTACTGGTTCAGTGTCGCCATCATCTTCATCTTCGTCTTCATCGGCATCTGTAAATCCATCTTCGACAAGTATCTGCTCTTTCAGCTTTTCGTTTTCTTCTAGTTCCACGAACAGCTCTTCGAGCCTTGTGAAGTTAAAGTTTTGGGTATAATCTCTGATGATTGTTTCATATTTTTTTACTTCACCTTCACTAAGTATCCCGGACGTAATCCTTTTAAAAAGGTCTACCTCTCCATCAAGCATATTCTCTTCAATTTCTACTGAAAAAAGTTCGGGATAGTTTTGAGCAAGCAGGGCGGTTGGCATATATCTTTCGGTCAGTGTATCGATAACCAGATTACAGATATCCGACTCGATACGATCGCCAATAATTGCAGGATCAGTAACAACAATTTCATCTTCCGCTTTTCGCGAGATAAACCTTGCATCTATCTCATCGAGATCAATATCCTCAGAAAGTGTAAATTCGATCTCTTCGGCGTCTTCTAGCTGCGCCAAGTCCTCTTCAGGCAGATCATGTATTATCTCTACAAGACCGTCTACGACATCTTGAGGTTCATAAATTGACAAGATACGCTGATCTTCAAAATCCTCGTCACTCATCTCGTCTTCGGCACTTCTGATTCCCCGCATATTACGTGATGATCGTTTTCTCTCGTCCACAAGTGACAAAATGTTTTTAATCTCTTTCGCGTCTTTTTTAATCACACGTTCACGGATGGCAAAACGTCCGTTTTCGGCTTTTACCTCTCGTTTAAATTTTGGCTCTTCGACATCACATCCAAAGGCCGTAAAAACAAGAAGCACCATTAAAAAAAACGTAATCAGTGCTGATTTGCTGATTTGCTGATTTGCTGATTTGCTGATTTTCACCACAACGCACCTCCTTTTATATTTTTTAGTATATTCAAATACCTTTAAAATATACAAGAGTCAACTACTTTATTATCCACATATACAAAAACAACTAAAAGAAATATTTAATATTATGTAGTACATATTTGTGTAATCATAAATATGTTTATATTTAGGAAAAAATCTCAATCAGCGTAACTTATTATTATAATAAGATTACAAAAACACCTACTCAATTAATCCCTGTATCTCTCAGCCCTGCTATTTAGTTGACAAACAACTTAATTTAATTCACTATTATCGGGTAATCTTTAATAATTAACTTTTCAGCATAGGTTGCATATGCAAGCAGCAAGAGTCATCTTGCGACCAGCATAGGCTGCATATGCGAGCAGCA
>DAOTGZ010000049.1:0-14178 GCA_035447445.1 Spirochaetota bacterium | reverse complement strand
AGAATTAATGGACAATTATATTTATTATTTTTATCTAGATCCGAAGTAAATTTCATGAAATTAATCAGCGCTTTGTCTTTCTCCAGAGTCATTTTTGAAGTAACTGAAAATTCTCTTACATCTATTTTATCTATATTTAGATAATCAACATTCACAGAATCTTTAGCCAAATTTTTTTTAATTTCAATAAAATCGTTATCAATAAAGTATTTTATTTTTATATCATTTATATCTAAAGATTCATTATTTTTCATGTTTATTGTTAGTTCTGCAGTAAGCCTACGTTTTTGCTTTTCGACAATATTTATTGATATGTTAGCTTGGTTATAACAGCTTGTAGATATGGTCAAAATAACAAGTAAAAGGAATAGTATATATAACCTAGTAAATACTGTTTTTATCATAATATGTTCTCGCTTAAATATAATACAGATTTTTTTAATGATTAATTATCAAACAGGCTATTTTAACTGCATCCTTCTTTTTGAAAAGAATTATATTTACAGAAATTTACAGTATCAGATAATTACCCAAAATTTTTGCAGAATTTTTTCTAAAAAATTGAACAAATCAGCATTTTTTCCAGTATATATATGCAGACATAAGGAGGCGGCAAATGGAAACTACAGATTTTAGAACATCAATTGATGTTGAAATTAGCAGACTTGATAAAATTGAAGAGTTTGCCAATAAGCATAATATGCATATTTCGGATGTTATAAATACAGTTCTGGATAAGTACTCAAAAATGCTGGCTAAGAATCCAGTATGTAATGATTCTCTGAACAAATATCACGAGAGAGGTACCATCTACAAATCAGTACATATCAGATTTTCAAGTATTTCTAAAAGAAAATTAAAAGATGTAGCTAATCTTTACTGCTACAGTTTATCGTACATGTTGTTTCTGGCAATGAATTTCTTCGACGAGTTTATGAGCAGTGTTAAGGAGTTTATTCGCCCCTGTTTCCATGCTGTTTTTGTTCATAACTTCTTTGGTTTTCCATACTTTATTAATAGCTGGGGTATGAACTTTTATGACTCACATGACTATTCTTCTGGCTAAGAAACCCGGAAAATAGCAAAATAAGTGGTGTTATTTCTTACTTTTTGCATATTAAATACAAAACTAAGTAGCAAAAACACCGAAACATTGAAAAAAACCAGATCAATTGGAATTAGCAATATCCTTGACGTGATGTTGTATTCGGTACATGATAAGATATAGTATAGGAACAAAAACAAGAGTAATAATAGTTCCAAATATCAACCCCCACGCCATAACGAGCATCATATCTGAGAGCATTGAATCATAACCCAAAATACCGTAAGCCGTCGGCAACAATCCTGCAACAGTTGTAATTGTTGTTAATATCACCGCACGCAACCTTGTTTTGGCTATTTCGGATATTGCTACAATTGCTTTTTTTATATTCGGATGAGCCTTGTAATTTGCTTCAAGAACAGAAATCATTACAATGGAATCATTTACAACAACCCCAATCAATCCAAGGCATCCGACTACCGAAAAGAAACCATAAACAGAAATCCCATGTAGTTTTAACGCAAATATTATCCCTACTGCGGCAAATGGTATTGTAGCCATAATAATAAAAGGTTTAACAAGAGAATCAAAAAGAAGAGCAAGAATTATATAGATCAATAGCAACACTGCTATAACAGAATATATAAATTCTCCTGTCGATTGACGTGTATCTTTAACCTCACCAGCATAAACAATAGATGATGTCGGGTAACGCGACAATAAATCTGGAAATATATTTTCTTCAAAATAGATAGCGGTCTCTACGGGTGTTAAACCACTCGAGGCATCAATATCTGAAAAAATTCTAGTAGTTCGGACATTATCCATACGACTGATTGTATTTGCGCTATTTCCTTCTATAACATCTACCACATTTCCAAGAGGAATTGAATAATTTGAATTATTTAAAACAGGTAAATTCCTTAATAATTCCAGATTACTTCTATCCTTATCTTCAACAGTTATACGGTATTCAACATCATCTCCGTTTTCTGGTACTTCATATAAAATCGTTCCGTTTATCGCTGTTCTTAAAGCACTCAATATTCTGCTAATTGAAACATTCAAACTACCCGCTATTGTTCTTTTTGGTTTAAAAAGATACTCCGGATCCTGAAGCTGTCTTTCTTCGTCCACATTAATATATGGAGCGTAGTTCTTCATGGCCTGTAAAAGTTCTCGCGTCAGCTTGTTACGTGTTTCATCATTATTATCGCGAACATGTACTTCTATAGGATTTCCACTTGTAGATCCAAAACGGCCCTGTGAAAATTCAAGTTTTTCGAATCCCTTTAATCTTTTTAATTTCTGTTCCATCTCTTTTTGAATAGCAGACGATTTTCGATCTCTTTTTTCAAGTGGCACTAACTCTATCATTATCGAAAATACATTTTCACGGGCAGCATTACTTCTCCTGGTTTGTGCTATTCTTGTTTCATAAGACAAAGCCTCATTTCCGACATATTCATCAATTATGGCTTCAACTTCCTCAGTTTTTCTAGCAGTAGATTTTTTTAATGTTCCATAAGCAACCTCACCTTCAATACGTAATTGAGTACTTTCTTCACGCGGAAACATTTCATACTTCATTGTTGTAGTAAATAGAAAACCTGCGAAAAATAAAAGAATAATTGCAAAAACGAATACTGGCTTGCGATGAGCGAGAAGAAACCGCAAAATTTGTTGATATCCTTCTTCTAACTTTATAAACCAACTTCGCTCCGTAGCGCCTTTTTTAGAATCGAACAAGGAAGATGACATATGTGCAGGTAATATAAAAACAGACTCAAAAAGAGAAGCAAAAAGCATTATAAAAATTACAGGTGGTATAAATGCATTTAAAACTCCAAATCTGCCCCCAAAGAAAAACAGAGGTATGAACGCAACGCATGTTGTTACAATACTTGCAACTATCGGAAGGAAAACCCTTCCTGTTCCCTCAACCACAGCCTGTTTTCTTGGCATTCCACTGGCCTCAAGCCTGTTTATATTCTCTGCAACAACAATGGCATCATCAACCACCATTCCGAGGACGATAATTACTGCGGCCAATGTTGTATTGTTTATTGAATACCCAAGCATATACATGCCAATTAGAGTAAAACAAAGCGAGAAAGGCAGACCGAAGGCAACCCATACTCCAGATTTTGCATTTAAAAACAAAAATAAAAATATTACTACTAAAACAAATCCAAGAATTCCATTACCCGACACCATGGATAATCTATCTTTAACAGCTATCGATTCATCATCCACAAGAACTACGTTTATATCAGTTCCTGCTAATGAATTTTTTTTAAACTCTTCAACTTTTTTTCTGATTTCATCAACTGCATCAATAATCCCCGCAGATGAAGATTTGGTAACATTTATGGTAACTGCTTCATATCCGTTAGTTTTTAAAATTGCACTGCTTTCCTCAAATTCGGGTACTACACGCGCAATATCCTTTAAATAAACGGCTTTACCCTCAAAGTTCATACGAATAATCAAATTTTCAAGATCATCAACCTTTGTCAGCTCTGCGTCCATAATTATTTTATAATCTTTAAATTCAGATTGTTTTGAGCTTTTCTTTTCAATGGTTATTGATCGCGTTTCTTCCTCAGGTCTTTTATCTTCTTTTACTTCGGATCGACTCCACTCTCCCTTCATCGTTCCTACCGGAGAGCGCAAACTTCCATTCTGAATGGCAGATATTGCTTCTGATATGGAGACATTGAGCTCATTTAAAGCTGCGATATCAAGGTAAATGTTAACCTGGGGTACGCTGTAATTTCGCCAGCTAATTTCACTAACAGATGTAAGGCTAAGTAAGCTATTCTCAAGATTTCGTGCATACTGCTGCACTTTTTTTCTGTCTTCATTACTAAATAATTTGGCCGATTCTCTGTACATGGAAATATTTATTACAGAAAACCGCGTTGTATTCGGTACTCTAACTTCTGGGTCATCCTTGATATCATCAGGCAGGTCAACCCTATCTATTGCATCCTTTATATCCTGTACAATATCTTCCATCTCACTTTCTGAGGCCTTGGCTGGTAGCCATAAAGATAATATGGTACTCCCCTGAGAAGTTGTACTGGATATTTCCTCGATTCCATCAATACCTCTAAGTGCTTTTTCGATTGGCACAGTGACATAGCGATCCATATCTTCTGGAGATGCCCCTGGCCACACGACCATAACACGTGAAAAAGGAAAAGTTATATCCGGCATCTCCTCCTTCTTGGTATTGTCCCAAGCAATGATCCCTCCCAAAATAACAGATATTGCGATAATATTTACCAAAAGGTGTCTGTGTGAAAACCACTCTATTATTTTACCAAACATAAGCACTTTCTCCAAAAGTTTCGTATGTAAAAAGCATATTCGAAAGACATTTTACATAATTAAAGGGAATAAAGAAGGTATTTTGACCTAAACTAGTTAGTTATCGTTCAGGATCTATCAAAACTCCAAAAACATACACAAGTATACCACCGGCAATAACACCTGCTCTTATTAACCAAGCAGTAACTGTTTCAAATTCAGAAAGCCATAAAAATATTTTTACCTCATAACCGATAAAACGTGTTATCATCGATACTACACCCGCAATAGCAAAGAAAGCACCTGCAATACAAACAAGAAAAGAAACACCATTTCTTAAAGAATTCATTTTATCACCTCAAAAATATACAAAATTTTTAACCAATAGCATATACAATATAAAATTTTAGTTAACAGTTTACAATAAAGCTAATACTCTCAAATTGCGTTTATAAAACAATTAAATTATATCAATTAATTAAAAATTGTGATTTTTATAAATTTCGAATCGATCATATTTTTATAAAAAAGTCTTTTAGCCATAATTTACTGATATTATTACCTATAAAATTATCTTTACAAATAGAGGCGTAAGCATACTTTTGTATGGAAATTATCGCTCACATTTCCGGAGGAAAAATGTTAAAATTAGATAAAAACAGCAAATTCACACCTCGTAAGGGACCTGTAGTATTTATAATAATGGATGGTGTTGGCAATGCCCCCGAATATCCTGGTAATGCCTGCCTTCTTGCTCGCACTCCAACTCTTGATGCCTTAAAAAATAAATATCTTAATACAGAAATTAAAGCTCATGGAACAGCTGTCGGACTTCCATCAGATGACGATATGGGCAATTCCGAAGTTGGGCATAACGCTTTAGGTGCTGGCCGTGTTTTTGACCAAGGAGCAAAACTTGTCGAAAAAGCTCTTTTGTCAGGAGACATTTTTACAACTGACTCATGGAAAGAAGTTGTTCAAAAACCTATTACCGATAATACAACTCTTCATTTTCTTGGCCTGCTATCAGATGGAAACGTACACTCGAATATATCTCACCTATTCAAGATGCTCGAACGCGCGGCAGACGAAGGTATTAAAAAGGTACGTGTTCATATACTTCTTGATGGCCGTGATGTGCCAGAAACATCGGGGTTAACCTATGTACAAGCTCTTGAAGAAGAGTTACAAAAACTAAATTCGCGCGGACTGGACTTCCGTATTGCCTCTGGTGGCGGACGCATGATTACAACCATGGACAGATATGGTGCCGATTGGCGTATTGTCGAACGCGGATGGCAAGCACATGTTCTTGGCGAGGCTCGTCCTTTTAAAACGGCAGAAGAGGCAATTGAAACTTTCCGCTCTGAGAAAGCAGGTCTTGCCGATCAATTTCTTCCATCTTTTACCATAGTTGATGAAAACGGTCCTGTTGGAACAATCGAAGACGGGGATTCAGTTATCTTTTTTAATTATCGTGGAGATCGCTCTATCGAGATCACCCAAGCATTCGAACAGAAAGATTTTGACAAGTTTGACAGAAAGCGTTTCCCTGATGTAGTTTATGCCGGAATGATGGAATACGATGGAGATCTTCATTTACCTAAAAATTATCTTGTACAACCTCCAGCAATAGATAAATCAATTTCTGAGTATCTTGCTTCTGCCGGAGTAAAACAGTTTGCAATATCTGAAACCCAAAAATTTGGACATGTAACCTACTTCTGGAATGGAAATAAAACCGGAAAATTTAACGAAGAAACCGAAGTTTACAAAGAGATTCCATCTGACCTTGTGCCTTTCGAAGAGCGCCCTTGGATGAAAGCGGCCGAAATAACAGATGCTGTTATCGAAGCAATCGAAAGCGGTGAATATCCTTTTATACGTTTAAACTTTGCTAACGGCGATATGGTCGGTCATACCGGTCATCTTGAAGCAGCCATCACTGCGATGCAGGCAGTTGATCTATCAATAGAGCGACTTCTTCCCGTAATCGAAAAAGCCGGTGGTATTGCGGTAATCACAGCAGATCACGGTAATCTGGACGAAATGTGGGAAATGGACAAGAATGGAAATATTCTGTATGACAAAAACGATAAACCTAAAAAAAGAACAGCCCACACACTAAACAAAGTACCATTTATTATATTTGATCCTCAATACTCGGGCGAATATACTCTATCAAAACTTGAAAGTGAAGCCGGTCTTGGCAATGTTGCCGCTACACTCCTTAATCTATTAGGGTTCGAAAAGCCAGAAGAGTATAACCCGTCTCTTATAACATTTAAATAAAATGTCAAAGATGACTCTTGTAATAGCATCAGCAGAAGCCTCCCCTTTTGTTTCAACGGGGGGGTTGGGGGAATCAGTCGGCACACTTGTCTCTTCGTTGGCCAGTGATGCCGTTGATATCTTTCTTTTTTTGCCTCGTTACCGTTCGATAAATCTTCAAGACTTCAAGGCAAAAAAAGAGAAAACGGCCTTGACTGTCAATCCAGGAGTTACTAGCCGAACCGCGGCGTTATATGTTTCCAATCATATTCCAGGTGTTAAAACCGTATTCATTGAGCATAACGAACTGTTTGATCGCGAGGGTATTTATGGACAAGACGGCATGGACTATTCAGATAACTGTGCCAGATTTTCATTCTTTTCCCATGCGGTTATTTCGGCATTGCCAATTCTAAAAATTGAACCTGATATATTAATGTGCCACGATTGGCACTGTGCATTAATTCCTTTACTTACTAAAACTATATATACTGGTTTAAAACAGCTTGAATCGGCAAAGTCGGTTTTTACAATTCATTCAATGGACTATCAAGGAATTTTTCCTGCTACAGACATTATCTGGACTGGCATAGGTTGGGACGGATATACGGACGATAATTTAAAATTCAAAGATTCAATAAATCTTGTTAAAAGCGCTATTCTATGGTCCGACGCGGTTATCACACTTAGTGACAATTATGCTATTGAAATATGTGATAATCATGAAAATCCATTATCTACTTTACTGTACGACAAAGGCGTAACTGGCATTGCACTAGGCATTGATTATGACAGTTTCAATCCAGCTAGCGACAAATTAATTACCACTCGCTTCCATGTTAATGATATGGTTGGGAAAGAATCCTGTAAATCTGCTCTTCAACGAAACGCAGGTCTTCCACTTGATTCTGACAAACCATTAATGTCCCTCTTTGGTCCATTAACCTTTTCAAAAGGGATGAAAATATTTGCGGATGCCGTAGGTCCAGCACTTAACCAACTTGATTTCCAATGTATCGTATGCGGAATGGGTGATTTAATCATCGAACAACAGTTTGAGTATCTAAAAAAAATCTTTCCAGGTAAATTTTCGTATATAAAGAATGTAGATCAAAAAATGTTTAGAACTCTTATTGCCGGTTCAGATTTTTTTGTTATTCCGTCTACCAACGAACCTTATCAGCTTAATACATTATACGCGGCAAGATACGGTGCTGTACCCCTATTAACCCAGCGGGGATCTCTCAAGGACAACATGTCTTGCTGGGACAGCATCTCGGAGGATGGCGTCTGCATTTCAACACCACATATTGACGAATTTTCTATAAATCAATTAATCATTTCCTCTATAAAGACATATTCAACTCCTGATTTTGTGTCACTACAACAAAATACGATGAAAATCCAATATTCTATTCAAAAATCTGCCCAACGCTTCATAACTCTTTTTAAGAACCTTATTAATAAATAAATTTGCTTGTTATTATCGACTTTACATTACTTAAGTATTATGTCATATTTGCCGATATAACGAGTGTGATATTTTTTATACAGAATACTACAGGGAGAATGTATGAAGTATTATTTAATGGTTCTTTTATCCGTTTCACTTTTGTACACTTCTCTTTATTGTCAGGAAACAGAAAAAAAAGATACTCCGGCTGAAAAAAGCAGTACCGAAGCCGCAACTGATGATAAAGCAGAAGGTAAAACAGAAACAATAAAGGATGAGTCCGCTGCTACAAAGGATAAAGATGTAGAAATTTCTGATAAACAGCGTGAAAATGATATAAAGGGGGCCGCCTATATTCGTAAAACCCTGAAATTCGGCATGCAAAAAGAGCGAGCTATCGCTATTCGCAATATTGACCGTATTAAGACCCCCTCTCTCAAGAAAGAGTTAATTGATGAAGTAATAAATAATCTTGACGATGAAAAAAACACCTCGGTTATAATTAACACAATTAATCTTGCCAGTCGTGAAAAACGGAAAGACGCAGCATCTAAACTTACACCATTTCTTTCTCATCCTGAAAACGATGTTAAAATCGCAGCAGTTTACGCAATAAAAGATCTTGAAGCTAAAGAGACCGCTCCTGAACTGATAAAAGAGCTCAAATCTCAGGATTTTTCGGTCAATTCCAGTTTCATAGAGGGTCTTCTTGTTGCACTAGGAACCTTCGAAGAAAAATCACTTTATGATTTTGTAAAAAAAACGATTGAAGATCCAGATACAACCCCATTTCACAGGTTAAGACTTATTCTGTTTCTGGGAGACAGTAAAACCAATGCAGCTGCTCCATATCTAAAAGAAGTTTTTTCTAATGAAGACGAAGATTTAAGTCTAAGATCATACGCGGTAAGCGCCCTTTCACGTATGGATGAAAAAAGTGCTATTGCGGATATTAATAAAGAAATTGAAAAAATTGACTCTTTTCCTTTTAAAAAAAAGCAGCGCTATTATAACTTTTACATCTATTGTGTAACCTCTCTTGTAAAATTGGGAGATCCAAAAGCCTATCCGAGACTCGAAGAATCACTAAAAAGCGATAATGCTGCAGTTAGACTTCAATCAATACAGCTTATGAAAGATTTAAAAGATAAAAGATCAATTGACATTTTAAAGTATAAGGCGGAATATGATCAAAATAGTAAAGTTAGAAATGAAGCAAAAAAAGTACTAAAAGAGCAATTTGATGTCGATCTCGATAAAGATAAAAAGTCTGATAAGGACAAAAAAGAAGATTCTATCGTCGATGACCCTGGCGAAACCATGGATACGGAAGAGGATGCCGAATCCGAATAGGGAAGATAGCCCAAAAATAGCACTATATTCCACAAGCGCTTACGAGCGCAGACCTCTTTTTAACAGATTAAAAGAGATAATTTATTTATCATTTTTTGTTATTATGTCTGCGGTCGTATCGCTAATTGTTATGAATCTTGTAACCTACCCAATTTTAATTATTGTACAAAAAGGCACAAAATACTTTACCGATATATTTATATTATCAGTTATTGCGCTTATATCCCTTTATGTACTCACGAAACTCGTTTCAACAATCAGATACTATATCGCCAGTGGTCTTTCGGCAACACAAATAATTCCTCAAATAATCGTAGGTAGAATAAAGGCATTAATTATTTTTATTACATCCTTGGTTTTTATTTCAATGCTAATAATTGGTCTCTATTCACTGTTTTCGTACAATACAAGACTAATAATCAATCTCTTTTCATAATTAAGGTAACGAATTAATGGCTTCTCTTATAAATTTTGATAAATATTTTGCAAATTTCCCTCAGATAGAGAGGGAAACAGATTTTGATTTTTTTTGGAAGAATTCCCTTATAGATTTAAAACGTATTGCTATAGAACCGGTTTCTCACGAAAATACCCGGCTTTCATCTCCCCGCTTTACAGTTATGGATATTGCATACAAAAGTTTTGGTAAAACTTCGGTACAAGCAAGACTCTATATGCCAAAAAAAAGAAAACATCCGCGGCCAATAATAATTATTCACGATTACCTTGAAGCCACAGCGTTTAAAGGTTATAAACTTGAAACTGATTTCGCCTATCTTTTTTTGACTCTTCGTGGTCATCAGATACTTAAAGGAATTGATTTCCATAATCAGAAGAAAGGATTCGAGGTCGAATCCCCAGGTTATATGATCGAAAACATTATGGATCCCGAGAATTACTACCTTAAAGGAGTTTATCTTGACTGTTATCGTGCAATTGACCTGTTAAGATTGTATAAGGATATTGACTGCTCCTCTATAGGTATAATTGGCAAAGGAATCGGAGGAGCCGCAGCCACTTTCTGTGCATCCTCTTCAAAACGTATTAGTGCGGTTGTTCTAGACTCACTTTCTTTCGCTGACTTACCTAAAAGCCAAAACTTAGCCGACGGCCCAGTTACAACTGAAATAAATGATTTTGTGAGCAGTGCGCGTGGCAAAAGAAAAATACTTCGTCGCAATTTAAGTTATTTTGATGCAGTTCATTTTTGTGACAGATTCGAAATACCTTTGCTCATGACCACTGGTATTAAATCTGTTACCGCCCCAGCTGAATGTATTTTCTCTTTTTTCAATGCTTCTGTAAGCTGCGATAAAACCATGGAAATTTATCCCGATGACGGGGAAAGCGCAGGAGGCGCTCATCAATTTAAAAAAAGCCTATCATGGCTAAAGAAAATGGTATATATTAAATAATTTATCCATTATACCGTCTTAAGGAATATAATAACCACCCCACTCAACACCACGTTCACCTTTCGACTCTACTTCTATCGATACATTTGACCACCAACCAGTATAATGCGGTTTTCTCAAACTCTTATAAACCACTACGTATCTATACTCTTCCTGTTTACGTATTAATTGGTAAATCATTCTCAAATCTGATACCTTGCGTGCTTCGATAAACATCCCGCCGGTTTTGTCACAAATATCCCGCAAAACTGGATTGCTTCCTGATAGAGAAACAATATATACAGGAACATAATGACAGCGTGCATAATCAATAATGATATTTTCACTGTACTGCTCAAATGAATCTTCAGAAACAATTCCGTCTGTAAATAAAACCACCGCACGTTTAGAATCTGTTTTTAAAAGTTCAGATACAGCATTATATATAACCCGTCCTATATTTTTACCGCCTCCGTATATTCCATCACGAAGTGCCTTTTGAATTCGACGACGAGACCAGTCGTAATCATTTGCGGTTATATAATCATCCGAAAAATCAAACACTTTTACAGAATCACTTTTTTTCATCTCTGTAAGAATAAAATCCGCGCTCCAAACAAGTTCCTCTTTCCACTGATCCATTCCCTCAGAACGATCCACACAAAAAATCATGGTCGAACTCGCTGGTTTATCTTTCAAATAATCTATCGAGACACTCTGAATTCTTGCACTGTCTTCCGTAACATGAAACTCTTCAGATTTAAGTGCATAGACCGGATCACCGGTGCGATCACGAACGGACACATAAAAAGCCACTGTCGGATAATTCGAAATATCAACAGATTTTATTTCGATATCAAGATTTGTATACCGTTTTTGAACAGGTGAGAAAACGGACAATCGCTCCTTATCGTGATCAAGTGCATAAAGAAAATCATCCCTGTCAAAAACAGCTGAATATAGCCTTGAAAATCCGTTTTGGTTATTTTCTCCCCATGAATCAAACACCGTCAGAGAATCATTTTTAGGGTTAATTATTATAAGACCTTCCAATGAATCACTAACAATAAGTTTATCCCGATTAACAGAAATACCCCGTGGAGATTTAATAGCCATATTTGTAATATTACGTATAAAATTACCAGATGTATCATATACGGTTACTCGGGAATTACCTGTATCAGTTACATAAACCAGTTCATCCAAAAAGGCGACATCCGTTGGATTTTGAAACTCTCCATCGTAATTTCCTTTTTTGCCAAACTGCAATATAAATTTTCCCTCTTTTGAAAAATGCTGTACACGGTGATTACCACTATCAACTACGAATATTCCCGATTTATCATCGAAGCAAACCCCTTGTGGACCTCTGAATTGCCCATCACCTGATCCTGATCCACCAAAAGAAAATTCTTCATTGAAGTTCAAATCGGTACAATAAACAATGTCTCTTGCAAAATCTGAAAAAAGTAAAAAGTTATCTTTTATATCAAGACCGTAAAGACGCGATTCAAGAGCAGGTTTGTAGGTATCCAGTCCCTCTCCTGAATCGTTTATTTTAACAACTCTTCCTGAATTAAACGAGACAATATAGATATTTTTTTCATAATCAACAGATGTATCGGTAGGATATCTGAAATGGTAACTGCGTAGCTCGCGGGATTCCAGATTTTTTACATGAGTAAATTCAGGTTCCATTGGTGGCTGCATGGGATAAACACGGTGATAACGGAGCATATCTATCTTGTTTTGGACAGAAGCGTCGTTAGAAATATCAAAAAGATACTCCCATTCTCTTAACGCAGCATCCGTGTATCCTGCTAGGCGGTAGGCTCTTGCCAAATATTCTCGAGCCTGATGATACTCGGGATAAACAGTCAAAGCAGTTCTGAAAAATTCAACTGAACCTAAATAACTGTAATTATTAAAGAGTATTACACCCTTTTTGAAGTGATCACGAGCTATTTCGTAAGAGACACTGCCCTGACCTACAGAAACTAACGGTAAAAAAGCTGCAAAAACCAGGGATAGTAGAAAAGCTTTTCTTAAAGATCGATTTCGCATTTATCATCTTACCCCAGTATTTTTTTCAAAAACTGTCCCGTATATGACTCTTTAACACCGATAATCTCTTCTGGTGTTCCTGTAGCCACTACAAAACCGCCTTTATCACCGCCTTCGGGCCCCATATCGATAACAAAATCCGCAGTTTTTATCACATCCAGATTATGCTCAATAACAAGTACGCTGTTACCTTTTTCTACCAGAGAGCGTAAAACTTTCAACAATTTTTCAATATCGGCAAAATGTAGCCCTGTTGTTGGTTCATCAAGAATATAGAGTGTTTTTCCGGTCGATCTCTTTGATAGCTCTGTAGCCAATTTGATACGCTGTGCCTCTCCGCCCGAAAGAGTCGTGGCAGACTGTCCCAACTTAATATATCCTAAACCGACATCTACCAAGGTGTCAAGGCGCCTTTTTATGGACGGCACATTTTCAAAAAACTCTTGAGCCTGATTTACAGTCATCTCAAGAATTTCAAAGATATTTTTACCTTTAAAACGTACTTCAAGCGTTTCATGATTATATCTTTTCCCTTTGCAAACCTCACAAGTAATATATACATCGGATAAGAAGTGCATTTCGAATTTTTTTACACCGTCACCTTCGCAGCTTTCACAGCGTCCTCCGGCAACATTAAAAGAGAATCTTCCAGGTTTATAACCCTTTATCCGCGACTCTTGAGTTGCGGCAAAAAGCTCACGCACCGGTGTAAATATTCCAGTATATGTTGCCGGGTTCGACCGCGGAGTTCGTCCAATCGGTGACTGATCTATATCTATCACCTTATCTATATTTTTATACCCTGTAATTTTATCAAAATGGCAGGGTATCTGTTTTGAACGCATTATAAGGTTTGATAAAGCTTTATAAAAAGTCTGCATTATCAATGTCGATTTACCCGATCCGGAAACACCGGTTACGCAGGTAAAAACACCTAATGGAATGGAAACATCAATATTTTTTAGATTATTTCCCGTTGCTCCCTTAATATCAATGAAATTTTGTGGTATAAGACGGTTATTCGGAATGGCTATACTACGTTTACCAGACAGATATTGCCCAGTGATGGAATTTTTATCCGCAATGATTTCTTTTGGAGTTCCCTGCGCAATAATGTATCCACCCTGTTCACCGGCACCCGGTCCAAGATCCACAACATAATCAGCTTCCATCATGGTTTCTTCATCATGTTCAACAACAATTACGGTATTACCCAGATCTCTGAGTTTTTTTAATGTCGATATCAACTTGCGATTATCCCGTTGATGTAATCCGATTGAAGG
>DAOTGZ010000048.1:0-14434 GCA_035447445.1 Spirochaetota bacterium | reverse complement strand
GCTTATTAGCACTAAATCATCCTCACCGAACGCATTCTCGTCAATACTGTTGATTACTAAAACTCCAAACAGATTCCCTTCGATGTTAATTGGAGCACAAACAGCTGAATGAAAATCTTGCGTTTCCCCTCTATCATTATCAGAAAATGCCGATCTTATTATACATGGCTCAAATATATGAGTTTTGTTTCTTTTGTATATTTCAGTTTTTTTTAATTCGACAGGTGACACATTGGCAATATCAAAACCGATAACAGCCTCGTAGTGTAAAATACCATCACAATCAAGTACAAGAAGAGCTCCACTGTCGGCTTGAGGTATAACAGTTATTGCGCTTTCCAAAACAGCTTTAAAAAACTCATTACGGTTATCCATCTCGATATGAAGGTTATTCAGGCTTAGAAGAACTGTCTGAATCATACTATTAGAATCCAGATGCCGGTATCGAGCCCTGATCTTGCTCTGATATACGGAGATTATCTGCTCGAAATAGCCCATTTTGGCAAACATATTGCTAATATTTTTTGCATCAGAAAGTGAGTGTATATGTATGTCGGGAAGGGATCTTATCAGGGCAATGAGCCTAAGATAGAGCTTAACCGCTCTGCTTCTACTAATAAGGATTACAAAAATACAGAAGATGATAAAAATCAGCAAAGGTATAATTAAAAAAGCCAGAGAAGAGAGTTGCTTATAATTTGACACACCGGTTTTTATAAAAAAACCGGAAAGCAAACCAAACAGATAAAGAAGCAGAAAACATATTAACGATTTATATCTGGATAACATATTACACCTTATTGATTTTGACTTTTCTAAAAATAGATAAATTTTTATTCAAAATCAAACTAAAAAAGTGTATAACCAGATAAATCCGTAAACTCACTTTTCTTATAATTAGCATGAATAACCGAAGATTACTATCCCCTTATAACAACATTACTCTATGGAAATCTTGCCTGATAATAGAGCTTCTTGTGCAGCTTGTACAGTTTCCTGTAAATTACTTACATCATTTCCGCTTTTATAAGGATAAAAATCGATACTTATGCCATTTTCAGAGAAACCGGATAAAACCGGTGCGTTATCAAATTCGCCCTTTAGCCTTTCAACAACTAACCTGTAAACAGCATTTTCAGGATTCTTTACAATATTAGCAAGAATAGTATCATCGGAACTTCCATACTGACCTTTTTCGCCAATTGCAAACACCCTATTTTCACTACAGGCCTTAACTATGCCAATACCACTATTCCCGGCGATATGGAAAATAATATCTATACCTTCGTTAATCATCTTTTCAGCCTCTTTGTTAGCCTGTAGTGGATCATTGAACGGGTTTTCACCATTTAAATAGACAGAGGCAACTCGAATCTTGGTATTTTGATGCTGCACACCGGCTCTAAAACCTTCAAGTATCTCCTTTATAAAAGGAAGATCCATACCTCCAATGAAACCCACATTGCCGGAACGTGAAACTAAGGCGCTAACAGCACCTGCAACAAAAGCCCCCTCTTTCTCGTTAAACAATATAGGTTTAACATTGGGACGCTTTACAAGTGAATCAATAATTATAAAATCAGTTTCAGGATACTTATCAGCAATACTCTCGCAAGCATCGTGCATCAAAAATCCGGTTACGATTACCAAATCATAATTATTCTTTGCGAAGTATTCAATTGTATTATCTATATCTGCCATCGAAGTCGGTACTTTATAATCATAATTGATTTTATAATCCAATTTGGCGCGTTCTAACGCAGCCAAGGAATTATCGTTAAACGATTCATCTCCTGGGCCCTCCACTGTCAAAACCAGCCCAACATTGATTGGGTCATAATTTTTTGAGCAACCACAAAGAACTATTAACATCGCTATAATTAAAGATGATATTTTTTTAATATTTTTCATAAGAATCTCCGTTAAAAATAACCGCAATTTTTAAATATCGCGTTACGTATAATTAATTATAATACAACTTGAAACGATCAAGAGTAATTATGGAGCAAGAATAAGACTAATAGATATGTTCACCGATTACAAACCTTATCCGAAAATACTCAATTTATGTAAAGGTAATCTTGAACTAATTTCATAAAAATATAGATATAACACATGTTTTATAAAATACCCGATATCTATCTTCAACAAATATTAAATTAATAAAATGAAAAATAGTTGACAGTTTGACCGAATAATCAGAAAAACTGATAATATAGAAGAAAACACTTTCTTCTATATTATCAGTTTTTCCTGTTTAATTTACTATTTGTTATCCGTTTTTGATTAATATCTGCATACATTACAGATATTTTGCGGGCGTGACAATCAGTTAAATAATTCTTAAACGGGAAATACCACTAAACCAAAAAATTAAGTAGGAAGGAGATTTTATGGCAACGGTAGTACTCAAGGATATCAACAAGATATATCCAAACGGTTTTCAAGCGGTTTACGACGCTAATATAGAGATCCAGGACAAGGAATTTGTAATACTTGTAGGACCCTCAGGATGTGGTAAATCAACAACTCTTAGAATGCTTGCCGGTCTTGAAGAGATCACAAGCGGAGACCTTTATATCGATGACAAACGTGTAAACGATATTCACCCAAAAGACCGCGATATCGCAATGGTTTTTCAAAACTATGCACTTTATCCCCACATGACAGTTTATGACAATATGGCCTTCGGTCTTAAAATGAGAAAAACTCCAAAAGATATTATAGAAAAACAGGTTAAAGAAGCAGCTCAGATTCTTCACATCGAAAACCTTCTTGATCGCAAACCTAAACAACTTTCCGGTGGTCAGCGTCAGCGTGTTGCCTTAGGTCGCGCAATTGTACGTCATCCAAAGGTTTTCCTTTTTGATGAGCCACTTTCAAACCTTGACGCAAAGCTTCGTGTAACAATGCGTGCTGAAATTTCACGTCTACACACAAAACTTCAGTCTACAATGGTTTATGTAACTCACGACCAGACAGAAGCGATGACCATGGGTGACCGAATTGTTGTTATGAAAGACGGTTTCATTCAGCAGATTGACACTCCTATGGAACTTTATAACAATCCAAATAACATGTTCGTTGCCGGTTTTATAGGTACTCCTCCTATGAACTTTCACCCAGTTTCTTTGACTGGTGATAAATTGACAGAGAAAGGAATCAATCTTACTCCCACACCAGAGCAACTTGCAAAACTTAAAGAGTATGGCTCAAAAAATATTGTTTTCGGTGTTCGCCCCGAAGATTTCACTTTTGAAGAAAACCCAACAAACTCAATTAATGCCGTGATAGAAGTTGTTGAACCTCTTGGTTCAGAAACAATTCTTCATGTTCGCCTTGACTCTGACAGCAATATGGTTCTTAAAGCAGATCCTACAAAGCAGTTCAGCGTTAATCAGAGTGTCAAGCTTGGTGTTGTTATTTCAAAATGTAAATTTTTCGATGCAACCGACAAAGTTGATCCAACAGGAAAAAGCGAAAATCCATGTATCGTCTAATTTAATGAAACAACTATTCGCACTAAAATATAAAAAGAGTTATCCCCGGATAACTCTTTTTATATTAATCATGTCTTCTTAATATATTTAATCAGATAACATTATCATCGATATACGAAGACGCCAGCCTGATCAGATCCGCGGTACTCTCAAGTTGCAGTTTGTTTCTTATACGTAAACGATGCGAGTGAATAGTCTTTTCCTTTACTCCGGTTTTATCGGCAATATCACTATTCTTCATCCCCATTCCAATGCAACGTAAAATCTCGATTTCCCGGTCGGTAAGCCTCGAGAACTGCTGCTTTAATCGATCCCCTTTATGTTCAACAAGTGGAGCACCGTTTTGATAATAGAGCTCCCCCTTCATAACCATTCCTATTGCCTCGACTATTCGCTCAGTAAAATCTGATTTAGTAACAAACCCTCTTGCACCAGCATTATATGATCGTACTGAATAAATCTCTTCATCGTGCATCGAAAGAACCATTGTCTTTGTTTCTGGATAATTTTCAGTTACAAACCTGACAAGGTCTATCCCGTTTTTCTCGCTGCGAAGACCTATATCGACTATCAAAAGGTCGGGTTTATGTTTTTCCAGTTTTATAATTGCTTCATCATAAGTTTTTGCGTTGTCAGCAACCTTAAATCGCAAATCATCCTGAAGCATCTGAACCAACCCTTGATATATTATCGGATGATCATCCACTACAAGTATCCGTACCATACTCCCCCTAGCGTCTATTGTGATAATCAGCAAGATATAAGGATGCGTCATTCTTTTTGAGAGGACGGCTAAAAAAGAATCCTTGGCCAAACTCGCAGCCTCTCTCTTTTAGAAAGTCTACTTGTGCTCTCTCTTCTACACCTTCACCGACTACCTTCATTTTTAAGCCATGTGCAAGTCCAATAATTGAGCTAACGATATGCTCACTATCTTCATCGAAAGTAATCCATTTTACAAACGATTTGTCAATTTTTAAAATATCCACCGGGAAATGTTGTAAATATGATAAAGAGCTGTAACCTGTTCCAAAATCGTCCATGTAAATAGGAAAATTATTCGACTTTAGTTTTAAAAGTGCCAAGTTTGCAATCTCTTTTGAATCCATAAATGCCGATTCAGTTAATTCCAACCCAAGCTGTCTCGGATCAATTTTGGCAGTTTTAACACTTTCAATTATTTTGTCCGCGATCCCTGGAGATTCAAACAGATGAGCCGAAAGATTGATATTTACTCTTAAATTATCGCCATTTGTGGTGAATTTAACATTCCAATCTTCTAAATCTAATAAAACCTGATTCAATACCCAATCATTAAGCGCATAAACAACATCTGTTTTTTCTACAAGAGGTATAAAATCATCTGGTGAGATAAGTAACCCCTTTCGGTTCCATCGGATAAGGGCTTCAAACCCGTATAACATCTGGTCGTTCAGATAGTGAACAGGTTGATACGCTAACGAAAATTCATCGTTGACAAGTCCCTCGACTACTTCCTCCTGAAGTCGTGAAAGAGAATCGTTTACCGAGGCAGCGTCGACCTTTTTATTAGATGTAATATGAGTAACTGCTATTTTTTTTTGCTCTATATCCTGTTCCGCTATCCGAACAGATCTTAATAAAAAATCTGGATTAACACATACTTCTATTTTATCACCATTATAGTAAAATTGATATTTGTCGTTACTGTTTTCAGGAAGAGTTACAACCTGCCTGCTTAACGAATCAATTATCTCGTACAAAAAAGCTCCTGACAATGGAAGAGAAACAGTACCCACAAGACCTTTAGTAACATAATTCATCATCTTGATAAACTGATTACTGTTGTTAAGACGCAAAACCGGTACCTTTTTGTTTATCTTATCCAACAACCGATCACAGAGAATATCATCAACATTCAAAAGAACAAGAGAATAATTTGTAAAGTCGATACCCTCACTTTCATTAGCCTTAACCATTGAAATTGCATGAACAGCACTTACTGCTGCAACAGACTGCGCAACCAACTCATCACTATAAACCATAATAATATTCATGTTTACCTTCTTCGATTACATTTATAGCAACGTCTAAAGCTGTTTAAAGCAAAATATACAGTGTTAGAAACACGGCGCCCTACTTTGCTTTGCAGCAACCATCTGTATGGACGCGATGCAGGTACAAGCATTAGTACTTTACAAACGGCATCCCCCCCCTTTAGAACCTGACCCTGTTCACTAATGATGTGAACCGTTTTTAGCAACTCCTCGCAAGAGAAACGGATCTCCTTCTTACAATAATCCTGGAGGGGTACAAAATCAATCATATTTTCATGATCCAGGTTCTGTACAATTGCCGCAAATCGGGCACAAAGTGGGCAATCACGGTCATAAAGAAGTGTCCAACTTTCAGTTATCAAACAAACGCCTTCCAATTAATATATTTATGAGACTATTTTATTTGGCATTCCAGAAAACTAATGCCATTACTTTATATTTTTAATATAATTATACGAAAACTACTAAAATTAATTATAACAAAAAATGCTTATCCGAATCAGCTCAATTTTTACAAATATCTTAATAAAAGACAAAGTAACCTTGACAAAAGAAGTTACAAAAACCTCATGATTCATAAAACCTTTATTTTTTAAAATTCTGATTATCTTAATGCCGTTTTATATGGATACCACGGCTATTATTAATCTTTTACCTATGCTCCATCTTTAAATTATAATAAAAATCTGAATATTATCAAGGTATTAATATGGAAAAGAGTCCTCCATGCGATAAATGCAAGGCACAATGTTGCAGACATCTAGCTGTTGAAATAGACAAGCCTACAACAAAAAAAGAGTATGACTATATACGCTGGTATCTTTTGCACAAAAACGTTTCAGTTTTTATCGATCACAATAACGACTGGTTTATCAAGTTTAACACAGATTGTGAGATGATACAGAAAGATAACCGTTGTGGATGCTACGAGAGTAGACCAAAAATTTGCAGGGATTACCCATCAAAAGATGAGTGCTGTGAATTTGAAGGTGAAGACGACTACTTTACCCATATGTTCGACACAGAAGCCGAATTCTCGGATTATATGGACAGCAAAAAAAGAGACTGGAAATACAAAAAAACGAACAGCTGATCTATAATCAGATCAGCCTATTTTAAAGCAACGTTCATTTCAAGTTGACCCATTGGGCTGTATAGATTTATACCAAGCGTTGTTTGCTGCACGAGGGTTATTGTAAAATCCTTTCCGTTAACCACTGTTGGTGTCGTAATATCAATTGATTTACCGGAATAGGCAAACAGGTTCATGGCATTACCCGTTATCATGTTTGCAAGTTCCCCCACGATATCCTTATACTCAGACTTAATCTGCTCTTCTGTCATGCCCGGTGCAAGTATTTCCGCGATTTTGGTTACCATATTGTAACCCATACTGTAAACAACTTCACCGTTAATTGCACCTGTGATACCTATAATTATTGCCACATCGTGCGACGGCTCAGGATTTTCTTTGATAATCATTTTTCCGCGACGAAGATCAACATTCATAACTGACTTAAACACAGCACTAGCTGCTTCAAGAAAGGGATTTACATATTCAGCATTAATATTCATTTTTTCCAGCCTATATGATTAATTATGCAAACAGCAGAGAGGCAAACGTACAAAAAAACCTCAGTCTGCTGTTATTTGCTATAATATAATAAAAAATTTGTAAAGAAATATATTTTTTTAAAAAATATGATTTTTTTACTAATAATTTCTTATAACACGGGACTTCTCGATAAATGGAGACAATAGAGCATTTTCGACAAAAAGTGATCTCTCCTGATGAGCCATATAAGAATCATACGCTGTCAGTTCTCCATCTTTTTCAAAAGGGACAATCTTTTCAATTGGAGTAAAAACATACAAACCTGATGAAACATCAACCGCACGAGCAAGTTCGCCCTGTTTTACCTTTAAGCAATCTTCGTAAAATATACTGTTTGTATAAAGATCAAGCAACAGTCCTTTTGATTCTTCCGCAGAATAAACGGGACTACCAATTTTAAATGGTTTGGAATCTTCCGCTTTAACATCAAGAACAGCAAGCCCTTCCGTGAAGGGCTTGCCTTCAAGTGCTAAACTGTTTATCTTTGAAGATATTTCTAATTTTAGTTCTGAAAGTTTACGGACTTCAAGCTCGTTTTTCGCCTGTTTTTTCAGCAATTCAGTATCATCAATAGGCTCGGTTATGGTTTCCTTCAAACGCTCAACCTCATCATCTATTTCTTTATCAGAAATTGTTAATCTCTCAGGATAACGTTTTTTTATCTCGGCATTAGAAAGAAATCCATAGCGAAGTGTAATTTTGGAATTATTTACTGTTTTATCCATATGTATATCATCTGGTGAAACACCTGTACCGTTTACAATAAGATTATCCAGCTCCCTTAAGACCAAAACATCATAAGTTCTTTTAAAAAATTGATTATACGACATATTGTAATATTTAAGAAACTGATCAAGTCTATCAGGCATAAACTTCCCGTCTTCATCTTTAAAATTTCCAAGAGAACTTATATAGTCAACAACCTGATCATCGACAACCACAATTCCAATCTCTTGCGCGTATTGTATAGTTAAAACACGCTGCAAATAGACCGAACGAGCATAATTTAACAGCTGCTCATCATCTCTGATTTCCGAAGCTCTATTATAAAATCTCTGATCGGTATTCAGGAAATATCCGAAATCCTGCACATCAATTTTCTTACCGTTAACAGCCGCCAAGGTATTCTGATTCAGCATGGCCTTATCCATGAGCCCTGGGCTTCCAAGAGAAATAACCAAAAGAATTGTAAGAATACCTACTAAAATATAACTAAACACTTTCACTACGATATTTTTAGATTTAACCATTTTATTTAAGAACCTCAAATTATTTTATATCTGCTATAAAAACTACAGAGTGTACCACAAAAAAAAGCTGCAAACAAAAGCAGCCTACGGACAATAAACGCCGGCTACCGATCTTTTTTCCCTAATAGAACCGGCATTCGGTGTAAATCTACAAAAAAGGTCTGTTATTTGTCAAGAGGGAAGTTGTGACCATACAAGGTTTTATCCTGTTTTACATAATTTCCACTATTCCGCGTCTTTCTCTTTTTTCCCTTCATCTTCTTCTGGTTTTTGAGCCTTATCTATGAGCATTACGGGAATACCGTCAACTACCGGATAAACAAGCGCACATTCAAGACAACGAATTGACTGTGCTTTTGCATCGTATTCCACATCACCCTTACATGCCGGACAAGCCAGGATATTAAGCAATTTACTGTCTATCATATGATAACTCCATTATAAACCCATTTTACATATCTTATAGTAAAACAGATATGCGTTTTTTTAATAAACCTAGATCAATTGAACTGTCGCAACAGACTATGTCAAATCAATTTAGTATTTGATAACTTATCAATCACAGACTTGACTATTGGAGGCAATATAATAATATTGCCACATTATTTTACGTATAAGTTTTTTGTTAACACATATATTATGAGTTGACTAAATAACAAACAGGTAATAGATTAATTTCCATGAAAAAGACCATAGTTATAATTGCATTGATCTGCAACTTTACGCTCCTTTTGGGCGAAAATCTGTACAAAGCAACAAGATCTATCTGTGACTGGTCACTGACTCAAAGTCAGATAACCGGGAAAACTGCCGATTTTAATGCTCAAATTCATAAGGTTCCAGATAAAGAACTCTCTACCTACAAAAACTACATACTCAATCACATTAGCGGTCTTGATTTTGATGGATCACTCAAACCGGAAATATATTATCAGGAAAAAGATCAGATTTACCGCGATTTCATATTTCTGAATAACAGATTATCAGCTATTTCATGTCGTTACACTCTCTTAGACGAAAAGCAGTTTATGACTATTTTTTCCGACTTAAAAAAAGATTTTGGTGCTCCGGAAACAAAAAGAGAGCAAACTACAACAACTCACTCTTTTAAAAAAGGTGATACCACAGCACTTTTCATGATACGATCAAAAGCTGGTGGTTTTGAAGCTAGACTCTATTTTTATACAAATGACCTTTTTAAAAGAATTATTATGCAAGTAGAGTAAGAATTATACTGTTCTGTTTTATTTTAATTTACTGTAATTCCGTATTCGGGTAATTTATAATTTTTTAAAGGTTTTTTATTTGACAGAAATGATAGCCAGATAATAGATGTTCACAACGTTTTGAACTTTATATGTTGAAGGTTTTACAAATTGGCTAATAATAATTCTACAAAAAAACGCATCCGGCAAGCAGCTAAGCGCAATATGCGTAATTCTCAAAACAAGTCTGCGCTAAGAACTGCTTCAAAAAAATTACTCTCGCTTCTTGATGCGAAAGCGGAGATCAAGTCAGACGAAGTCGTGGCTCTTCAAAATAATTTTGCAAAGACTGTTGATAAAGTTGCAAAAAACAATGTTATACATTGGAAAAAAGCAGCTCGCCTCAAGTCTCGTATGGCGAAAAAAGTTAATTCTGCATTAGCATAGGCTTTATTTTGACCAAAAAAGATATGGTTAATATTGTGCACAAAGATATTAATCTCAATAAGCAGGATATCAACAAGGTCGTAAACCTTTTCTTAAAGGCAATTGTTGATGAGGTAAGCAAGGGAGAACGGATAGATCTGCGAGGATTTGGTACTTTCTACTTGCAAAAGAAAAAAGGTCGTTCGGTTTTTTCACCGATAACTCAAAAAAATATTGACGTACCACCGCGTTTTAACGTAGTGTTCAAGTCCAGTAAAACGAATCAATCTACGGGCGATTAGCTCAGCTGGGAGAGCAACTGCCTTACAAGCAGTGGGTCGGCGGTTCGATCCCGTCATCGCCCAATTTATGACAATTTAAAGACCTCCGTTTACGGAGGTCTTTTTTGTAACTACTATCCAATCCTTTTACATCCGGGACCTTCAAGCAGGCTACGTCCTCCAGTCTCGGGTTTTACCTCTATACGGGCAGATATCCTGCTTTTCAAAGATTCCACATGCGAAATAATACCGATCAACTTTCCCTCACTGTGCAAAGATGAAAGAGTATCAAGTGCTACATCCAAAGTATCTTCATCAAGAGTCCCAAAACCCTCATCAAGGAAAAGAGAATCAATTCTTACATTTTTACCAGCCATACGGGAAAGCCCAAGAGCCAAAGCCAGACTTACTATAAAGCTCTCTCCACCAGAGAGATTTTTTGTAGTTCTCTCTATCCCGCCCTGGTGATTGTCTATTACATTTAATTCAAGCGGATTATCAGAACCTTGCACCAGCAAATAACGTTCACTCATTTTTCTAAGCTGAATATTTGCATTATAGACCATAAGGCCAAAAGTGAGCCCCTGTGCAAAGGTGCGGTATCTTTTACCATCAGCCGAACCGATCAATGAATCAAGATTAGACCAGAGCTCGTATTCTTTTTTAGCTTTTATCTGTCTATTTTCACGGCTTTTGCGTTCTTTCTTTGCTTTGTTATTATCCTCTATTCGTTGTTGAAGGGAGCCTTTTTTTTCATGAACTTCATTTAGCTCTTTTGAAAGTTCTTCTTTGTCTGCAAGCAATTTATTCAGATCAGATGTGCTCAGTTTTTTTGACATCTCTTTATTGTATTCATCTTTTAGTTCTTTTAAATATGCCAAAACTTGTACCAGCTGTTTTTGGATATCCATTCCCCTCTTTTCTACTTCTCGACGCTCTTCCGCGCTCATACGGCATCTTACAAAATCATCTTCTGACGAAAAATCGGCTTTATCCAGGGCACACTTGAAACCTTGTAAAAGATTAGCTAGTCTTTCTGCAAATTGGGCAATATCCTTATTTAATGTTTCGATTGAAGTTTTAATTTTCTGTAAACGAAGCTGTAAGGTATTAAGGTTATCCTTCTCTTTTTCCAAAAGAATTTCACACTCCTCGATAGCAGCCGAGGCTTCGCTTTCCGCCTTGTCACAATCTTTTTCACCAAATATTCGCATTCTCTCTTTCGAGAGAGCCATTCCATCACTCCCCAAAATAACAGTCTTCTCTTTATGGCGATTAACACCTTCAGTTATTGCTTTTATTCCGGCATCCAATTCTCCATATTGAATCTTCAGTATGTTAAGTTCTTTTTCACATAGTTCAAAAGCATCACAATAAAACTTGTAGCCATCCCTACGTTCGCATAAAGAATTTATGATTTTATCCGGATTTTTAAGATCAACAATTTTAATGCCAAGATTAACAAGTATCGGCTCAAGGTTTTTTAAAAGATTCTGCTTTTTTATCTTATGCTTTTCTGTATCGGCTTCAATTTTTTTAACACTTTTCAGATATGCTTCACTGTTAGCATTGAATACTTTTATCTCAGATTCAATTCCATGTAGATCTTTTTCCTTTTCGTTTAAATTATCAATATAAACTTTTTTTTGTTTTTCCAGCAGGTCATATTGCCCAATAATTTTTTGTACATCTGCCAGCCTTATATCAGTTTCTGAAACATCAGGCAATTTTTTCGAAACGTATGGATGATCAAGTGAACCACAAAGAGGACACGGTTCTCCTTTTGTCAGATTAGATCGCTCTTTTTGATAATCGCTCACAGCGGAGCGTCTATATTTTTCTTCCTTTAGTTTTTCAAGTTCAGTTCGATAATCGTCTATTTGTCTTATTCCTAATAGAGAATCCATATCAGCAGCTATCTTTTTAATATCCGTTTTATAAGCTTCAGAATCTCTGATTATCTTACTCTGTTTTTGCAAAAGCAAATTTAAAGTTTGCTTTTGCTTTTCATGAATACTATTTGCAGATTCTCTCTCTTCTTCTTGCTCCCGGATTTCCCGTTCTAAATCGGTAATCTGACTTATCTTGTCACAAAGCAAATCACACTCACGCATAAGAGGCTCATCATTAGCTCGGTTCTTCAATTCCAGTTCAATTTCATTTTTTTTATTTATTTGTTTATTTAAATTTTCAGTTATCTCGTTAAATTGTGTCTCTTTTTTTAACAGTTCTTTTTGTTGTTCTTTTAGCTCACAATCATATTTTTGTACTCTTTACGCTTTTCATCAATCCGGTTATCAAGAATACGTACTTCCTGAACTGTTTTTAAGAGTATAGCATTTTCATTTCTGATATTTTTAAGTTTCTGTGATAAATCATTTGCTTTTTTTTTAGAATCATCAATACTTTTAAGCAGTGGAATCTCTTCATTACTTATATTTTCCAGACTATTTTTTTTATTTTGCAGCTCTAAACGCACAGAACAGAGCTCTTTATAATCTGCTTCTAATTCGGCAGCCCTCTGCCCTTTAACAAGCCGTTCTTTCTCTTTTTCAAAAAGCTTCTGCTCCTCTTTTGCAAACTGCTCTTTTTTTTCGGTTTCTCGAATGCGCTGTTCAAAATCGGCAAGGTTGCGGCGCCAGGATATAGCATTGTTTATAAATTCCAGTTTTTCAACTGTTTTTGAAGCCAGTTCTGCAAGACCTTTAAGTTTTGCATCAGCTTGATTCTCCTCTTCCAGACTCATTACGTTTACATCATCAAGCAGATTCTGTATTTCAGCCAGGGCACTTTTTTTATCCTTGGTTACTAAATGAACCATTTTGGAAATTTCGGTATAAATACCGGTACCGGTAATCTGTTCAAGAATCATTGATCGCTCTCCGGCATCTGTTAGTAAAAACGCCGCGAAATCGCCCTGTGCTAGCAACATTGATCGGGTAAAACGTCTATAATCGAGCCCAGTAAGTCTCTCTATTTCTTCAACTACCTGTCTCTTTTTTGTTTCAATAATCTTTGATGTTGTAAAATCGGATATTTCATGTGTCGAATCGACCAAATTGCCATCGGCCTTCTTGTTAGCCTTGTGCTGTCTCCAGACGGCACAATATATACCTTTTTGAGTCTCAAACACAACAGAGGATGAACATTGCGATGCGTGTCTCGACATAATCTCATTACTGTTTTTCGAGATATTATTCAACCTTGGAGTCCGGCCATACAAGGCAAGAGAAATTGCATCGAGTATTGTAGACTTTCCGCCACCTGTTGGCCCGGTAATGGCAAAAATTCCATCGGACATATACATTGATGATGTAAAATCTATCTCCCATTCACCATATAAAGAATTTAAATTTTCAAATCTAAGTTTCAGGATTCTCATAACTAGTCTTTATCATCCTCATGTATAAGCTGTAAAACTTTTTTATAGGTTTTTATAAGGTCAGGTCTTTGTCCATCCTCAATACGGTTAATATCCAGAAACTTTGTAAAAACCTGCAGTTCGTTAAAATCATCAAGTGATTCTGTATAGACACTCTGTTTTAGTACTGCATCGTAACGTTTTCTGTTTTTTAAAAGAAGCACTTCAAGCAGACTGTCTTTTGTCATTTCAATTATCTGCTCAGATAATGAAGATATTACATCGTCACCTGTATATTCTATTTCAAGCCATATGCTCTGCTTTTGATTTTTGAATTGTTTGATTACTTTTTTGATAGTATCGATATCACCTTCGATTCGTTCCAAACGCTGAAAGCAAGGTACATCTATTTCCTTAACTGTACGGCTGTTCCCGTCCCAACATACCTCAATAACTTTTTTTTGAATCCCGGTTTCACCAAAACTCATTGGCAGAGGAGATCCGCAATATCGCATATAGTCTTTACCACCAACTTTTTGCGGTGAATGCAAATGGCCAAGTGCCAAATAATCTATATCAGATTTAAATACCGAAGCTGGTACATGCTCCAACGTACCAACATACAAATCTCTAACTCCGTCGCCCTCTACCGTTTTCCCGCCAGCCGCAAAAAGATGCCCCATTACAATTACAGGCGCACTGCTTTGTAATTCATTTTTCTTTTTAAAAGCAGCGTCATGTAACGCCGAGTAATAATCAG
>DAOTGZ010000047.1:0-14533 GCA_035447445.1 Spirochaetota bacterium | reverse complement strand
AATAGTGGTTAGCCCCAGACGATTGCCATCTGGATCCAAAATTACAACTTTTCGACCATTTTTTGTGTTTTCCGGACCATTACGAATATTTTCAGGACCAAAAACAGTAGTTATCTCATTCTCTTCAATTTCTTCAACCGCATCATCAAAGTCATAATCATCCACAAAAAATGTTAAATAGTTTTCGGATTCTTCAGAAACTGAATAATTATCAACTTCGCAGAGTCTAAGGTTAATATCCCCCATCTGCATCCGCACTTCTTTGGAGCCACCCTGCCACTCTACGATATCAAAACCGAATATATCCTTATAAAAGGAGACGGATTTATCCAGGTTTGAAACAGCAAAACTGATTTCTTGCAATCTTTCAATAATAATCATAAATAACCTCTTGGTAATTCTAAATAATTGACTTTTAAAAATACAAACGCGCATTATTGGAAACAGTAAGATTCGCATAATTTGCTACTAATAAAACTATCAATATAATACCACAAAGCTCAATATTGTCAATAAATTGATATTTTTACTCAACAGTGACACTCTTTGCAAGATTACGCGGTTGATCCACGTTACATCCTCTCATAACAGCGATATAGTATGAGAGAAGCTGTAACGGTACAACTGTTAAAATCGGTGACAGCATCCGGTCTACATCGGGAACAAAAATTACGTGATCCGCATAGTTACTTATCTCATTATCACCTTCAGTAGCAATGGCAATGATCTTGCCCCCACGGGCGCGAACCTCTTGCATATTTGATACAATTTTTCCGTATATTGAATCTTTCAAAGCGATAAAAACAACTGGCAGGTTTTCATCAATGAGTGCGATAGGTCCATGCTTCATTTCAGCAGCCGGATAACCTTCCGCATGAATATACGAGATCTCTTTCAGCTTTAAAGCCCCTTCCAATGCGACAGGGAACTGTACGCCCCGCCCTAAATAAAGGAAATTTGAAGCATTCTTGTATATTTCAGCTATATTTTTTATATCCTCGGCAGTGTCAAGCATTGATTGTATTAATTGAGGCAGCTTTTCTATTTTTTCGATAAGAACTTGTCCAGATTCAAGGCTCATATCTTTGCGACGAGCAAAATGAATTGCAATCATTATCATAACCATGACCTGCGATGAGAAAGCTTTGGTAGATGCTACACCTATTTCCGGACCGGCATGGAGATAAACACCACCGTCACTCTCACGAGCAATAGTACTTCCGACTATATTTGTTACCCCCAGCACCTTTACACCCTTCTGCTTTGCCTCACGCAACGCAGCAAGAGTATCCGCTGTTTCACCGGATTGACTAATAACTATAACCAGATCCGATTTTGTCAAAATGGGGTTTTTATAACGAAACTCGGAAGCATACTCGACATCCACAGGTATTCGCGCGTATTCTTCAATAAGATATTCTCCAATCAAAGCAGAGTGCCATGATGTTCCACAGGCTATCAAAATGATTCTTTTAATCTCGGAAAAATCTTCTGGTTTAAGATTCAGTCCGTCAAGCCTGCTGGTTCCGGTTTCTGTTAACAATCTTCCCCGGCAAGTATTTTTAACACTCTCGACCTGTTCAAATATTTCTTTGAGCATGAAGTGATCATATCCTTTTTTGCCGATTGTCTCTATATCCCAATCTATATCTTCTACCGGCTTTTCGACCTGCTTTTGAAGAAGGTCATAGGTCTGGTAAGAATCTCTTTGTATATCAACAACTTCCCTGTCATCGATATATATGACTTTACGAGTATACTCGACTATGGCGCTAGCGTCAGATGCGATTATTATTTCGCCCTCTCCAACACCAAGTATTAACGGGCTTCCATTACGTGCTGCAATTATTCTATCGGGATAATCTCTCGAAATGACAACAATACCGTATGTACCTTCCAGTTTTTCAAGTGCAACAAATACTCCGGTTAAAAAGTCATTATACTTGTCAACATAGTACTCTATAAGATGAGCAATAATTTCAGAATCGGTCTGGGTTGTGATTTTAAACCCTTTAAGGGCTAATTTTTCACGTAAAATCTGAAAATTTTCGATAATTCCATTATGGACTACAGCGATCTTACCTGATGAGCTGACATGAGGATGTGCGTTTAAATCTGAAGGTTCACCATGGGTCGCCCATCTTGTATGTGCTATTCCCACAGTATATGTTGATAAATCTTTACTTAAACCATTTAACTCTTTTTCAAGTTCAATAATTTTACCTTTCTTTTTACAAACAAAAAGTGAATCGTTTAACAAAGCTATACCTGATGAGTCGTAACCACGGTATTCAAGACACTTTAACCCTTTAAGCAAAACCGAAGTTGCAGCTTTGGTACCTATATATCCGACAATGCCGCACATAGTATTTCCCCTTATTTTTAAATGATTCACAAAAAAAGCGTGTATTTGGGAAGAGAGCAAAAAACGGAATTTACCCGTGATTAAGCCCCAAACAATAGATTTTCCATTAATTAGCGGATATAACAAGTTTCAAGTATTTTATGAGCATAAAAAAATAAAAAATATCTTACTCAACTCTCATCAGGTGGGGCTTTGGTCTTATCTTTAATAATATTTACATCACGTAAATAAATTTCAATGGAACGATCTTTTTCACGATTAATAACCTTGTAACGATAGATAGTACCAGAGATACCAATATCTATACCCAGAGCCCTCTCTCTTTGGGTTAATGAAGATAGAAGTTCGACAACAGCTTTTTCGCGTAGATCGAACTTGATTGTTAACCAAGAACTGAATCGGAAACAACTGTAAGCGGCACCACCTTGACCATGAAGCTGCTCTATGCGTCCCAAAATTCGTGGAGTTTCAAAATTACTGTTGATATAAGAATACAGAGTCGATCCGATTTCTCTGTGGTAATAGTTATCACCACGATAGAAGTTGGTCGTCCACAGATAATATAAATGCAACAATCTATAATATTTTTCAGTGGGTCCGGAATCATGCGCAGAAGAATCTTCACCTGCCACTTTATTATATGGCATAGTAAAAATCATAAGAAGAAGAGTGAAAATTTTTATTCTGTATAACAATTTCAATATAGTTATTTCCACCGTTTCAAAAATCCACAACAAAAAATAGCTTTGATAATAGGGATCTTTGAAAAATTACCTTTTCGAAAGATACTATTTTTCAAGTGCTTTTAAAGATAATTTTTCTCGTTGTCACTCGAAAAAACGTTCAAAAATATTGCTACAGATAATGGATGTAATCATTATTATAGGCCTCTTTTACAGAAGAACCCATAACGATATTGCCGCCAAAAGAATAAAACCAAGACCGACAGAGACTCCAACAAGAAGACTTTTCCGTGATTTTTCGATTTTCTTATCAACCACAGGATCACCAGACTTTACTTTTACATCTTCCTCTTCAATCGCGCGACCAAGGAGATTTGAGGCAATTCTTGTTATTACTATATAACCATCAGAAGTTTTAGTAATTTCTTCTACTACAGCACTGACAGGTTTCACTCTGTTCTCATCAAGCAGATTAAGTTGATTAATGACCTTTCGACCTATAATTGTTGTGCCATTTATTATTACATAGATTCGAGAACCTGATTTTAACTCTGAAACCTTGACTCCTTTAGTCGGAGAAATTACAAGATCAACTTCAACTTGAGCTTTGGATTTTGGAACTGTCTCTTCTTTAAGAGCTTTCTCCTTACTTTTTTGACCTAACAGTACCGGTTCAAAAGCTATATCAAGAATAATTGAATTAAATTTTTGAACACGTATTTCCAGATTTCCGCTTGTAATTTCGGGAGGCATTATTCTGGAAAAAAAGGAGTTCACCTTGTCAGAATCAGCTGACTTCATTATTACTGCCAAACGATCAATATTTATTTTGGAGACAGCATTATCAATTTTATTCGTGACCTCATCATTATTTGTGCAATTTTCGCTAAATTCTTGAATATAATGAAAGACATCAACAAGGTTATTAGCAAGATTACATTCATCAAATGATATACCTTGCGCATATATATAGTTTTTATGAACCAACTTGTTAGATAACTCGTTATAAATAACCGAACCACAGGATACTATTTTTCCCTCTTTACTAACCGTAAAAACAGCAACAGTGGAATCGGCAATCGAAGATTCCACTATTTTTTTGATTAAATCCCTGTTTGAACCAACGTATTTTGACGCAATTTCGTTATTTTCGGAAACGGTGTGACTAATACGTCGTTCGTATGCATTAAATATTTCCAATGCTCCATGGCTTGTCATACAAATCTTCATTTGTATTTGTGTTGTATCAAGTTGAAGCAGATGATCTATCATTCTTTTAAAGTTAAAACTTAGTGCTCCTGTGTCATTTTGTGAATGTTTCGTAATAATACTTTCTATCGTTTTTGCGTTAAATTCCCCAACGAAATAATCCGTAGCGCGATTATTAAGATCGGTATCAATTGTATAGTTATCTTTGGCCTCAAATATAAAATGAACAAACTCATCGATATCCAAATCTTTAACAGTTGATTGAATCTCTGAAGATACAATCACTGTATTAAAATAGAGCAGCAATTGAATGCGTATTGTATCAAAAAACCCTGCGAAAAGAAGCGTTTCATTATGATCAGGCAGGTAAGCTGCAATTAGTATTGATAAAATATTTTTTTCTGCCATAAATACCGTAAATTTTATTTAATTTTATAAGAAAAAACAATAACCGACAGTCATAACAGCTTTAATAATATACAGACAAAAAATATTACTTAAAACTTTTGCGCGTCATTATACGACACAATAGATAAGTTGATAATATCCTGATTATTTCTCTACGTCAACTATTTGTCTGTTTATACAACATAAATTCGCTTGATTAAACCATTTTATCCATTATAGAAGATAAAAAAATTACAAATTGTACCCTTACAAGGTAATCTTTTCTTTACACTTTTTAACGTGCATAATATCGGTATAATTATAGATTTTACGTTTATTTAAGAACATTATTGGAGGATATATGAACCGATCTGGAATTTTTCTCTTTTTATCAATAATCTTAATCTGTTTTGCTACAAACATTTCAGCTCAGGATTTTGATCAGGAAATTACCTACGCTAAAGCCAAAATAAATACAATTGAAACAAGGCGATTAACCGATGAAACCACCGGTGAAGTACAAATCGAAACCATATTTTCTCTAGAAATTCTGTCCGGTGATTTTAAGGGAGAGACAAAACAGGTCGTGTACGCAGGCCAAGACAGTATGCCTGCCTACAGCAGATATAAAGAAGGCGATAAAATATTTATCGGTTTTAACAGTATTATGATGGAAGACGAAACTGACGATTATATAGCGCTTTATGATCTGGACAATACTGTAGGGATAACAATAGTGATGATTCTATTAGTGATAACGATTGTTGGTATTGGGAAAACAAAGGGGCTTTTTTCATTGTTGGCGCTAATGATTACTGTTGGGTTGATATTTTTTGTTTTCGTCCCCTTGACTGTAAAGGGTTATCCTTCTCTTGTATTAACTGTTCTTATCTCAATCATATCCATTTTTATCACAATACCGGTAATTACAGGAATCACAAGAAAAACTACGGCTGCAATAACAGGTGCGACATCAGGAGTTATCGTGGCTACAATTCTTGCACTAATTTGTGGGTGGTCAATGCACCTTGCGGGCATAATTACCGACGATATGATACAAGTTTTTTATCTTGCTGAGAATCGAATTGATCTTCGCAATCTTGCTCTTTCGGGTATGATCATTGCAGCATTAGGTGCAATAATGGATGTAGCTGTTTCTATTGCATCCGCGACAAGTGAGATTTTTGAGGCCAATCCGAAAATTGAATTTAAAAAGGCCTTTGTCTCATCCCTAACTATTGGAAAAGATATACTTGGTTCAATGGTAAACACACTTATTCTAGCCTATGTGGGAAGCTCCCTTTCGATAGTTCTGATTATTTATATGAAGTATGACGCACAAATGCCAATCTCGATGATTTTTTCACATAACCCTGTTTTAATCGAAATTATAAAATCATTTGTAGGCAGCTTGGGGATGTTTACCGCTATTCCAGCAACAGCATTTATTGCAACAAAGATACATTTTGACAAGTACAATAAAGCCACAAAGAAATGAAATAATTAAATGTTACCAATATTAATAACTCGTAATTAATTCTAAAATCGATGAACAAAAGAATCAATTTAACCGTTACCATTCGAAATATCACTAAAATTTATCACAAAATTTTGCTTTTATTAAGCTATAAAAAACCGAAATGAGTAACCACATTAAATAATCAAAATGAAAACAGCTTGACTACAATAAAGATAATATCAAAATAAATCGTCATAACTTAATGATTATTTATCCAAAATTTACAAGAGAGAAATATATGAGCAAATTAACCTCCGCCGATTTAAAACAAATAACCGAGATCAGAAAGCAAATTTCGGCAGCTGAAAAATCAAATAATCAAAATGATTCTAAAACTTTATCGGAACAGAAAAAAGAGCTTCAGATTTTAAAAAAGAAAGCCATGCAAGTATTATCAGGTACTGAAAAACGAATTAATGAAATTCAACGCGATTTAAAACCACTTGTAAAAGTAATTTCCCAGCTTACCGCGGATGCCAACAATGGTAATCATGATTCAAAAAAGGCAGCATCGGTTAAAATCAAGGATAGTCAAAAAAAGCTTCAGGAGTTACAAAAGGAGCTTGAATTACGAAAAAAACAGCAAAGAGCAATAATTCAAGCTTTAAATGACAAACCCGCTTCAAAACCGAAAAACACTTTTTCAATATCCAACAAAAAAACACCCCCAACAAAAAAGGAGAAAAAAGGAACAGATACAAAAATCAGTCAGAAGTTTGTGTTTAACCCCTTACAGATCTTTAAATCAAAACCCTATATTCCTGTAGCTATAATAATTGTAATCTTGTTAACCGGTATGATTGCCATATATTTTTACAACAAAGGTACTCCTTCCATCGAAGCCCCTATTGAGTCGACCGAACCTGGTAAAGCTCAAATTGACGACTCAATAATTGAAATTAATGCTAAAGGCACAATTACCGGTAACAATGTTAATTTACGAGTGCAACCTGACGTCTCTTCTGATGTAATTAGACAGCTGCATAATAATAGCAAGGTTAATGTTATTGCCAAAACCAATAGTGCCAATAGAAACGGCGCCGTTCTTGTTGGTCAGACTCAAATAACTATGGAGTCTGGTAAAAAAATCAAACTGGATGCCGGTAAAGGAATAACAATCACAGATGAAAGTGAATCTAGTTATACAGTCAGTTACCCAATTTCAGATGGTAAAATTATTTCCGGTACTGTGGATAAAAATTCAGTCAAAAAAATTGCTGGTGAGACATGGTATCAGGTTAAAACTTCTAATACTACAGGATGGATTTTTGGAAAATTCATAATTGTCGAATAATTTGCTTAGGAATTTCATTTACTACCAATACTTTCAGTATTGGTAGTAAATTTAAACCTAACGCACAGGGCTCATAATGAAAACAAATTTTTTTTATCTTTTATTATTAACAACTTTTTTTTCTTGTTCAACTGAGCTTATTATTAATGACAATGTTGAACCATCTGAAACATTAATCATTTGGGCTCATTCAGACATACAACCTCGTTATCTCTGGGAAAAATACCATTACGAATACGCGATTGATGATGTCAGATCTTTACCCTTTGTTCCCGATATGGCCATTGTAGCCGGAGATATAAATCATAGGCAATCATCTGACATGTATTGGAATTGGATAAAGGATCTTCGAAAAAAAACGGGAATTACCTACTGGTTCGAAATTGCCGGAAATCATGACAACCATGATATTGAGACATATAAACGACAATCAGGTAAGCCCCTCCATTACACAGTTAGATGTGGGAACCTTCTTTTTATTTTTTTATCCGATGAAACAAAAAAAGCAAATACCATAATATCAGATGATGTATTCGAATGGTGGAAAAATATTGTAATCAATAACCAGGATTCTATAATAATTACAGTAACTCATGCTCCCCTGTTTCAGAGCCAGCTTGTTTCGACCTTAAACTGGACTATGATAATAAAAGACTCAGACAGATTTTGGGATGTTATAAAAGATTATACCGTAGATGTCTGGATTTCTGCTCACGATCACCTTCCGAGTATGATACCAATAAAATATAATACACCCGATAATTGCAAAACCCTTTTCCTAGATGTATCATCTATACACAAGGTACGATTTTCACCAATTGAATCATGGTTTTTGATATTTCAGAATGGAAGTTCTTCACTACAATGTGCGGCAAGAAGTCATGAAAAAAAATTATTTTACTCTTCATCTTTTACTTACGAATTATCTAAGAAGGTTTTCTACAAAAGAAATCCACCGACCATAGATAAAAAATACCAATAATTTTATCTAAAATTATATAATGTCAGCAGTTTAATTGATCTCTCAAAATCGGATCTACTGTAATCTTCCACTGTTCCTTCTATTTCATTGCGATAATATTTTGCAACCAGACTCCAAGCGTCAGTAATATCATATTTTAACCATGATGAAAATACAGATCTCTCATCTTTCATTTTGAAATTCTTATTGGTCGGTTCTTCTCTATTTGTTAATCCATCAGTATTAATTGATTTGTAGTAATCAAAGTTGTAACTAAGTCCACTTTGATATTTCTTGTACGAAATAGTTAGTGAATTCTTTGAACTGAAACCATAACCAAAATAATAACCACGATTTGCCGTTGTATGCGCGCCATGTTCTCTTAAATAGTCACTATGGTACCCGTCTTGATAAAATAGTCCCAAACCGAAAGGGCTCACCTGTGCGAAATTGGGTGATAAACCAAGTTCCAAATTAATAGAAAAATCTTTGTAATCAAAAAGAAAATCAGTATTAAGTTTCACAGGACTCACCGCACCAATACGATCGCGAAAGCCCTGATAATAGTAATTTCTATATTCGAATGCAGTCGTCAAAGTGGCAATAAAAGCATAACCGGCCTTTTCGTTATGTAGGTTTTGATTAACATAAGATAAATGTCCAGATTCGAAGAAAAGATAACAGTCTTTTAACCAGGTATTGCCTGCACCAAAATCAATCTCAATTTTTGTATAGGGTGAATTATAAAGAAATTTATTATAATAGCCATTCTCTTTTACTCCTCTTGTCCCATAAAATTGTGTATAAAGACCAAAATGTGTTGTATAATGTTCACTATCAGTTTGAGAATACCCACCGTAAAGATAAGCATTATACCAAAAAGGATTGTTTCCTTGACTATTACGCAGTCCATTTTTATAACGTCCATCCTGAGATTTTGTATAATATTGAATAGTATCACCCAATGAACTGTTTGATGAATTATCAGCATAAAAATTTACGAGTTGGAAGAATGATTCACCTATTGCGTAACCTCCAACAGGAGTAAAAATCATATCGTTAATGCTGACTACTTCCTGAAACTCGCAGAAGTACTCCCATACAAGAGATCCTCCTAACGAAAACAAAAAAGATTCATACTGGTTATAGTTGTTTAACCTTGCCGATAAAAAATATCCAGCACCTGCCATAGGGTGGCTGACAGCGTTAGTTTCAAAAAGATTATCGTCAAACCTCCAGGCATCAAATGATGTAAAACGAGTTCGGATATCATCTCCGGAATTAAAAAACTGGTCTCGCTTGTTTGATTTTTCCAAATAATACCAAACAGTACCACTACCCAATATGGATCCAACACCGTACATAGTATTTGTAAAATTTGTTGCAAGAGTACTACTTATACTATTATTAAACTCGTCATCAGTCTCTATATCATCCGACATATTTTCAGATTTATTATCAAATGTCTTAGTTTCATTTGATTCTTTCCTTATATCACTCTCTGAAAAAATATAATCGTGTCCATCCTGGCAGCTATAAATATGCGTAATAGCAATAATAACTATTACTAATTTTAAAATCGCTTTTTTGTTATTTATTATATTTTTTTTCATCTACTTTTAGTATAAATTTGAATTTGTTATAAGAAAGCTTATTATAAAATACATATTAACGCAATTCTCTTGAAACATGTTAAAGTTTAATTTTACCATGAATAAACCTGGACGTTAATATACTTATACAAATATCGGCAATAACAATAATAAAAATTTTAAAAAGTCTAAATATATTTTTATTATTTTATTTGATACATCAATGCAACCGATTCTATTGCATTATTTTTATGCTTTTGATCTAGAATATTATCACTTATCTCTCACAACATGATAACCGCTTATTATTTAACAAACGACATGTTCAATAATGATAAAAATTTTGGATGGATGTTAAAAATTATTAAGATTCTATATATGAAGTTTATTTGTTATTTGCATCATCATAACGACGCATCAACTGGCCGCAGCAGTGGGGTATAGGATCATCTTTATTAACCCGTGACATTTTTTTACAATGATCACAAATATAAATATATACTTTTTGTTCCATAAATCCCCCCAATAGCGCCAACAAAATACTTATCCTAAAACAAGCTCAAGATATGATTTTCTTTCGAAACGTCTAAGCCCAAGATGCTCGGCCATTTCAAATAGCGCCTGTTCACCTTTGGCGATGTCGGATCCCATAATTTCAAATTCTACAAAACTTCCCGCTCCATAAACATTATCAAGACAGATGGTAACATTGTTTAGTATATACTCTTTACGAATTTTTATAACTTCGCCACCCTCTTTGAAACCAAGTGATAAAAGTATTGATCGGAAAGATTCGAATTCACCTATGGATGTCTCAAGTTCAATCCTTGTTTTAGCTGTTTGAGAAATTTTCGGGCCTTTGTAGGTAACAAATTGATTACCATCGACAGAACGTATTCTAAATGCCTCATCAGTTTCTTTAAAATCACGTAATGGATGGTTATAATAGATATCATGCTGTTTATACTCGCCAACGAAAAGCGCCTTTTCCAATTCCAATTCATTTTCAATCAAGGAAAGATCATTACAATAAGCCTTGATTTCTATCTCGTACATTATAATCTCCTTGTCATAGGCCAAACAAAATGTCGACCGTCATCCATTGTGTCAATTTTCTTGCCGTTAACGGTGATAACTATACCATTAATACTGTCAAACTGTGTTAATGTCAAAAAAACCTGATTAACACGTGCCACACCAATATCGCCAAAAGAATCCTTCACAAAGTCGGGATTTATATCAATATACGCAATTTTATTTTTTACCTTAATCGTATTGAAACGCATGGATGGTGAAAGACTTGTTTCGAAACCTTTATTTTTTTCTTCTTTGAGAGGTCCTTTAACTAACATGCTAAAGGCATCCGTTAATAATTGGTCACTACGAAAACGCCTTGCAACCGGACGTAATGTAATTAACTCACTTCGTTCATCAAAGAATAGAAGATATATATTTCCCGTGATAAGATCTGGTTTCTTGGCTTTATCAGTACTCGTTTCACCGGCAACAGTAGATCCGTCATCCGGTTTTTCTTTTTTCTTACCTTCGTCTTTACTTTTTTTACTATCAGTCAAAGACTTATCAGGTTCTACGATCGACTTTTCAACTCTAGTATGGGGAGCATTTTTTAACTTAAGCATCTGTACCCCCATAAACACGAGCACAGTTACCAAAGCCATAACAATAAGAATCAAAACCGCATTTTTCCCCCCGGAAACAGGCACAGGCTTTTGAGCCTTGCCTCTTTTTTCCGGTGTTTTCTTTGTTATTCTCTTTTTTGACAGCTTTTTGCTTACTTTTTCGGAACTCATTTTAACGCTCCCTATTTAAGCATGTACCTCTCGATAGCATCCCATAAATCTGAATTCACCCGTAACTTCACTTACACCTTTAAGCACATTCTGAACTCGTGGATCATTTTTGTCACCTTCGAAGTCCAGAAAAAACACATAAGTTCCAGGTCGGTTTGGAATAGACTCTATACGGGTAAGATTTATATTCTCTTTTGCAAAAATCTCTATTACATGAAAAAGTGTTCCTGCCTTATGAGCAGTACTAAAAAGAACTGAGCACTTCTCTCCTTTTTCACTACTCTCCTTCTTTGAAATAATAAGAAATCTTGTACGGTTTGTATCAAGATCCTCTATGTTTTCTTTTATAATCTCTAAATTATAGATATCCGCCGCATGACGACTAGCGATAACCGCTGATGCTTTTGGTTTTTCATGCATAAGCATTTTAGCGGCACCTGCTGTATTATAATAAGGTATGCCCTCTAAATTATGACGAGCCAAAAAATTACGACATTGAGCTAGTGCCTGTTGATGAGAATAAACCATTCTGATATCACGATGATCTGTTCCAGGAAGAGCCAGTAGACAATGATGAATTTCAAGTTCTACAGCACCTACTACAAAAAGATCGGAGTGAATCATTAAATCGTTTGTCTGGTTTACAACACCACCAAGAGTATTCTCGATCGGAACGATACCATAATCATAGAGACCAGTCTCTACTCCGTTAAATACCTCAGCAAAACTTGAGCATGCAGTAGGTATCAAATTTTTATCCCAAACAAGGGAAGCGAGTTCCTGATATGCTCCCTGTTCTCCCTGGAAACCTATTAATTTATAATTTTTTCCCTGAAGTCGTTTACTTTCACTAATAATATCTTTATATAGCTTTTTGCTAAATTCAGGATTGATCAGTACACCGGAATGTGCATCAATCATTTTGAAGAGTTCCTCTTCTCTTTCTGAATCTTCTATTTTATTTTTAAACTTCTTTGACATAACAGCAAGCTCCATTCTTTCATGGAGCAACTTCAATATTTGTGCGTCTTTTAAATCAATTTTTTTTCTAATATCCTTCAGTATCATTTTATTCTCCCATTATCCATATATACGATTATAAAGTAACAAATCTGCAGTAACAATTGCAGCACAGGCTTCAACTATTACAGGTGTTCTAAGAGTTAAACATGCATCATGTCTTCCTTCTATTATTAGAGTGTCAATCTTGCCTTTTTCAAAATTGAAAGTTTTTTGAGGTATTGAAATACTCGCCGTAGGTTTAAATGTCACACTAAATTCTATGGAGTTGCCGTTAGTAATACCTCCTAAAGTACCACCGCTATTATTTGTTAATGTTTTACCGTTTTCATCTGAAAAACAGTCATTATGTTCACTTCCACGCATAAGTGCAGCTTTTACACCACTTCCAATTTCGAAAGCCTTAACTGCCGGTAAAGAAAACATAATATGTGCCAACTGTGCTTCAAATTTTCCAAAAAAAGGTTCTCCAAGACCTATTGGCATATTTATTCCTGTACACTTTACCAGACCTCCAATAGAATCCTTATCTTTCATAACCGAATCAAGCTCTGCTTCTATATCAATGTTTCCACCAATATGAACAATCTCAGCTTTATAGTTAACAGGAGAACATATTTTTTTTGCTACAACGCCAGCTGCAACAATAGCAGTCGTTAACCTTGCGGAAAACATTCCACCACCCCGCAAATCGTTAAAACCGCCATATTTTTTTTGTGCGGTAAAATCTGAATGCCCAGGACGCGGCATTTCACGAAAAAGCGAATAGTCTTTTGACCTTGTGTTTTCATTTTTTATCATGATCATTATTGGCGCACCGGTAGTAAGCCCCTCATGTACACCTGAAACAATATCCGGTATATCTGATTCCAAACGAGGAGTTGTACCTTTTTTACCGCTTTTTCTACGATTCATATCCAGAACAAAGTCTTCAGAAGATAGAGGTATCCCCGGTGGGACATTATCAAGAACAGCACCAACGGCTGATCCATGAGATTCCCCAAAAAGTGATACTCTGAAAATGTTACCAAAACTGTTCATTGCACCTCCGCTCCAAGATCATGCAAATCTTCAAAAAAAACAGGATAGCTTTTTTGAACAGCTTCTGCGTTTTCTATTGTCACACCTTTATCGGAAATTAGCCCAGCAACCGCAAGAGCCATTGCTATGCGATGATCGTTACACGACTCAGCAACCCCTCCGGCAACTTGCCCTCCGTTTATTATCATATCGTTACCTTCTATTTGAATACCAACACCTATTTTTTTAAACTGCTCAATCAAAACCGCGGCTCTGTCACTCTCCTTATAGGCAAGACGGTGAATACCGCTTATTCTTGATTTACCGTTACAACCAGCAGCCAAAGCACACAAAGGAGGAAAAAGATCCGGACAATCAGTAGCATCACAATTAAATGGTTTTAAAATCGAACGGTGAACGGTTATGGAATCTCTATTTTCACTAATTTGCGCACCACTGTTTTTTATGATTGTTAAAATCTCTTTATCACCTTGACTTGATTGTGATGAAAGATTATTTATAGTAACAGTTCCAGCCAATGCCGCAGCGACCATTATAAAAGCAGCGCCAGACCAGTCGCCCTCGACATTATATTTTTCAAGATCATGTCTTCCGCCATGTTCAATCTCGAAAACCTTATAATCTTTGTTGATTATGTTTATTCCAAAATGT
>DAOTGZ010000046.1:0-14623 GCA_035447445.1 Spirochaetota bacterium | reverse complement strand
TGCCGTCAATTCGGGTTATAATATTATTGTTTTCAACCGCTTCGTCAATGAGGTGAATTTTTTTCAGTTCATGTTTGTTAAAGACTCCGGAAGCTCTGGCATGATCATATTTTCTTAAACATAGGTAGTTACCGCTGCCAAGACAGATTTCTATCTTGATTTTGCGCGTAGTGTAGGGAAGCATTATTTGTTGAAGAAGCGGAATCTCTTTTGAAACAAGCTGGTTTTGAAGTGTGCGGGTTTCTGTTGAAATGGCACCTCGTTTGCCTTCGGATACCGCGTATAAAATTGAAGGAACCAGGTAGGCAAGAGATTTCCCAATACCTGTACCTGCTTCGATTGCTACATGTTTTTCTTTAAAAAGAGCATCCGCAGTTTGAAGCGCCATCTTTATCTGGGACGGCCTTGAACGGTAATCTTTAAGGTTGGATGCCAAATCACCGTTATCATCAAAGATCCCGGTGATTATGCTTTTGTATTTGTCAATCAAACCTGAAACTCGGATAGCTGTCTACAATACCGGTAATATAAGCACAGATGTTTGATAGATATCGGAAATAGCGCACCATGAAGTCAAAAACAAAGGCCGGCCATTTGCCCGTAACAATTACAGAAACCAGACCCAGAAGATGGAAAAAAAGAACCGCAAATGAAAGTATTGATAATATTAATATGTGCGGCAGTGTTATAATAAATATACCTATAAAAGATAACCTCATAAACGCCAATACCCTTGAAAATTTTACCGGAGGGTAAGCGTGAAGCTGTAACTGGTGATCAATATCCGTTGCTCCCGCGAAGTGGGGGAGTTCTTCCGTAATGTTGAAAATTGACAGATAAAGACCAATTCCGTAACGGAGAGTCTTCTCTTGAAAAGCAGTAAAATCTTTTTCTGTATGCGAAGTGAAAAGTACTATAACAGTGTTTATGAATGTCAGTATCGACGACACAGTCATATAGAGCATAAGTACAATAAAGTGGGGGATATATAAAATATAATATATACCAAAGAACTTTAGAAGAGCTTTAATTCTTGAATAGCGTAGAGAATAGTCAACGGAAAACTGTATATATCCGGGTCCTACTACACCATCATCGTTGTTTGTACCTGATTCGTAGGTGCCAATATCAAAAATGTCTGTTTCCGAACTGGCTGCTGGTTTTTCGGGGACTATTTCGTCAAAGCGATCAAGGTCAAGCTCTGGCAGCTCGTCGGCTGGTATGTGTTCAAGTGAATCAAACTCGTCAAAGTTATCTGGTTCAGGATCAAAAATTGAGCTGCTTTCATCTTCTTCAGTGACATCGTCAAGGTTAATATTTACCTCGTCTGCTGTTAGATGAAGTTCGTCTTCATCGTCATCAATATCTGTTAAAGAGAGATCATTACTGCTAAAAGATTCTTTGACACTTTCGGTTTCGATTTCATCCAGTGTTAGACCTGCATCGGATAATGATAGTCGAGATTCGTCTTCTCCATCAGATTCGACAGATGCGGTTTCAGAGCCAAGGTCAAGGGTGTCCAGATCAATTGAAATGCTTTCGTCTTCATCAAAAAGGTCTTCGCCTGTATTAAATGCGTCACTCTCTTCAAAGTCGGCATCAAGGCTATCCAGATCTATCGTCTCATCAGAGTCTATTTTTCTTTCAGTATCAAGACTGTCTGTGTCAAGTTGCGCTGCGTCATCGTCAAGATCGACATTTAGTTTGTCCAGGTCAATTGTTATATCGTTGTCGTCATCATCGGCAGGCAGAGCTATTGGTGTAGCGGAAAGTTGATCATCATCATTATCTCCAGCTATATCGTCAAAAAGATCGTCGTCCAGACTATCGTCAAGTTGCATCAGATCATTGTCAACAGGTTCCATATCAGATTCGTCAAGTTCTATATCGAGTGAATCCAGATCGATATTGATCTCGTCATCATCATCATTATCATCATCATCACTGTTATACTCTTCTTTTGTTTCATAATCTTTTTGTTCTTTAACAGCAGCCTGCTTTGCGTCTGAAGTATCCAGGTCAATATCCAGATTTTCCAAATCAATTGAGAGGTCATCGTCCATAGAACTATCATCGGATATATCCAATGTCATGTCATTGTCAAATTCGTCAGATTCAAGATCAATATCATCCAGATCGAAGGAGTCGTTTGTGTCAGATGTTAGAGAAATATCCTCAGATTCATCTTCGGTTAGAGTAAAAGCAGGGCCTGATGTGACAAGATCATCATCTTCTTCAAGATCAATGTCCAGGTTATCAAGGTCAATCGGAATATCTTCATCGTCTTCACCGATTGAACTATCAGTTTCAAAAAAAGATTCGTCACTCGTTAAGTTTAACTCTTCATTTTCAAAATCGTCGCCTTTAACCGTGTCGTCATCAAGGTCAATATCAAGACTGTCCAAGTCAACTGAGAGTTCTTCATTCTCATCGTCTTCAAGCGGCAAAGAGGTCTCTCGAACATCTGTGTCTGTTTCATCATCGAAATCGATATCAAGCGAGTCTAGGTCTACTGTAATTTCATCGTTATCATCGGAGGTCTCTGGTGCTGATTTGTTTTCGGCCGGGATATTGTCAGGGGACAAGACCGAGAGATCGATTTCTGGTTCGATATCGTAATCCATTTCGTCATAATCGATATTCGTGGAAGTAGTTGGCGAGTCATCGTCCAGATCAAAGTCCGAAAAATTGTTCTCGTCATCTTCATCATCAAAACTGGGAAGTTTATCTTCGTTGTTTTCAGTAGTATCAAAATCGGAAAGTCCGTCTTTATCATCGAAATCTGATGAATCATCAGAATCAAAATTATCATCAAGGGAAAAATCACTGTCTTGAAAGTCCGAAGCTTCAGAAGATTTCTGAGAAACGGGGGATTGCTTATCAAATATCGGTGCACCAGAGGGAGTTGCCGGCGCAGAAATTGATTCGGCGGACGCCGATGATGTAGCGGAGCCAGCTTCAGAACCAGTATTGTCTATAATATTGTTATGTGAACAGTTTGGACAGCTGAAGGCAAATTTTTTGCCGCTTACTTTTTCATCGCTGACAGTAAAGGCTGATTCACAATTACTGCATTTAACAATCATATTGTACTCCCGCATGGATAGTTGATAGATATCGTCATTGGCTGTTTGTAAACACCAGTTTACTTAAGATAATGCTCATTAATATTGTTCTGAATGATCAACACAGCAAAGGGTAAAAAGAAAATAATATACCATTGTATTGATCGGCCGTTTATTTCTTCTGATTTTTGTAAATATCTGATATTAAGATACAAAGCCCACAACCCCAGTGTCGCGAAAACCAGAAGAATATTGGTTACCGGGTTATCGTTAAAGAGCTTGCTTACTCTTGATAACCACCATAAATAATATAAACCTCCACTGAAAATAATTAGTAACATAAGAATAAAAGTATTATCTTCGGGTATTGGTTTGTATTGTGCGTTCATATGCGCTCCAATAGGGCTTTATTGCAGTAGTATTCTGATAGTTTAAGTACAAATAAAACAGTTGTAATGAATATACCTAGAACTATAAAAAAGCTACTCGTCTATAGTATCGGTGAAATTTTTAATTTGGTTAAATAATAAATATAATTATCTGTTTCTAATAGCTTAAAAATACCATATTGCATAAGAAAATATTCTCCATAAAAAATTGTTGTCATAAAAGCGTCAATAATATACAGGAAAAGAATAACAATACGGTGCTTAAGAAAAACATATATAACCTGTTAAGTACTGTTTCCGGGAATAATCTATGAGTGAACTCAAACAATATCATTATAAAAGCCGTTCTCAGAGAATAATAGCTTTATCCGTCGCTTTTTTGGTCAATTTTGCTGTAGGTGTGGCAATTACTATGGTGTTTATTGACGCCAAAACGGTATTTTTTTATCGTTCTGTCTTTAATAATGTAGTAATATATATGCTTTTTTTCCATTTTTTGGGTATTATTGCAGGTTCACAGATTTTTAAGCGTTTAAAACAGAGTCGTTGGTTTTTTTGCGGTGCGCTTCTTCTGTTTACGCTGGTATTTATAACCTTGTTTTCGGTTAAATATTTTCTTAATGATTATTACCGACATCTTATTGTTGCATATATCGAGCATACACCCTTTCTTGTGCTGGTTGTTTCAGCCGTTCCTTTTGTGGGTGGAGTAATAAATAACTATATTTTGAAAGTGGTGTGTGGCAAGTTCTTTGATGAAAAAAAGAGCGGACATTTCTTTGTAATGCATATGCTTCTGGGCCTTATTGCTGGAGGAGTATGGTTTTCTGCTGTACAACTGGATTTTTTACCCGGATTTTTGCTGTTTATGCCTTTTCTGCCGTTGGTAGCTTTAGCTTTTATTTTTAAACTGGAGTACAGCCCTGATCCATTCTTTGCCCGCGAGGTCAAGTACAGCAGTGAAATAAAAAAAACAGAAACCGCTGTAGAAAAGAAAGAGGATCTGGTATTCAATTATCTGAATTTTCTGTATATAGTGATATACACAATACTTGGATTTTTTACTTTTATTCGTTTTTATAACGATCTATTGTATATAAAACTGTTCTTTTTATCGGTAATATTCATTTTCTTGGCCTTAGGTTTCATGCTTTCTTTTGTTCTTAAGAGCAGGTATTGGCATATTTACTCGGAAATGTATTACCCGTTCTTTTTTCTGTTCTTTTTCATTATGCTAAATCGATTTTCCGATCAGCTGCCGTTTTATTACGGTGCTCTTTTTATTATTCCTTTGGCTTTCTGTTTCGGAATGACTCTATACCATACTACCCAGTTTATTATTGGACGATACGATCAGATACATGCCTATAGAATATTACGTTTCGGTATTTTCCTTATCCCTATACCAGTGATTATAGCACTCTCTTTCGTAGTGTTTTCAAACAGGCTGTTCTTTGTATTTTTTTATCTCGTTGCGGCATTGAATATAGTGCTTCCTGGGCTTCACTTGGCACAGAGGAGCGATAATGAATATCGAAAAGGGCTTTACCTTTTATTGTTTATTATAGTTGTTCCAGCTTTTATTATGACACATCTCTATTTTAAAATAAGTCTTGATTCGGCTCTTTATGTCACCTATACACGTAATTACGATGCGGTTTACAGTTTTAATTCGAATTCGGATTACTTTGACATCAATTCTGACATATTGTTTAACGATAAGCGTGTAATGAAGATATCTGATCAGTTTATACGCGATTTGCGCCGCTCAGTTCTTTCCTTGACTCTCTTTACCGATAACAACCGAGATGGAGTTTTGTTTATTGATGGCAACCGTAAATTTTTTGATAATAACGTATATGAGATTTTTGATAATGGTGAATGTCTTGATTATATGCTTGATTCACAGGTCGATTATAATTCGACACCTGTTTCGGGACGTAAAAGCATGGTCACTTTCAAATCAGATATTTTTACCTTTTTTAAAAACCGGGATAGAAGGTACGACGCGATAGTCGATATTCCCAATATCTATGACCAGACCCATAATAGTATTCGTTTTTCTGAAACATATTACGAGGTAGTAAAACGTTACCTAGAAGGTAAAAGTCTCTTTTTCCAGTTGATACAACCCGAAAGTGCAAGTTCTTGTCTAGTTAATAGTGCTGTTTCTGGGTTTAAAAAGTCTTTTAAACATCATATCGTTTTTTATTTTGGGGAAAACCTTGTTCTTGCCGGTAGCAACGAAAGTGATTTTGCCATAAACAGGGAAGGGCTAGAGAGAATCAATTACCAGATATCTAGCTCGAAAAAAAATCGGTCACTTTTTTATAGAGATGTTCACTGTCTCTCCTATATACTGGACTCTTCTTTGCCGGAAACAAAAAATGTTCCTCAAAAAATTGACTATCTGTCGTCACCGTTTATGGGTGATTGTAACGATGTTTTCTCTGAGAGTGGCATGTTGCGTTCTTTTGATTCGATTCATGACAAGTTTCTTTCTCTAAAATTTGATGATGACAGTATGGATTTAAAGAAAACACTTGCTGTAATTCTTGAGGATAATCGTGACATTCTTACATTATTGAAAAAGTCAGAGAATGTAGCTTTGAAAGGTGATTTTAAAGAAGAAGCCGAATTTTTGTCTAGCCTGAGAAAAGCAGGTGAATATGACTATGATATCAGGCATTATGTTGAAGGATTGTTGACTGTAAAAGAACTTACCTTCGTGCGAGCCGCGACTGAACTTGAGGAAGGTCGAAATTGGACAGAAGCCAAGGACATTTATGAGAGCATACTGATTTTAAATGACAGCAATTTTGAGGCTCATTATCGCTTGGGTTTGATATATATAACCCTACAGCAGCTTGATAAGGCATTTGTTCATTTTGATAGGGCGTTAAGGCTTGAGCCTAATAATCCTCAGGTGCTATACCAGGTTGGTGTTCTGATGTATATGGTTGGTGAGTACCGGTATGCTCTTGAATACCTAAGACGCGCCATAAACTATAATTTACAACACGCTATGGTTTTCCTTTATAGCGGTTTGGCTAACGAAAGTCTTGGCAAATATCGAGATGCCAGGCAGGACTACGAAAAAGCTCTGCTTGCTGATCCAAATAATCCTGATATCAAGGCTTCTTTGAGTCGTATTGAAAACAGGATAGAGAGCAGTGTTGTCGATTATTCATTACCCGAAAGACGTAATCAAAATGAAGTTGAAGAGGGTGAATACATACCTTTACCTATTAATAAAAATGCAATCGACAAAAGACTGTCAGAAGACGAGTTGCGATTCTTCTCGCCAAGAGACAAGTCAGAAGGCAGTAAATACGGTGATAAGTATGCGGAACCTCCAGGAGCAGAAAAAACTGAAGAACCGGAGCCGGGTAATAGTTTTTTTGATCTTTTTGGAGGATAATCCATGATTGTCGGATTTATAATGTTGGGTCAGGTTAATCATGCTATATAGAGCTGTTTTGAAAGCTCTTGTTCCCTTGTGTCTGGTTCTGCTCAGTGTACCTATGCAGGGTCAAAACCTTCCTATTGATCTTACCAATAGAGATTTTTATGTTCGCCAGGGCTTTTATCCCGAACAGATATCAACCTTTCCGCCCTCAGTTGATTGGAAAAAAATAGTAACAGCAGGTTATGATAGAGCTTTAACTTATCCGGAGCTTTTCAAGGATGAAGCAGAAATTGATGATAGACAGTTTACGTTACTTACCAGTTTTCATATAGATCGTCATACGTCGATTAGAAGATCTCTCGGAATTTCTATACCTCTGATTGGCTCTGGTTTCGAACTATATTTAAATGGAAAATCACTGTATAATCATTTTGATATTGATACAACATTGATTTTCCGTAATAAGGTTATTGAAATACCTTTCTATCTGTTAAATGACGGTTTTAATGTACTCTGTTTCCGGGTCAAGGGTGGTAATGAAGATCCGGTTTCAGGAATTATTACCGAGGGCTTCCCTTTTTCGATAGATTTTTTTGCGAAATTGCAGCAGTATGAGTATGATTTTCATCTTAAAATAGCAATTTTAGCTGCCGTTATTGTCTTCGCGACAGGTCTACTTCTCTTGTTTTTATTGATTTCGCCTTCTGATCGAAGATGCATCGCACTTTCTATAGGTATCATGATGGCTTATTTGGCTCTTTTGTTGGCCGATTCCCACTATTTATATCTTATTTTTAACATTAGCCGATTTGATTTGCCTGTTTTGTACGGCGCTCTCTCTTTTATTTCACTTTGCTCAATTTTATTGATCTCTTTTCGTGGGGGCAATCGTTATTCGCTTTGGATTGCCTGCTATTTGTTACTAGGGTTTATTGCTGTTGTTATTCTACTCTATTTTTTTGGTTTTAACCGGTTAATTTTTTCTGTTTCTCTACTGCTTATAGCTTTGGTTTCTCTTCTTTTTAATTATAATGTTATTAAGAACTTTTTTGCTAGTCCACTTGCTGAAACTTTTTTTGAACGAATATTCCCATTTTGCATTTTTTTTAACTATCAGATGCAGACCCTACTTCTTGTTTTATTGCTCTTTGTCGGTCTAATATGGTTTGTCGCTTCCGAGCATCTTTTAAGGCCGGTTGTTTTTATTGGGCTTGGAAGCGTAATTATTACAATTGCTTCTTCGGTTCAGGCAGTACGCCGTAAAATAATGGTGAGTAAACGCGATCATGGACGAACCGATTCACTTTTTAAAGAGATAAAAGAGATAGATATGGAACTTGTTTCGGTTAAAAAAATATGTGAATCTGTTACAGATGATAATGTAACTCTTCAATCTAAGATTGATATCATGGAAGAGAGTAATCGGACCGATTCACAGGTAATGGGGGTTGTTCAGAGTTATATCTTTCCAAGAAGAGTTCCGGAAACCGATAATTACGAGGCGGCATTTATTACTTTAAAACAGAGTGATGTAAGCGGTGACATGTACGATTTTTATACCCATGAACGCACATTAAAGGGAGTATCGCTTTTTGAAACAACATCTCATGGATTGGCGCCGGGTCTTGTAACAATTCTTATGCGCTCGATAATATACAAGCGGTTTATTCAGCTATGGAATGAAAAACTCTCTTTAATTTTTGAGAAGGTGCAAAAAGATTTGAGCACAGAACTTGGAGGAATGAATATCTTCTTGTCGGGAAAAATTCTAAAATTTGATCAGGAACGGGTGGAATATGTTAATGCCGGACACACGGATATACTTTTTCGTAGTGCCTCCAACGGTGTAGTACGCGTTGTTGCTCCAGCCGGACGAAGCTTTAAGTCTCAAAAAATGGGTGGCAAAAGTAATGTTCAGGATTTTAATATGCTCTCTTTTTCAGTTAAAAAGGGAGACATTTTTTTGCTTTTCACAGATGGTTTTGAAAGGTGCCAAAATAGAAGTGGTGCGAAGTATGGTTTGCCAGGAATAATCGAAACCTTTGAGAGTATACCAGAGGGCAGGGACATCGCGGATGTATTGGATTATTTCGTAAAAAATCTGAATAATCACAGGGACGGCGCCTCTTTGGATGATGACATTACAATTATAGTAGTAAGAAAGCTCTAGATTATTAACATCGCCTAGTGAAAAATAATTTGCAACTTTCCTGTTTGCCGGTTGAAAGCTATAAAAATAATTTTTATAAAGCTTTAAATTATTTAACATTCCTAAAGGTTATCAAAATAAAAGGCCATGATATATTATTTAAATACTGATTTTGATATAGCCAATGTTCGTGTTCCAGAAGGGTTTCTTGCCCAAGTTTATCTTTTGAACTTGCTTCCACTTGCTTTGGCAGAGGATGATGATGTAATTGTATCGCATGTAAGGCCTGAGGAGAATTATTACAAGTATCTTGCTCAAATTTCAGGTGACTGCGGATCCCTCGTGATACGGGAGGAGTGCAAACAGTATCTATCTTCCGAATTGTATTTATGGGGAATAAACAGCGATAGCCTTTCGTTGGTATGTGACCCTGAAAGTTATCCTGGCGTTATAAATGTAGCTAAAGCTAACTGTCGCAGTTTTTCTCTTGAAGTGTCTAAAAAAATGGGTTCACTAATAAGGCGTGAAATTGTGAGCTCCATTAAAGATGTTTGTGTTTTTGCTAAAAATTACGATTATCCCCTTGTGGTAAAACCTCTTTGTGGAAGTTCCGCGTATGGATTTAATATTGTTCAGACAGAAAGATGTCTGGAGAAGATTGTAATCGATAATAGGGCTGTCTGTGAGCAGTGGGTAAAAAGAGTCAGTGATTTTTCTTACGGTTTTTATATATCGAAAGAAGGAGAAATGTCTTTTTTAACTGTACGTTCTCTTGATAACAGTCCCCGTGGAATTTTTAGTTCGGTCTTTTATTACTGTAATTCATGTGACAGCCCATTATATGGCTTAATCGAGAAATCAGCTTTTGGGCTCTCTAAGGTACTATACGAATCGGGATATTTTGGTCCGGTTAATTGTGATGGTTTTTTATATAAGTCTAATAATAGCATATATAAAGAGATTTGTTGTGAGATTAATGCTCGCCGTTCTATTGCCGATTTGGCAATACTTTGCAAAAAACGGTTTAGAGTTGATTGTGGAGGCATAGTCAGTATTCAACAAAAAGTATATTCACCCGAACTTTGCCAAAAATTAGCGGAAATGTTTGATAATCGCAATGTAAGGCTTTTGACACCCCCCAGGTTTTATTATAAAAACATGCTGTACCGATCTCGACGTCTTCTCTTTTTTGTTGGAGGAAAAGATCAAAATGATTGCATGGAAAAAACCAGACGACTTAAGTCTTTGCTATAAAAAAATATCGTATTTAATAATTTATTGCGGGCTTTTTAACGAGGAAAAAAAATGACCGCTGCGATAGCGGTCATTCGGGAAAATTAATACTCAATGGTTGCAAAATCTGATTATCGGCTTCTATCTAAAATTATTGATTCTTTCTGATTGTATTTCATCTATTTCTACGATATCTTTAAGCTTTCTGTATTCGATGGATTCAATACCGTACTCAATTTCGGTTGCCATAAGTAGAGCCTGATTTTTCTTCTGTTTGTATTTTATTACGCGCTCTTCACTTATAGTTGTGTTATATTTGGCCAAAGATTTTTCCATATATCCGTAACAGCTTGCCAAGTATTTATATGCTTGTACGTCCTGTTTTGTATTGTCGTTTATTGCAATATAACGTTCAAGGATAGGAATACATGGCTTAAGGTTATGAATGTCGTATTGAGCCGAAACGTATGCTTTAAATAGGCGAATTTGAAACTCCACAAACTTCGGATCTTTTCTGACTTCTTCGGATTGTATCTGGTCAAGGCTGTTTATACTGCGTGTAAAATATGTAATAGCGCGAAGTTTAGCTGAATATTTCAGCATACCTTTGCGGCGCTTGAGTTGGTTCTCACGGTCTATTTCTTGCCAATACCATCTTTCATTAAGATTGTTTTGCCGGTCATACTGTTTTTGAAGGTTAGAGAGGTTTGCGTCCATATCTCGTAGTATATCCATTCCGATAGAGTATTCATCGATAGATTTTATCATTATTTTTTCAGCATACTCTTTCGAAAGTTTTCTCAGGTCATCAAGTGCTTTTACGTAAGGGTGAAAATCCTCAACTCGCCACTGTCCACCCATTTCAGAAGGCACTTTGTCGCCATCAACCGCGGGCGCGGCAGTATCTTGCGCGTAAATGCTGGATGCAAAGATTAAAACGGTCAGGACAGAAAGTGCGCATATAGTCATACACAGTTTACGTTTCATAGGGATTCCTCTTCTATTATATTTGCTCATTATTATCTGCTGTTGCCGACGTAATTATTTGTATCTAAAATTAACACGCGCCCGCAATAAAGCTACTACAAATTTCGGATTTTTACATCAAAATGTTTAGCATTTAATAATTGACAGATATTTTATGTGAAAAAACCTGCGAGAAGTAATTGTCATTATTAATATCTTTATAACCGGCGGTATTATGGGTCAGGATCCAGTAGAGAAAACAAAAGTTGTACAGTTTTGTCAGTTTTGTGAAGGCACAGGAATTATCAAGAATCCTGATGCCTATATTACGGGTGAAAATCCGATAACTCCTTGCCCTAAATGTGTTTTACCACATTGCAGGTGCGGTGGAGAGAGCCCCTATCTTTATGCCGAAAATGGGAAAATCAGTGAGTGCCCTTGTAATCCGGTTAGACGTCGAATTAACCGTATTAATGCACTGTTTTCGAAATCTGAAATTGATAAAAAGTACAGATGGCTATTTTTGAGTGATTTTAATGTAAAAACACAGGCGGATAACAAAGTAAAATCGGCAGCATATAAAATAATTCACAGCTTTCCCGATGTTTCGAAGGGACTTTTTTTGTGGGGCAACCCTGGAACAGGTAAGACAATGATATCGGCTATCATTCTTACAGAACTAATTAGCAGATACGCGGTGTCTGGAAAGTATCTTAAAATTTCCCGTAATTTTTTTGGACGCTTACGCTCTACTTTCGTTGAAGGCAGTCAAATGTACGGTCAGTCCTCGCAGATCGAGCGTGATCTTGCCGAGATTGATGTGCTGGTAGTCGATGATTTTGGTGTTCAACGTGATTCACCTTGGGAACAGGAGACGCTCTATAATCTTGTGGATTCACGCTATGAGGCCGAAAAATTTACTATTTTCACCTCTAATAACAATCCGGCCGAGTCCATGAAAGAGTTAGGGGGAGGCCGAGTGCTTTCTCGGATAAAAGAGATGTGTTATATAATGGAACTTTCAGGTTCAGATCACCGTGAAGAGAAATGATGAATAAAGCATATATTGGCATTGGTACGAATCTGGGCAATCGAGAACTTAACATAATTCGAGCTTGTGAGGAGATGAACCGTTGTGGTATCACTGTTTTGCGTCAAAGCAGTATCGAAAACACAAAACCGGTTTTGTATGAGAACCAACCCGATTTTTTAAACACTGTTGTTTATGTATCTGCCGAATGCTCTGCTAATGAACTTTTAGTAAAATTGAAAGGGATAGAAGTTAAATTAGGTCGTGTGCCTTCTGTTGAAAAAGGGCCGCGGTTAATTGATCTTGATATTCTACTTTATAACAATACTGTTGTTGAATGCCCGGATCTTGTTTTACCGCATCCGGGCATTCGCGAGCGGATTTTTGTACTTAAGCATTTGCTTGAGCTTAACCCTGATTTATCTGATCCACGCGACGGTGTGGCTTACATTGAGGTGTACAATGAAAAGAAAAAACATTACTGTTAATACCATGCTTGATATGAAAAAGCAGGGTGAAAAAATATCGATGATAACCTGCTACGATTATACGATGGCAAAACTCGTGTCACGTTCAGGTATTGATGTTATATTGGTAGGTGACAGTGGTGGTATGGTGCAAGCTGGTTATGATAATACTCTTCCTGTTACAGTCGATGAGATGGTTTACCATACAGCTGCTGTAAGACGAGGTGCTCCGAATATGTTCATCGTCGCGGATCTTCCTTTTTTGTCGTATCACGTTTCGAAAGAGAAGACCATAGAGAATGCCGGAAGGCTTATTCAGGAAGGCAAGGCCAATAGCGTAAAACTAGAAGGAGGCTCTTATTTTACAGAACTTGTTTCACATTTAACAGCCTGTTCTATACCAGTTTGTGGACATCTGGGAATGACACCACAATCCATTCATAATTTTGGCGGGTTCAGGGTTCAGGGGCGAGAAGAAGACAAAGCTCGGAGAATGGTTGATGATGCGAAGCGAATAGAAGATGCTGGAGCTTTCGCACTTGTTCTGGAGCTTGTGCCTCGTAGTTTGGCTAAACGCATCTGTGAAGCATTGAGAATACCTGTTATAGGAATCGGGGCAGGGCCAGATTGTGATGGTCAGGTTCTTGTTATTAATGATGTCTTGGGATTAGATGATACGTTCCGTCCCAAGATGGTTAAAGATTATGCGGGTCTTGCGGGTAAGGTTATAACCGCTCTTGATAACTATTCTCAAGAAGTTAAGCAGGGCGACTTTCCTTTGGATGAAAACTCCTTTGAGTGACACTTCAGATTTATCCGTTTCACTTATCCTTTGAGTAGAATATCTTTATCAAATATTCCGAAGTTTCCTTCTTTAAGTTTCTCACCTTATTGGTAGCCCCTTTTTATCTAAAACTTGGTTTTACCAAAGCATTGTAGTGAATTTTTTTTAACATATCGTAACAGGTTATATTGTTTTCTGCGTTTTACAGGAATCAAAATAACGCGTGTTCTATAATGTGTGGAATATATAATTGCATTATGTTAATCTCTGTAGAATGTTAGCGGGATAAATAATATGAAAAATAGAATATACTATAAAAATATGAGTAAAGACATGTTTTTATTGCCATATACCGCACGATGGGGTTTTATGGATACGGTTGCATAAAGATCGTCTGTTATAAAAATATTAAAATTAGACCTTAAATATAATTTTTTTTTAATAAATAAGACCAAATAAAAATTAATGTTTGACGTTATGCGAGTAATGAAATTTTTTAAAAAAAAATATTTTTAGAGGGTCTATGAAACAAATATCAAACAAAAAAACCAATTTTTCTGAAAAACAGATACTTAACTCAAAGACACCGGATGAATACATTCACAGATCTCTTTACAGTGATGTGCCTAGAGGGCGAAAGACAATTCTTTGCCGTCAATGGAAAGAGGAGACCGGTTTTACCAGCGAAGATATTCAGTATGCCCGTAACCGTCATCCGTACTGGAAAGACAAAAAAATGTCCGGTTGGCAGGAGCGTAATCAAAAACGTTGGAGTGAACATGATTACAGAAAGGTCAAGAAAAACCGCATAGAAGCTTTTGAGTCAGAGGTAATTGAGAAATTTTGTTCGCTTAACAAAAAAGATAAAAAAGGTAATTACCTTATGAAAGACTGGGAGATTGCCAAAGAGCTTAAGCTATCTATACCGTCGGTACAGCATTGGAGAAGAAAATATCTACTTGTATTGCGTCTTTTAGAAGTTTTGCAAAAAAAACCTTCTAAAAAAATAATCTTGAAATATATGGGGCGACATGAAAACGGTTTAAGACGGGAGTATAACGAGCTAGTATCCTGATTGGTTATTAAGGTGGTCTCTATTGAACAAGGCAGAAGTGTATGCCTCTTTAAACC
>DAOTGZ010000045.1:0-14757 GCA_035447445.1 Spirochaetota bacterium | reverse complement strand
CGGTGGGACAACACATACACCTGCTCTTTTTGTGTCGGTGGAACAGCAGCTGTTGAAAAATGGTTTTGGTATAAATGACCGTAAGCAGCTTGCAATGATGAAAAACGGAGCCGATATTCAGCGGGAAATGCTCAAGTACCAAATATCAGCCGTTTCGGCCGGTCTTATTATTGATATTTGGCAGCTTGCTCTTGCGCGTGAGTCTTTTAAAAACGCCAGCACCAAACTTGCCGAAACTCGAAAGGTTCGCGCCATTGTAAACGAAAATGTTAGACTTGGTTTATCCGAAAGTTTTGAACAAAACTATTACAATGCTCTTGTTTCCGGAGCGCAAATAAGTCTCGATAATGCCCGTTATAACCTTGAGTCTAGCCGTAGAAAGATAAGAACTCTTCTTAACCTTGATGATAGTGTGGACATCGGTGAGACAGTTGAACTTGTCACTACCTTGCCAGAGATTAACGAATCTGCATTAATAAACACTGCTTTAGCCCGTCGATCTGATTACAAAACTGCTCAACTAATGTTAAAAAATGCAAGATTAGAGACCGGCTTATATGAGAATGAATCATTGCCCGAGCTCTCTGTTTCCGGCACTGTCCGTGCGTATGGCGTGCAAGAAGAGTTTGGCGAAGCCACAAGTGATGCTCTTTCTTTTGAGGGTAATTACTATGAAGTTCGCGCAAAGCTTACTCATCCACTTTCAAATCCTAATCAAAAGGTGAGTTTGAGAGACGCGCATTTTAAACTTCGTCAGGCTGAATTGGGAATACAAAAAAGTGAACGCGAGATAAAAGACGAGATTAAAAGTAAAGTAGATAATGTAAATACAAGCTACGGTATTTACCAGAAGAGCAAGGCTGTTCGTATACAGTTTGGTGCTTATTATAGAAAGATGCAGGCTAACCTGAGACGTGGACGATTTACAGCGGAAACGGTAAAAAATGGCCTTGATGCATATGTAGATAGCCGTCAAAATGAGCTTCAAGCGTTGGTAGGTTACAATATTGCTCTTGTTCAGCTTGATATCGCGACAAATTCCATTTTTGAAAAATATGGAATTGATATCAATTCGTATTTAATGAATTCGAAATAGTCTATTCGTGCTTGACAAATATTGACTTGAATTTTTATGTCTGAAAATCATCCAAATTAATACTTTTTTTGAGAGGTACTTATGCCTACTTATGATTACAAATGCCAGGATTGTGGACATGTATTTGAAGCTTTTCAGTCGATGAGTGCAGATCCCCTTGAAAAATGTGAAAAGTGCGGGGGCACGGTTAAGCGAATAATAGGAGCAGGTGCCGGAATAATATTCAAGGGCTCTGGATTTTATGTTAATGATTATAAGTCGGGAAAGAGTAATGAACCGTCTTCAAAAAACAGTGCACCATCATGCGCATGTTCGGGTGGAGGCGATTGCCCCAAATCTTGATCAAATACTCTAATTTTTTCTCTAAATATTTTTATCTGAATCGTGTTTATTCTTTAAATGTTGATGCTGTGCTCTTTTTATGCGAAGCTTTGCTTTTTGTTGCCTTTGGATATTTCTCAAATATTTTTCGATATTTATCAGTACTGTTCCTGAAATAATATCATCTTTTAATTTAAAGCCTACAAGAGAATCTACATAATTGGTGATAGACTCTGATGTTCGAATGACTGCTGGATCAATAAGAAGATACTCAATATCAGGAATCAGCAGTTTGGAACTTCTTTTAGGGTAAAGAACTTTTCGTGCATTGTAGACAGGCATTATAATCTTCAGGTTGTTTTGACGCATATCATTGATTATCTGGTCTACCAGTTTGTCGTTCTCTTTACTTAAAACAATAAATTCTGATAATGCAAGAATTGGGGCTTTTCGTGATCTTGTTTGAGCATAGATAGTTTTAGCCTCTTTTGTTAGAGGTTTTTTTGACGATCCTGGGGCAGTCGATATAGGTGAATAATCGTCGCCGTTACTCGAAATTTTGTCCGATATGTCGTCTCTTGAAAAAATACCGAATAGAGACTTTATAGCGCTTATAAGAGCACCAAAAACAGAACGCCCGCTGCGTCCTGAACCTCTAAGTTCGTCACTAGATAGTTCTTTGCGCAACTCTTTCTGTTTTAGCCAAGCCTGATATTCCTCGATTAGCTCTAATAAAGATTCAATATCTTCTTTGGAAATTTTAAGTATTGAGGGGGCGTCACTTTGGGCCGATACTCGTGATACTATTTCGGTAATTCCGTTTAGTTTAACGGATGTACTTTTCTGCAGGGTTGGAGAAAGCTGTTCAAATTTATCCTGATCATATCTTATCAGATTGTAGTAATTTTTAAATTCTTGCATCAAAACAGGGCAATATACGTAATATTCAGCTCCAGAAGCATCTTTAAACGTTTGAATCTTCTCTTTTTTAAGCTGATCTTCGGTGCCCCAACTTCTTACAACTGATTCATCTATCGATAAAATAGAAGCTGCGATATCAGATGCGGTTGAAACTCTATTGCGTCTAATAAAGGTCAATATCTCGTTATTGTAAACCTTAACAGGATCAAGTGCGTTTTCTACACGTATAATGCAGTCTCTGAGCGATTTAAAATTGGCAACAAGAACTGAATCTTTAGGCGTAAGTGTCGATTTCAGATCCTCAAGCATTATGTGCAGTATATAGTCTATCTTGTTCTCTTTATAGTCAGAAAAATCTGCGTTCATAATTCCATAGTTTCGAAGACGAGGGTTAATCATATCCTGATAGTTGGCCATTATGGTCTTAAAGGACTGCAGATTGAGGGAGCTTTTTACAGCAGCATAGTTCTTTGAATGAAAGCATATTTCCATTGTTGGAGAGAACTTGTTGTTTCTGATTTCAACATTTTTATAGATAAAAATATCTTTGTTAGCCATCTTTTGCAGTACACGGTTAAAAGGCTTTTTGTTTTGCACCTCGCTCATTAAACGGGTAAGGTTAAATACCCTGAATTTTGATATAAGATCTGAAATAGATTTGCGAGTCTGTTCGTCTCGAAGCTTTTGAAGCCGTTCAATCTCTTCCGATGCAAGGGAGTAGCAGTATTCCTCGATTTCTTTGACGTTTAATTTTTTACTTTTTTCATCTACAGATATTTCGAAGTGTATTAATGTTGTTATATATTCTGGATATCTAGATGTTAATAGATCCAGTAAAAAAAGTATATTCTTGTCTCTAGAGGGTGTAAACGGCATCTTTATGGCACGTGATTTGTACATATGGTCTTTTGTTGCAAAATAACGTGATTGACCTTTTTCGACACTTTTTTGAACCGTAATTAATTCGTTTAGCACATCAAAAATAAATGCTTCCCTGGCAACAGATTCATCAAGAAAAGGGTACGACTCCATTATTTTTGAAAGCGGTGTTTTCATAAAGATCCTTATGGTGTCATTTAACGTTAAAAAACTGATTGATAGCTATATTCTACAACATATCCTTTATATTGGCAATCAAAGTGTCAAACCCAATTTTAACTTCTTTTCGTGTTTGTGCGTCTCTGACTGTAGCGTAATTGCCTTCCAGTTCCTCATCAGATATGATTACGACAAAACGGCAATTTTCACGGTTAAGCTTCTTCATTTGTGATTTAAAGCTTCCACCAACCGGGTCAAAATCTACACTGATCCCGGCATTTCTAAGTTCATACGCCGTTAGGCTGGCTTTTGGTCTCGCATTATCGCCAGTATGTATGATGTAAATATCAAGAGATGTTTCGGGCTCAAAACTTGATTCAAGCATAAGGAAAAGGCGTTCTATGCCGGCCGCAAAACCTACCGCCGGTTTTGGTTTTCCACTGAACATCTCGACAAGTTTGTTGTAGCGTCCGCCAGCTGCAAAGGTATTTTGACCACCAAGGCTGTCTGTAACAAATTCAAAGGTTGTTTTGCAATAGTAATCCAGACCTCTAACCAAAAGAGGGTCTTCAATGTATTTTATACCGGCGTTATCGAGCAATCTTTTAAGCTCATTGTGATGTTTAAGGCTTTCATCATCAAGAAAGTTATTGATTAATGGAGCATCTTTTTTTAGTACATTACAGCCCGGTTCTTTGCAATCAAGTATTCGAAGAGCGTTTTTATCAAGACGTCGTTTGCAATTATCACAAAGTTTTTCAATTTTATCACTATAATATTTTTTTAGTTCATTTACAAAAATATTTCTTTCGTTTTCGTTACCAATAGAGTTTATCAGAAGCGTATAATCGTTAATTCCTAGTCTTTTTGTGATGGTGTCCATTACTGCAATTATCTCGAAATCATTATATGCGGAATCTTCACCAAAAAATTCAACACCGAACTGGTTAAACTGCCGAAGCCTTCCTTTTTGTGGTTTCTCGGCTCTAAACATGGGACCGCAGTAAAAAAATTTGCTACTGGCAAGACGGTTATAGTCTCCGTTTTCGCAATAGGCACGTACAAGTGATGCCGTTCCTTCTGGGCGCAGTGTAAGGTTTCGGCCGCCTCGGTCTTCAAACGTAAACATCTCTTTGGAAACAATATCCGTTTCATCACCGATTCCACGAGCGAATATTTCGGTAAACTCCATGATAGGAAGAATAATTTCCTTGATATTGTATTCTTTAAATACGTTGCGAGCTGTGTCAATGATATGGTTCCAGAGTTCAATTCTGTCAGGGAAGATGTCTTCTATTCCGGGTGCTTTTGTATAATTCATATAGATATCCTTGAAGCTAGAAAGCCACATTGAATCGTAGCTATAACTTTAACAATAAAGGCTATTTTGACTTGAACAGCAATACTAATAGTTTAGAACACAACAATAAATGAGTGTGCATTTTTGTCAAAATAAATCTTTTATATCATCATATATAGATTAATAGTGAGTCAGTATTGCTATATTCGGCTTGAAGTTTAAATTGTTCTAACTCTATATCGCAGAATGCGAATTAAAAATATAGGTTGACTTTGATGATCCTAAGCATATAATTAATGATAACTTGTTTTATGACAATTTTTTCTTAAACTGGATTTATTAACAAAAAGTAACTGGAGATTAGATTTTGATTAGAAGATCAGCAATATATTCTGTTTTTTTCTGTTTATTTCTGAATATCTGTTCTGCTGCTTATGCCGAAGAAACCTATGCCCGCATAGACTTAAAAGGTTCGGTTAATCCAATAAGTGGTGCTCATGTGGTAAATTCGATTAAAATGGCAGCCGAGACGGGTGACAGTTTTATTCTTTTTGTAATAGATACACCTGGGGGGCTTGTTAACCCGATGAGGGATATCATAAAAGCAATTTTAGCAAGCGAAATTCCTGTTGTTGTATATACTGGTCCAAGCGGCGCGCAAGCGGCATCGGCTGGAGCATATATAATGCTTGCGGGTGATGTGAACGCTATGGCGTCAGGAAGCGAAATCGGAGCGATGCATCCCTATTCCCCGGGGATATCTTTTTCTAAAGAAGATTCGAATGATGATCAGAAGGATGTAATGGGCATGAAGGTGCTCAACGATATGGTTGCCTATGGAAGAAGTCTTGCACAAAAGAGGGGACGAAGCATAGAGTGGGTTGAAGATGCCATTATAAACGCCTCTTCGAGTAGCTATAAGGAGGCATACGAAAAAGGCATAATAGACATCATTGCAGATGACGAGCGTGATCTTTTGCAAAAGCTTGATGGGTATACAATTGATTTCGCGAATAAATCGTTTACTTTTAAAACTAAAGGTATTTTGGAGAGTAAATATAATATGAAGAGCTCTCAGAAGTTTCTGAATTTTTTCGCCGATCCTCAATTGATCATGCTGCTTTTAATAGTCGGTATTGGCGGTATAGTATTCGAGATTAAACAACCGGGCTTGATTGTTCCTGCTGTTATTGGTGTTACATCATTAATACTTTTTTTTATGGCTGCGCGAATATTACCTGTATCTATAGTGGGCGTAATTTTGATTGCGGCTTCTGTAATACTGCTAGTAATGGAGGTATTTATTACAAGCTACGGACTTCTTACCCTAGGTGGTGTTAGTGCTTTTGTTAGCGGATCATTGCTTCTTTTCGACAATCCGTTACAGGGCTTTTCTGTCTCATGGATGACTATTGCTACTACCGGATTATTAATACTGGTGCTTGTTTTTATTGTTATGCGTGCTGTTGTTGCAGTTCACAAGACAAGAGTTCAGGTAGGGCCTGAAAGCCTTGCTGGTCAAATTGGAACCGCGGCAACAGATTTTGTTCCTGCTTCCGAGGGCAAGGTTTATGTACATGGAGAGCTGTGGAGTGCCCGATCTGATGTCTCGTTATCAAAGGGTGATAATATAGAGGTAACCGATATTGAAGGAATGATATTAACAGTTACCAAATTAATAAGAGAGGAGATTTAATATGGAACAGTTGTTTTATGAAAATCTGACAACAATTATGTTTGTTATGGTTTTAGTGGTTGGTTTTATAAGTTCTTCCGTGAAGATAATCAAAGAGTATGAACGAGCAGTTGTATTTCGTCTTGGTCGTGTTCTTAAACAGCCAAAAGGACCGGGGCTTTTTCTTATTATTCCTTTTGTGGATAAATTAATTCGTGTTTCGCTGCGTACAGTAGCAATGGATGTTCCCTCACAGGACGTAATAAGTCGTGATAACGTTTCAATCAAGGTTAACGCTGTCGTCTATTTTAGAGTTCTTGATTCTATCAAAGCTGTTATCGAAGTTGAAGATTATGTGTACAATACATCACAGTTAGCGCAAACTACATTACGGTCAATACTCGGAAGTGTTGAATTAGATGAACTACTTTCGGATCAGGAAAAAATAAACACGGATTTACAGACTGTTCTTGACAGGCAGACTGATCCCTGGGGGATCAAGGTTTCTGCAGTAGAGATAAAGCATGTTGATTTGCCACAGGAGATGCAGCGAGCCATGGCAAAGCAGGCAGAAGCCGAGCGTGAGCGTCGTGCAAAAATAATTGCTGCTGAAGGTGAGCAACAGGCAGCAGAAAAGATGGTACAAGCTGCTGAACAGATGGAGAAACATCCAATTTCTGTACAACTAAGATATCTTCAGACTCTTCAGCAAATTGCGACAGAAAACAATTCAACAACAATTTTTCCGATACCCATGGATATGATTATGCCATTTATGGAAAAAGTTTTTTCAAAAAACAAAAAAGACTAATAAATACGAAAGCCGGCGGTAACGCCGGCTTTTATTATACCACGAATCAAATTATTGTATCTGGTTTGTGTTTTTCTGTAATGATTGGATAATATGAATTTTGTTTAAGGGTTCATTACCTGATAAAGGCGGATGATGTGCTTTTTCTCTTCAGCGATCAATTTATTTAACACGTCAATCGACTTTGTATCACCTTTGTACATGTCTAATAGTTCTCTGTACCACATAATAGAATCCTGTTCTGTATGTATTGCTGTGATAAATATATCTCCTATGCTTTTTACTTTTTCAAGGTAGCTATCAATGGAGTCAATGTCTTTAAATACCTGTTGTCTAGTTATCGCATTTAGGTACATATAGTACTCATCGGCAAAAGTCCCTTCAGCTTCAGGAATAGTGTTAAGCATGGATGAAAAAATTTTTTTATGCTCTTTTTCTTCATCAGCTAGCATTAAAAAGAATTCCTTTTTGGAAGTATCATCAAATTTATCCGCGCACTTTGTATAAAAATATACCCCGTTATCTTCAATTGATACTGCCATATCAATTATTTCTTTTAGTGAATATTTCATATGTATGGTTCCTCCTTATTGTTGGCTACTTTTTTTTGCGATTACTTTTTTTTGGTTTGCGTCTGCTCTTTTTTTCAAATTCAGAATAGAATTTTTTATCCTTTTGTGTAATTGTCTCTTTATTGTCAGCTTTTTTTTGAGGTCTAATGTCTGCGGGAATAAAATCAATCTGTCCGGATAGATGGTCAGCTTTAACAAGAGTAACAGTTAAAATATCACCTAAAGAAATAATTCTTCCTTTGCTCCGCCCTCGTACTGTATAATTCTCTTCGTTAACTACATAATAATCGTCATTCATAAGTACAAATGGTATCATGCCTTCGACAGGCTTTTCTTTTAAAACAGCATAAAGCCCAAACTTGGATATGCCAGAAATAACAGCAGTAAAATTGTCACCAATGTTGTGTTCCATAAGTCTACATGATTTTATCTTGTAAAGCTCTCTTTCAGCTTTTTGGGCAACACGCTCCATTTCAGAACACTTTTCACCTATTGGTAAAAGTTCATCTTTAGTGTATACTATTTCGTCGGATTGTATATGTGATTTGAGTATTCGATGAATTATTAGATCAGAATAGCGGCGTATTGGTGATGTGAAATGTGTGTAATCTTTAAAGCCCAGCCCAAAATGACCTAGTGGAGTAACACCATAAAAGGCTTGCATCATCGATTTTAGAATAATAAGGTTTACAAGGTAAGAGTAATCGCTTCCACGATAATTGTCCACAACCGCCTGAAGTACGGAAGACACTTTTTTAGTTTTTTTAACCTTGATACCCATAACTGCCAGAAAGTTTTTGAGTTTAAACCAACTTTCATCAGATATCTCTTCGTGAACTCTGTAGAGAGCAGGTATATCTTTTTTCCTTAACAGTTTTGCAACTGCTTCATTCGCGGCGAGCATACACTCTTCGATTAGTAGATGAGAACGTAATCTTTCGGAAACGCCTATCGAGGTAAAACGATTGTCTTCATCATAAAGAAGTTCAAAATCTGTTATGTCAAGATCAATTCGGCCATTGCTGATTCTCATTTTTTTAAGACCAGAAGCAAGACTGTTAAGATCTGTAACTAGTCTGGAAATATCATCGGTATCATCATCAATAAGTTTTTCTGCGTCCTTATAGGTAAGTCTTTTGTTAACATTAATATAGGAGCGGTGAAACTCGGTGTGAAGTATTTTTAGGTCGTGATCATAATCAATCACTGCGGTTACGGTAAGTCTTTCCTGACCAGCGACTAAAGAGCATAGATTGTTTGACAGTGTTTCAGGAAGCATTGGTATAACGCGGTTACCAAGATAATAAGAGTTACCTCTTTCAAGAGCGCTTTGATCAAGGCTGTCTCCTTTTGTTACGTATGCCGATACGTCAGCGATATGAACATAAAGACGGTTTCCGTTTTCTGTTTTTTCTAAAGAGACGGCATCGTCAAAATCTTTGGCGTGTTCTCCGTCAATCGTAACAGTAACCAGATCAGTAAAGTCTGTTCGGCCAGAAAGCTCATTTTTAAATGTATTTGCGTACTCTCTCTTATCTGATTTATCGTAAGCCGGTGGCAAGTTGAATTTATTAACAATTCTGTCAAAATCGAGCTCCTCATTGTCACCCAAGTCAACCCTTAAAAGAGTGCACTCGGGATGACCAGCAAGCAGTTTGCCGTTTAACTGCACAACCGCTAGAGTATCAATTTCCGGTTCTTTCTCGTGTCGAGGGGATACAGCAAAAAACTGTCCTGGAAGATCAATAAGGTGGTAGTATATCATTCCCGCAGTTTTTTTTGTGACTTTTGAGTAATAGATCTCCTTTTGACGCTTTTTTACAGCGGTTACTTTTCCGAAAAAAGTATTGCTTCTGAATTCTAAAATCTCAAAAGCTACAGTGTCTCGATCATGGGCGTTTAATATGTTTTCTTTACGAAATTCAATTCTGAACTGGCCTAAGTCAATATATCCTTTTCCGCCAGCTCCTATCCTGATCTGTCCGTTGTTATCAAAATCTTTTGCGAAAGTAAACTTTGATCCGTCAGTTTTAAGGTAACCAATTGATGTTAGCAGAAAAAAGATGTCGTTTATTTTGGCGATCTCTTTTTTTGTCAGATTTTTAATCTGTCCTTTTTTTGTTTTGGACGATTCTTTGATTATCTGTTTTCTAACAGTTGTCTGATCAAAATCAGGTAGAGAGACCGAGTTGAGCACTTCAATTATTCGTTTGGAGGAGAGGGGCATTTTATATCCTGTTAACTATTTAGTTTCACTTTCATTATTTTCAGATTGCGAATCATTACTCATTTTGGCTTTTTCCCTGATAAGCGCTATTTCGTCCTTGCGCTTCTGTATTTCGACCTTATATTCCCGTATTTTATTGCAATATTCTCGTACCTGCTCGTCCATTTCGAATCTCTCTTCTTCGACTGATTCAAAAATATGTTTTCCTAGTTTGGAATTTAATGTATAGATTTTTGTCTCGAAACCTTTTATTTCCATTGTCATTCGGGTTAGGTGAGCGTAATCCCCGGTAGTTGATGCAAATTTTCTTGTTACCATAAAAACCTTTTCTTTAACTTCTTCAAAGCTTTTCATATAGTCTCCTAGTACAGATTTTTTTGACACAGAAGTCTGAATCTAATCTTATGCAGATTTTAAAATAAAATAAATAAAAAAAATTACCGAGTTAAAATTAAATCATTAAGTGTATACAAAGAATATAGTAATCTAAAGATAATTGTCAACCAGATGTTTAATATGTCAGGGCATCAAATATATAGTTTTGTTACATAGATGTAGTTACCACGATTTTCGGTAATTCTCAATACTCTATATTTTGAAATTATCTATGGTTTTGATTATAAGAGCACATAAATCAGATCGGTTTATATTGAAATCTGTGTAATTGATGAATCTGTTAGGAATATCAGTTACAAAAGTTAACTCGGTTCCGTTAACAGGATGTCTGAATTTAAGATAAAAAGAGTGTAAAAGAATTGAATTATTTTGTTCTTTTGATCCTCCATAGAGAGCATCGTCTGCGATAGGATTATCCAGAATATTGAACGTTGCTCTTATCTGATGCTTACGTCCAGTGATGAGCCTAACGATATGTAGGCTGTATCTGCTGTTATGCGCAACAGTTGTATAATATAATTTACCTATTTTAGCCTCTTTATCAGATAAATTGGCTTTGAATGTTTTGTTACCTCTGCGAATAAAATTTTTCTCAACTTCTACCCATTTGCCAGGAGTGTCTGTTGCCAGCTTTGATGAAGTTATACAGATATAATATTTACATATTTCATGATCGCGTATCTGTTTGCTCAGACGTGAAGCTGCTTTAGAGGTCTTGGCATATACGATTGCTCCTGAAACTTGCCTATCAAGCCGTTGAACGATTCCTAAAAAAACATTTCCAGGTTTTTTGTCTCGAGCTTTTATATATTCTTTTATTATCTCGTTCAGGGACTGCCTTTCGGAACTGTCGCCTTGCGCGAGCATCCCTTCCGGCTTGTTTATTACAAACAGATGATTGTCTTCATGTATAATATGGTCTTCAATTCGCATAATGACATCCGCTACCTGTTGTTGAAAAAAGTAAAGAATATTATACGATTCGCTAATTGAAATCTTGCTCGGTTTATAACAAATTAGCGGTTTCTATTGAATGATAATTTCAAAAAACATCTTTAAAGTTGACAAAACGTCCTTATAGATGTTGTTGAATTGATAAATTATTTTTAGTCGAAAAAAAGCTTCGAAAAACAGATAAATAATATTTGGTTTTAAACGATGCTGATTTTTTTTTGCCAGAGGATTACATGTTATACGGACTATTTTCTGACCGCCATTTCTTAAAAAAACTTTTTATCACAGGTCTCCCTGTTGCGATAGAGATATTTTTAATTTCTTTATTAGGGTTGGTAGATAATTTCATGATTGGGCAAATGGGTTCTGTGACCATTGCCGCAGTTGGTCTTGCTTTCCAGATCATGTTTTTATTAATTGTTTTCTTGTTTGGGCTAAATTCTGGTGCGGCCATATTTCATGCACAGTATTGGGGAAAACGTAATCTTGCCAATATACACAGACTTTTGGGTGTTTCGCTAATAACGGGTTTTGCGGTCTGCGGGATTGTTTCTTTGGCCGTTATGATCTTTCCCGATGTAATAATGAGATTATTTACAGCTGATAGGGAAGTAATAGTTATTGGATCGAGCTATTTTAGAATTGTCGGACCAACATATGTGTTTATGGCTGTGGGCTTTGCTTTCTCTTTTGCATGCCGATGTACAGGGCATCCATTTCTGCCTACACTGACATCCCTTCTTGGTGTTGTTTTGAATACAGGTTTAAACTATCTGTTAATTTTTGGAAATTACGGATTCCCTCAGATGGGCGTCAGAGGGGCTGCGTTGGCGACTGTTATTTCTAACGCAACAAGTACGATCCTTTTTGTTATTCTTGTTTATAAGCGTGATTTACATATCGCGGCACCTGTAAAAGAATTATTCGATTTCAGCAGAGCTTATGTCGCGAGGGTTTACAAGGTTATTCTTTATTCAATAGTAACAACAATGTCTTGGGGATTCGGAATGATCATGTACAATATGATTTTTGCTCGTATCTCGACTGAAGCAATTGCAGCATTTACCATATTATCAGTGGTTTCTGGGTTAGCCTTCTCTTTCATTGATGGTTTTTCAACAGGTACTTCGATTGTAATAGGTAATGCTTTGGGAGAAAACGAGTTTGACAGGGCATATCTGTATGGCAAGCGTTCTCTTGTGCTTGTAATGTTATTTTCATTATTTGTTGCTACTGTGATATTTTTTGTTGCTCCGTATATAGTAGCAGTGTACAATATACCCGATGCAACTCGATTGCTTGCATTACGTTATATCCAGATTTTTTCAATTATATATATAGTGAAGTCTCAGATTAGTACAATGGTAAACGGTATTCTAAAAAGTGGGGGCGATACCCGTTTTATATTAATTATTGATCCGGGAGTCATGTATGTTGCTGGAGTACTGGGAGGATTTCTTGCGGCTTTCGTTTTTAAGGTTAATCCTCTTTGGGTTTATGTGATAATGAATATTGAAGAGGCGATTAAAATATTGATTGCTTTTCCGAGATTTATCTCAAAAAAATGGGTTAACCATTTAGCTGATTAGATGATAGCTTCCGGAATAGATAATTTTTATAAGTTACTTTGTATTTAAACTAAATTTGATTATATTAGGTGAACAGTATAATAAAAATAGGAGAATGAGATGAAAAGTATAAAGTCCGTAATGGAAAATCTTGAGAAGTACTATAGATCAGGTGCGACTATTCCTGTTGATTTTAGAATAAAAACATTACGAGATCTTTATAATAATATAAAGGAAAATCAGAATGCAATAATTCGGGCTCTTTCTCGAGATTTGCATAAACCTGCCTTCGAAACTTACGCGACCGAAATTGGAATAGTGCTTGATGAGATTAGAAAAACCTGTTCTCATCTTAAAAAGTGGGCTCGTCCGAAACGGGTTTCGACACCTATGCATCAATTTTATGCGTCTTCATATATTATAAAAGAACCCTATGGAACAGTTCTTATCATATCACCTTGGAATTATCCCTTTCAACTTGCGATTTCACCATTAATTGGTGCAGTCGCTGCCGGAAACACTGTAATGATAAAACCTTCCGAAATAAGCCCAAATACCTCCAAAATAATGGCTTCGATAATTACAAAAAGTTTTGATTCTGGGCATGTCTCTGTTGTGCAGGGGGATGTCAAGACTTCGACCGAAATACTAAAACAGAAGTTTGATTACATCTTCTTTACAGGAAGTACTGTTGTTGGCCGTGTTGTCATGAAAGCGGCAGCCGAAAATCTCACACCTGTTACTCTTGAGCTTGGAGGAAAGAGCCCGGCACTGGTATATAAGGATGCTAATCTGAGTCTTGCGGCAAAGAGGATTGTTTGGGGCAAGTTTATGAATGCCGGTCAAACCTGTGTTGCTCCAGACTACTGTTTCATTCATTCTGAAATAAAAGAGCAATTTACAGAAGAGCTTTGCCGGGTAATAAAAGAATTTTACGGAGATGATCCTTCCAAAAGTCCCTTTTATGCGAGAATGATAAATCAGTCACATTATACGCGTGTTAAGTCTTATATTAAACAGGGTAAGGTTATTTGTGGTGGATCTAGTAATGATAAGTCTAGATATATAGAACCTACAATTATAGAGGGAGCTTCTCCAAAAAGTGCTGTGATGTGTGATGAAATTTTCGGACCAATTTTACCCGTTATGTTTTATGATGATATCTCTACGGCTCTTGAATTTATTAATGCAAGGCCAAAACCTCTGGCGCTTTATATATTTTCGGCTTCGAGAGGTTTTCAAAAACATGTGTTAAATGAGACTCGGGCAGGTGGTGTAACCATCAATGATACGGTTGTTCATCTGGTAAATCCTAAGTTGCCTTTTGGTGGAGTGGGTCACAGTGGTATGGGTTCTTATCATGGGAAGTACAGCTTCGACACGTTCTCGGCAGATAAACCTGTGATGATACGCTCTACCAAAATCGATATTCCTTTTAGATATCCACCATATTCCAAGTTGAAAGCTGCTCTGATAAAGATGTTTTTGCACTAAAGAAGTTAATAAACTGTGATTAACGAGATAAATGAAAATTTCAGTCTGATAATTTGTCAAAAAAATTTATTTGGGGCGGTTGCTGTTATTAGCGAGTGGTTAAAAGGTAATTTTCGGGTAATGGCTAATACCTTTGTTTCTTTATAAAGTGACATTGTACTTTGGTATAATGCCATCTTTTTTCCGAATAACCATGTGAAATTTTCTTGACATTAGCGGGTTTATCAGCTATAACAAGCTATTGTCTTACATTGTTGAGGAATTATGCATATTGGTATATATCCTGGTTCATTCGATCCTGTTACAAACGGGCACCTGGATATAGTAAGGCGGGCCTCGTCGCTTTGTGATAAGTTAATCATAGCGGTTGCCCGCAATCAGGAC
>DAOTGZ010000044.1:0-14885 GCA_035447445.1 Spirochaetota bacterium | reverse complement strand
ACATAAAACCCAATTTCATCTGTATAATCAAGATTTTCATAACGTATGTCGGCATTTGGGTTGTTTTTGCTGTAAAAAAATGCCAAATCAAACCCAAAAGAATTTGCGGAGCGCCAGTCTGTTTGAATCGAAATATCAGATGAAACTGCGAAATAGTCGTCAAAGGTGCCGTTTTCGTTATGGTCGCAAACTTCTGGTTGATAATCAAAAGCCAAGCCTAATGCGAGAATATTTTTTTTGCGAAGGTAGTTTTCGCTGTAAAAATATCCCTCTTCGGGATCAATAAAATTAAACTGAAAACGAGTTGTTATTCTTGGAATCGAACTCTCGTTTCGAGTATACTCTTTGCCTTCATCTTCGTATTGGAAACTCTTATTTCCCAATCCCTGAAAAAATCCAGAACGGTATTCAATAAGATTATTCAGAAGAAAACCTCTGATTAATATACCCGTATCACGTCCTTCCGGAGTATAAGTATAAGAAGGAAGTGCGTCATGATTTGCGCTTATTCCAACAGTAGTTGCTGGTGAAAGAAGCGCATTTCTTGATACGGGCGCAACCATTTTGCCCGCATATATTTGCACAGCTTCGTGAGCCCTATAGTGTAAAAAAGCATCGCTTGTGTAAAATCCGTTTGTGTTATCGATACTATCTTTTTTTACAAAATCATCTGTTTGGAAAAGAAAGAACATCTTTTCCGAAGTCTGTCCGTTAAAGATAAGCCGGTTATGTCCCATGTAAAAGGATTTGTAAGTCTCACTTTCATTAAAATCCATCGAATAACCAGTCTGTAAAAAATAGTGCATTTGTACCCAGCGATATTTACTGAGGGTCAATCTTGCTTTGGTAACATCTTCCTCCGGCGGGAAAGAGGCAAATATGGCAGTGGAAAGGGAAAAAAACGCCAGGAAAAGAAGCATTTTGAATTTCATTGGATCCTCCATAGAATTGTGTTTGCACCTTGCAGCACAAACGGTTCACCAAATGGTAATAAAACCACATGGTATTGTAAAATCGGGTACTGCCTATTTGGCAAGAAAAATTTTTGTTATTGGGGTTTGTTATGGTTGATTGTAGCTGTTTGGCAAAAAATAGTTGTTGAAACTATATTATATTAAAATAATGGTAGTTACCTTTATCTTGATTTTGGTAGCAAAAGCTGATCTGTGATTGTAAATGTGTGGAGAATGTTATGAAAAAGTGTTTTAAGGTTGTTTTTTTGTCGTTTTTATCTTTCGGGATTTTTTCTTGTACTACAGTGGATCCGTTAATTAAGGAAAATAATGATTTTCTGTCTCAAAGTAGTGGTGAAGCATTTCGCGTTGTGATGATGTCAGATAGCTATCTGGTGCAACAGAAGGCATATTCATCAAACATGTCCCGTCAGGAAGATACATCGGGTGACAGTTATTTTATGGAACGAATGAAAAAACTTGATGTTGTTAATGAAAAAAGGGAAGGGCTTATACGTGTTTGGGTTTATCCAGACAGTGGCCGGTTAATGAAAGTCCGTTTTCTTGAGTCGACCTATATACAGGAAATTGATAAACTAATTATTGATGATATTCAGCGCTGGACATTTCAATATAATCGTGGAATTTCTCCTCTGGTTTTTACGGTAAGATATCGGGTTGTATTAAGAAAAACAATGTCAGATGCTGAAATTCTTGATGAGTACGAAAAACATAAATAGTCGATATTGTTCAAATCTCATATAACGAAAAAAATTGTCCACGACATAATTGTTGTGGACATTTTTTTATAACTTGGTAAATTTCATGGAGTGTACTGTTTTGTGGATTAAGTTTGAACAAAACACCTGCTGTAAAAATTTTTATTTGCCGTTTATTTTTTTTTAAAATTATCTTCATGGGGGTTCCGGAAAAAAATTAGTTCGGAGCCTGTAACCGGGTTATTGTAATGGAAAACGAAAGCGTAAAAAATGAGGAAATTTGCGGGTTGTGCCGTTTTGCCCTCAAAGATGAACATCTGGTTCAGGCAAAATATGTTAAAAAAGAAGTTGCCCAGTCTTTTGAGGATGGCAGGGCTTTCAGTTTTTCGGTTAATAAAGAACTGATCGATGATATGCGTTTCGAACGCTTTGTTGCAACATATCATGAGAGAATCATAGATATTCGTAACACAATTTATGACAAGGCCGGGGAAGAAGATGAATATATAAAGTCACGTCTTGTAAAGGACACGCGTCTTGCCGAGCGCCTATATAATGCGGTGTTTTTTTTACATAAAGCACTGGCGGATGATGATTATAACTCTTTGCCAGAGAGAAGGTTTGTTATACTAAAGGAGCGTCCTGGGTCTCCTACAATTTATCATATATCCAATGAAACAACTGTTATCTCGCATGTTGGTCAGGGGCCATACTGGCAGGAAATTCCGACACTATATCTTGGATTAAAAACCTTTGATATTCTTGATACAGAATATAAACGAGGCGAAACTGAGCTTTTTGAGGCCTTTAAAAAATTGTTAAAAATTGAAGAGAGGGCAATCGAGACAGGATTTTCACACATAGAGGTTTATCCCGCTGATTACTCGTTGGCACTGAATAATCTTGTTAATTCTCTTATAGAATACACTGGGCAGACAGAACTTAGGGCTCACGAGCCTGCTGAGAAAAGAGATGTTAAGCCTTTTGCACAAAAGATTCGTGAAAAGTATCTTGAAATGCTTGACGCGCGTTATTATCACGATCCAGGTCACTTCGATTATGCTCAAAATCTTAAGGCAGTAGAAGGCATAGCTCGTTTGGCTCGCCGTTATAGAATAAACGGTGATCGTGAATCACTTCATGAATGTGTCAGGCTTCTTGTGTCTGCGTCCGGTCATGATATTCACGAGATTCGCAATAGAGCAAATATCGTACTTGAAAGACTTTTTGCCCCCAAGCAGTACGATGCCCCCCTCGCTACAGTGTTCTACAATCTGTTGGCTGGTGATACCTTTGAGCTAACGATAAAATTGCCTGAAGCAAAAAATGGATATTTTGTGCGAATATATAACTATTCATGTGATGAAGATTTCTTTGTAGATGATGATATAGATTACAAAGATTATCCCATGACCAAAGAGGATGAAGTATATGCTGTTTCGATTCCTCTTAATCGTTACGGCCATTATGATTTTCTTGTATTTAAAAAAAGTTCCAAAAAAAATGAGTGGGTTGAACAATATGGGGCGTCCGGTCGTATAAATGTTATGTCTGATGTGCGCGGTGAAGTTATACTCGAAATATTTACCGATATACATGGTCATACAAAGTTATACTGGCGTGATGAAAATGGTCATCCGGGATTGGTGTATAACGAGAACGGTGAGGTTATACGAACCGGAACTTTTGCCGACATTACTATGCATCTTGAAGATATGAAGCGGAGGTATTCAATTTCGACAATTTATATCCTTGGCTGCCAGAAAAGGGGAACCCATTCCGAAGATTGGGCTCAGGGCGCGACATCACCTTCTCCATTTTCTCCGGAAAGTTTGACTGAAATTGAAGAATCTCTTGGTGGCGCTGATCAGTTTGCCGAGCTTGTAAGACAGGCTCATCTTCATGAAATTAAGATTATAGTTGATATCATCCCTCATATAAATCGTCATAGCAGTGAGTTGTCAGATGAAATGTGGTTTTCTGTTATGGAGCTGATGGTGGTTTATACCCCCGATCGGCTACGGACGGACGTTATGGAAGCTGGGATGATGGGAAACTTCTAAATTATCGCCGTTTTGAGGTATGGGAGTGGGTTCATCGCTCAATTGATACGCTTGTTAACAAGTTTGGAATTGACGGTATACGCTTTGATTCGGCTCACGCTGTTCCAATAATGATGAAACGCAATAATTTTCCCTTTGTTTATGACAGAAGCCGGACCCACGAAGAGATGGTTGAAGGGCGTATCATCGTAAATGACCGGTGGGATGAGCATTTTATAACAACCGGGTATTACGATTGTCAATGCCGTGATTCCATTGCTGTTCCTTTCCATCAATATTTAATGTACGGAATACAGCGTACATTACGAAAGAATAAAAAAGATTTTTTTCTATATATAGCGGAATGTTTTTGGGGGCATGAGCGTTTTTTAGCTCGTTCAGGCATAGTGCCTTATAATGCTTCGCTGTTCAAGGTGTGCGAAAACATTTCTCATGGAAAATCCGATGTTAGAGAAATTTATCATATTTATGATTCGTATTATCCTTCCGTTTTGCCAAGGGGAACTGAACTTTTGGGGATTTTTGGCAATCATGATGAGCGTCGGGCACTTAATACTTTCGGCCAGCACGGCTTAAAAGCGGCAATATCGCTGACTTCGTTTTTAAGCAATATAATTATGGATTACGAAGGAAGTGCAGAGGGAGAAGGCTGGAAGGTCTTTCTTGACAATATTTACGTAAACTGGAATCAATTCGAATATGCTTCACATCGAAGTGTCGAGCGTTTTTATCGAGAGATGTACAGGTTTCATAGTGATAACAAGGGTAAAGGGTTTCTCCTCTGGGCGAATAACTCCATGGTCGCTGCGGCATTAAAACCTTCTGATTCAGGTTTCTGGATAGGAGCCTTCAATTTCGCGGATAGCAACCAGACTGCTTCTATTCAATTTGACAATCCGGTTTTAAAAATAGATGACAATGATTTTTTCCGTGTTGTTGATCCTGTATATTCTGGTATAACCGGGACATACAGCTATTTTACCGGTAAAGAGCTTAAGGTATCAAGAGTAAATACAATCATTTCATATGTTGATAGAGTTAAGTTGCTTAAGCTGGAACGTCAGAACAGTAAAACCATCGATTATCAGCTTTTTTTCAAAGATTCTTTTTTCAGGCTCTGCTCTATTTCATCCGGAGATAAATTTCTTTCTAATTTTGCTTTTTGTGAGCTCTCGAATGCGGCTGTAGATAGTACCAGTTTTGAAAAGTTCTTAATGGAAAATATATTGCCGGTGTTTTGGGATGAATCGCGTTATATGCTTTTTCTGGGATTAAAACGCGTAGTATATTATTTATATAAATATGATATAGTAAAAGGTGAGCAGATTTTTGAATTGATAGACCATCTTGTTAAGTCAGATGATCAGAGAATAGTGGAAATCGGAGAAGTTCTTCGCAAACAAAATTCTCGCGGAGAAATTGTGTTTATGTCTTCGGAAGCGGATCCGTTTTCGAAAAGTGGTGGTCTTGCAAATGTGGTTTTTGAACTTCCAAGAGAAATGGCTAAAATGGGCGAAAAGGTTTACGTAATAACCGGCTATTATCGAAATGGAGATTCGAAAGCAGTACTAAAAATGACCGAAAATGCCAAGAAATACGGTGTTACCTATTCAGGTAAAAATGTTCGTTTTAAGATAATGGGCTCTGAATATGAGGTTGGTGTACATATCGCAAATGTTAACGGTGTTACATATTATCTTCTGGACCATCATGAACTTTTTGATGGGCTTTATTGGGGTGTAACATCAGAAGAGAAGCTAAGACGCCGGATAGGGTTTGCCCGCGCATGCGCTGAGGTAATCTGCACTTTTGCCTTGCGTCCATATTTCACATTTACAAATGATGCTTTTGCTGCTCTTTTTAATGGGGTGGTGCGTTCTGATCCGAACTACAGCCAGCATCCCTCTTTCTCTCAAAACACCTATTTGCATATTATTCATAACGGGGGATGGCAGTATTTTGACGCATACGAACGTTATGAAAATGGTTTTGATCTTTTTTCACTTTTTAATCTGGACGGATGGAAAGCGGGTAATTTTCTTGATCCGGTTCATCCCGAACGTATTAACTGTATGGCTGCTGGTATAAGGTTTTCAGATAGAGTTATTACTGTTAGCCCGTCTTATGCAAGACAGATAGAGTATCAGAGTGATGGTCTTGAACATATTTTATCAAATGTTTTAGGAATCAGTAACGGAGTTGGCGCTGATCTTTACGACAGGATAAAATATCGTTTTGATCAGTCGGGTTTTGTTGATAGAAATTATAAAGGGTTGGTTAAGGCTGTAAAGGCTGATAAACATCTGTTAGAAATAGTAAACTCGAGGTTTCCGGAAATAATAAAAGGATTAAAAGCTGTTGAGGATATCAAGGATGATAAGCGCCGTTATATTGTTAGTCGCTATATGTATAAAATGATGCTTCAATTTGAAAGGGGATTTTACATCGATCCTGACAAAGTTCTCTTTTGCATGATTCACCGAATTACAGAACAAAAGGGGTATCAGCTACTTTTAGATACTTCGGAAGGTATTTTTAAAACTCTTCAAATGCAGGGAGTCTTGGGAGGTTCCGTTTCGTCTGGAGACAGATCTGGTGAAGAGATAGGGCATGGACTTTGGCTTTTAGGGCAGTATTATCCGAAGAGTGCCAATGTGGGTATAGGATTTCAGGATGTTAGTGTTCCTTTGATGGCTTCGGATATTTTTTGTATGCCATCCCTAAATGAGCCTGGAGGAATATCTCAACTTGAAGGTTTTCTTTGCGGTTGCCTTCTTGTAGCAAGAGCTACTGGGGGATTGCGTGATACGGTATTTCCAATAAGAAAGAATGGTGATGTTATTGAAGGAAATGGGTTTCTCTTCTCAGATTACACCGGGTGGGCTTTCTATGATGCTATGGAACGTGCTGTGAAATTTTTCCGTGAAAACAGTGATGATACAATATATGAGGCGCGTATGAATGCCAGAAAAAGTGTGTTTTACTGGGATATTGCTGCCTCCCGTTACATCGAAAACATTTATGATATGAAAGAAATTGTAAGAATCAACGATCGGGTTGTGAAACATTAAAACGGGATAGATCGGTGATGATTTGCTCGATTGTTTTAAACTCTTCATCACCTTCACTGTATGGACGACCTTTTATGGTCACGGTAGCTCTGTGTGTATTGACTGTAATACTTGTGATGTTGCCTTTTTTTGAAAATTTATTTTTATCAAGAAAATCACCAGATAGCTTGAACCCAAAAAGTTCTATGACAATTTTTCCTCCATTTTTCAATGAATCGAAGGGTGAAGAAAGAAATTCGGTAATGGAGGCCGGTTTATAAATAAGTCGTATAGTTAGTTTCTTGTAGTCACCGTAAGAAACGAGAGAGTTGTTGAAGTTCAGTACACCAAGAGCATTTACCCACTCCCTGTAGTACGCAATTTGTCTAAAAAAAATTATTTTTACAGTTTTATCTTTCAAAAATTCATTAATGTTCATTGATTTCCGTTTTGGATGAGTAATAGATTCATATTATTAACCTGATTCAGTTAGGGGGTAAACCACTTCCATGTCAAGCGGCTATTGCAAGGATGTTGCTTAACTAACGTTTTTAAAAAAAACACATTGACAATATGGGGTTATATTTTTCATTGGCACCAATGGTTCCTGTTTATGGAATTACCGGAGGGTGCAATGTTTATAAGAAAGTCCAAAATTGATATGATTATACAGAAGGAAAAACGTAAGGAGTTTTTACGCTCAAGTGCCGAATTTGAAAAGCTGCATAAAAAAACTGTCGCAGAGCTTGCGCAAAAGCAGGAGAGTGAAATAAAAGATATCACAAAGTATTATGAAAAAGAGCTTAAGCGTAAGCAGCAGGAGATACTTCAGCTTAGACAAGAAATATCTAAGAATCATGACCTTTACCAGAAGATTCGACAACGAGAACTTGAGCTGGATAATCTGAGCGCAAGTTTTGATACTGTACTTAATGAGATGAATATCAAGGTTCAGGAATCAATTCAGCCATTTTACCGTATGCGCGCAAAAATTGAAACTACAAAAAGAATATCTGATAAGCGTGACAACAAGGTTCAATCAATATTCCAGGCTATGTAGAGGGTGTTGGCCATTGTGATATTGAGCCGATAAGTTCGGTGTCTTTGCTGGTTATTCCTTTTTCTTTGAATTTTTTTAATAAAATTTCTTTTGCACGGGATAGTCTAGATTTTACCGTACCGACTGATGCCGATGTTTCATCAGATATTTCATCATAACTGAAATTTCTGTAAAAGAAAAGTATAAGTACTTCGGCATACTCTTCTGGTTCGATTGATAGCATTATATCAAGAATTTCTTCACGGATGCTGTTTTTTGTGAATTTCTCTTCAGGGTCTTCGTTTTCCTGCTTGTTGAGCGATAGTAACTTTTCTGAATTATCAGATTTTTCGGATTTTCTGAATAGATCGTTACAGTGGTTGATTACTATTCTTTTAAGCCATGGATAAAGCATCTCCTCATCCCTAAGACTATCGAGTTTACTATAGGCATGTAATAGGGCCTCTTCGACCATGTCTTCGGCATCAAAATGATTGCCAATTTTAAGATATGCAATTTTTAAAAGTGCCTTCTTGTATTTTGCTGCTTCAATAAAATAATGTTCTTTAGATAGCATATTTTCCTTTGATTGTAATGATTCAGTTATAATAGTTTCTGTTTTAAATACCGTTTATGAATATCAGAAACAATTGTAACACTATTTTTAGGTCTGTCAATCTCTATGCGTGTTAAATCGAAATAATTTAGGCACTACGAATTGAGAGTTATACGTTACATCGGTGTTTGGTTTTCCAAAGGATTTTTGAAGTTGATAATTATTTCTTGCCAATATTCAGCAAAATCGTAGAATAGGTATCTTGATGGAATTATCTTCATAATTATGGATTTTAATGTCTTTAAAAGTATAAAAAATATTACAGGATATATGATATGGCTTCAGTTTCCATAGTTGTACCTGCCTATAAAGAGGCTCAAAATATTCCGATTCTTGTCGAAAGGCTTTATACCGCATTTGATAGTAGTGATCATAGTTGCTCGGTGATTATTGTTGATGATAATTCTATGGACGGAACTGTTGAGGCAGTATCAAGGCTTAAAAAAAAATATCCTGTTCAATTACACGTACGTACTCAGGAGAGAGGGCTTTCTTCGGCGGTTTTGGCAGGATTTGCTCTATCAAAAGGAGATATATTTATCTGTATGGATGCCGATCTTTCGCATCCACCTGAAAAGACCGTGGAAATGTGTGACCTGATTGAAAAGGAAGGAGCAGATTTTGTAATAGGAAGTCGTAACGTAACCGGGGGATCGGCTGATAGTTTTAATCTTTACCGAAAACTTAATGCGTTTGTTTCGCGAATGCTTGCGCGACCTCTTGCAAAAACCAGCGACCCTATGGCGGGATTTTTCGCTTTCCGATCATCTCTATATACTGATCAACTGGTTTCGATGCTTAACCCCGTAGGTTGGAAAATATGCCTTGAAATACTGGTCAAAATGAAGCCTGAAAATGTACGTGAAATTCCGATCGTTTTCGCTGAGCGTTTATACGGTGAAAGCAAGCTATCATTAAAAGAACAGATTAACTATCTTGTACATCTTAAAAGACTTTACTATCATAAATTCAAGGGTTTAGCGCGCTTCATGGTCTTTTCTGTAGTTGGTGCAAGTGGAATAGTCGTGGATTTAACAATTGTTTTTGTTGTAACAGATATTGCGGGTGCTCCTTTCAAGTATTCACGTGTTGCCGGTATTGCGGGTGCCATGACAACCAATTTTATATTAAATCGTTACTTTACTTTTGAAGAAAGGCCGGCTCGTAATATTTTTGCGTCTTATGTTTCCTTTGCGCTAGTTTGTTCATTGGGTGCTGCTTTAAATTGGTATGTATCCATGAAGATGCATTCGGGTTTTAGTATGCACTACATAATTGCCTCGCTTACGGGCATTGTAGCTGGAACTTTTGTAAATTATGCCGGAAGTACATTGCTGGTTTTTCGGAAGTAGATATTTCTTGTTAACCGGTAAATCTTGGCGGAATTGAGGTTTCTAAACTTATTGATTTGGTGACTCATAATGAAAATATATAACATTCCACTTATATTGGAAGGTGGTGGTTTAAGGTGTGCATTTACTGCTGGTATTCTTGAATTCTTTCTGGATAACAGTATAGAGTTTTCACATATTTACGGAGTTTCGGCGGGAGCTTCTGTTGCTGCAAGTTATCTTGCAAAACAGAAAGGGCGTAATTGTCGTATAAATGTCGATATGCCTTCTGATCCAAGGTTTCTGGGGGTGTGTAATTTTTTTCGAGAGCGCAGCTTTTTCGGTATGAAATATTTGTACGATGAAGTTCCCAACCATATTGATCCTTTCGATTTTAAAACATTCTTTGAAACAAAAACCCGTTTCTTTACAGTTGTAACTTCTCTGCAGAGTGGTCTTCCCGAATATATAGAAAATAGCAGGCACGATAAGCAATTTTCAATGAAACTTCTTGCTGCAAGTGGCAGCATCCCACTGCTGTCTCCTCCTGTTAAACTTGACGGAAAATTCTATTATGATGGTGGTGTATCAGATTCTATACCTGTAAAAAAAGCTTTGCAACAACATGATAAGGCTGTTGTAGTTCTAACTAGGCTTCGCGGCTATCGTAAAAAAAGTCAGAAATTTAAAAAATATCTTAGATTCAGGTTCAGAAAATATCCCGAATTTGTTGATGTAATGTTGTCAAGAAGTGATCACTACAATTCAACGCTTGATTATATTGACGATATGGAGAGAAAGGGAAAAGTCCTCGTGATTGCTCCGGAAGATGCCGCTATCATGGTAGAGCGTATGGAACGACGACGCGATAAACTTAAGGCATTTTATGACCATGGATACGATATAATAAATAGGCGTATTAATGATCTTGATAAATTTTCCCTCTAATGCCTCCTGTTGATCTGGTTTTTTAGTTTGAATTCCCTCAAAACGTATTGTATACTGTTTATGTCTGGTTGTACGTGTTAACCGAAATATCTTAATAAGAAAAGTTATTTAATTTTTTATTACGAAGTATAGAGGTTTTCTTTATTATTTAATAAAACAAAGTTTCTGTTAACATATCTAAAAAGGGGGATTAAAATGAGTGAAACTATCTGGTGGCAATTTGACGAGGTTGAACGTTTTATGTATGAAGGCTTTAGAGCTATTGGAGTTCCAGATCATGAAGCCAAAGTTTGTGCCAATGTATTGATAACTGCTGACAAGAGGGGTATAGATTCTCACGGAGTAGGTCGTTTTAAACCGATATATCTGGATCGTATATGGGCTGGCATACAAAATCCGGTAACCAATTTCGAAATTGTACGAGAAACGGATACAACAGCGGTTGTGGATGGCCACAACGGTATGGGGCACTATATTGCAGTTAAGGCAAACGAGATGGCGGTTAAAAAAGCCAAAGAATCTGGTGTTGGAATAGTTGCGGTAAGAAATTCAACCCATTATGGAGCAGCATGTTATTATCCTTTAATGGCAATTAAAGAGGGGTGTTTCGGTCTTACTGCGACAAACGCACGTCCATCAATAGCTCCTACATGGGGGGTAGAGAATATGCTTGGCACAAATCCCATGACATGGGGGTTTCCTACGGACGAGGATTTTCCCTTTGTTCTGGATTGTGCTACCTCGGTCACACAACGTGGCAAAATTGAGTATTACGGTCGTCTTGATAAAGAACTTCCGGCAGGGTGGGTAATTGGTCTTGACGGTAAAGACCGTACTGATACAAAACAGGTGTTGGAAGATCTTACCAAGGGAAAAGCCGCACTTACACCTCTTGGAGGTTTGGGGGAAATGACCGGCGGCTATAAGGGTTACGGTTATTCCATAGTTGTCGAGATACTATCTGCTGCACTGTCTGATGCCGATTTCTTAAAGGCACTTAATGGATCAGATGAGAGCGGCAAAAAGATTCCGATTTTACTTGGACATTTTTTTATGGCTGTTGATATTAGTCGTTTTTTACCGGTAGAAAGATTTAAAGAAATTACAGGAACAATGATGCGACAATTACGTGATTCTAAAAAAGCGCCTGGTGCTGAAAAAATATATACACCAGGTGAAAAAGAGCACGAGGCCTGGCTTGAACGCAAAGACAAAGGGGTTCCTTTTAATGAAGCATTGATAAAATCTTTCCGCGAGGTTAAAGAGAAACTTAATCTAAAGATGGATATGCCTTTTTAATAGCTGTGGGAGTAAAGATGGGTAATGGGAAATATAAAAGATTTTGTCTAATGCTTGAGATGCTTGACTATGGCGAAAATTATCTTGAGGCAATATGGAAAAATACCATCAAAGAAGCCCGAGCAGCTGGAGTAGCTCTAATAATTTTTGTGGGTCAATTAATCGGTACTGGGAAGAGTGATGACGAGGTGCAAGCGGCACTCTTTAAATTAGCTAGGCGCCCAGTTTTTGACGGATATATTCTTTGTGGTACTGTGTTGAATCATATAGGAAAGCACAATTTTTCTCGTATAGGCAAAGAACTTGCTAATATGCCTGGAGTCGTAACTTCATTCGCTGTACCAGGGTTAAGTACAGTTTCAGTAGATAACGAGAGCGGCCTTAGAGAAGTTGTACGACATTTAATTAATGATCACGGATATAGGCGAATTGCATGTATCCGTGGCCCGAAAAACAATATTGAAGCCGATCTGCGCTTTAAGGTATGGAAAGAGGAAATAGAAAATGCGGGCTTGGACGAGAGTCTGGATCTACTGGTACAAGGTCATTTCAACTCAAGAAAAAGCCCAGATGTTTACAGAGACTTAAAATCATTAGCAGGTGGAATGCCACAAGCTGTTGTAGCTTGTAACGATAATATGGCAATACATATTATCGAACATCTTATGAAAGATGGTTACAGAGTACCCGAAGATATTGCTGTTATAGGTTTCGATAATATTGCTCACGGGCTCTATTTGCAATGTCCGCTAACAACTGTTCACCAGCCAATAGGTGATACGGCTGTTGTGGCTTTGCGCAAACTTATTGAAGAGACTACAAATGGATGCCCCTCTTCCGAGACGGTGTTGCCCTCTACACCTGTATATCGACGAAGTTGTGGTTGTGCAAACAAACATGATAACACTTCCGAGCCTTTACCCGGTCTTGATTCCGATTCTGATAAGCTAGAGACAATCTTCCGATCCGATGCGATGAACAAAACTGATATGGATTATGTTAGATCGGCCGTAGCCGGATTACACCAGAAAAACTGGGGTATACTTAATCTTCTTGAACTATTTAACTCGTTTATTCATGCTACGGCATTAATAGACTCTGTTAAGGAGCTAAAATCAATTTTACATCATTGGCTACCTCTTTTTGGTATCAAAACGTTTAGTGTCGGTGTATGTTTAACTGCAGATGGAAGTTACGAATCAGTAAAGATAAAATTAATGCAAGAAGCAATCATTGCCGAGCCACCAGAGAAATTTATGCTTGTTGCATGCGAACCACAAATAGACGGTGTTATTGAGGGAGTAACGTCTTATGACTCATGGGAACTGGCTCCAGTAGAGTGGCTTGATAATGTGGGAACTACTCCTCTTGTATGTCTGCCTTTGACTGTTAAGGATAGCTGGTATGGTATTGCGCTTCTTGAAATATCCGGTGGGGATTCCATGCTTTACACCAGTATTCAGAATCATTTGGCAACAATTCTTGACCGGGAGTATCGTCTTGAGAAAATAGTTAAAATGGCAATAGAAGAGCAGACACGAACTTATAATGAGCATGAGAAATTGACTTCTTTATCTTCGCTTGTCAGGGGAATGGCGCATGAGATTAATACTCCTTTGGGTATAGGTGTTACCAGTAGTAGCTATATAGCAGAAAAAACGGGTAGGCGACAAAAAGATTTTAGTGAAAACAAAATTACAAAAGCTGGACTTGAGGACTATTTAAAGGAGGTTTCGGATGCTTCAGAAATAGTATCCAAAAGTCTGAATCGAATTTCTAACCTTGTAAAAACATTCAAGGAAATTGCGGTTACTGAGTCTGACCACTCTAATCATAAGTTTAATTTATGTCATATTTTGCATCAGGCAATTGAAACAAATGAGCGGATTTTGAAAGCTGGCAATATTGTTGTTAAACTTGAGTTACCTGATGAGTGCACTGTTTTTTCTAGTTCGGATGCTTTTTGTAAAATAGTGGATCAGCTTATATGTAATGTTGTAGAGGTAAGTAAAGAGGCTAACAGAGAAATAATTCTTTTTGTTTCGTTAAAAGCATATTCTGAAAAAGATTCACTGATGATTTTAACATTTAAAGATAACGGATCTGGTATTAACGAGTCTGATTTGCCACATGTGTTTGAGCCTTTTTTTACAACGTGGAGAGGGAGCGGTCATAACGGGTTAGGTTTACATATTGTCTGGAATACCGTTAAGTATCTTTTGAATGGAGAAATTAGATGTGAATCCGAAAAAGGTAAGGGAACTATAGTTGAAATTGTATTTCCAAAAAAAGTATAATATGATAATCATACGAGTGGTAAAGAGATAAACTGTCAAGAAAAGCTGAAATAGGTTAAAAAACTTTGAATAAAGCGTTTTTTCGAACTAATATACAAAAAACCCTTGCCCACATAATCATGTTCATTAGGCCTAGTAACCGTAGTGAAAAACTAAACAAGGATGTATGATGGCTGAATTTATAAAATCGATTTTACTTCTTCTGGTGCTTTTGAATCCCTTTCTGGTTGTTATCTACTTGATAGATATTATTCAGAAACTTGACAGTAAACGCTTTCGCAACGTTTTGATACGGGCCGGATTTATAGCTGCTGCTGTATTTGTCTGTTTTTCAATATTGGGTACAGCTGTGTTTTCAAGTTTTTTCCAGGTCGACTTCGCATCATTTCAAATTTTCGGTGGAATCGTTTTTTTACTTATTGGTATACAATTTGTTTTTAAAGGTCCAGATGCTATTGAAGTGCTTCGTGGTGAGTCCGAACATATTGCTGGTGCTGTTGCTATGCCTGTACTTATAGGCCCTGGTACAATAAGCGCGAGTGTTGTAATTGGTGAAAGACATAATCTTGT
>DAOTGZ010000043.1:0-15046 GCA_035447445.1 Spirochaetota bacterium | reverse complement strand
GGTGACAGTATTGGAGAACTTCCATGTAAAATAGAAATGTGTTCAGACCTCTTGCCTCTGGTGGTTCAATGAACATTGAAAAAAACATAATTGAAAAAATCAGAAAACTGTATCCGTATGATAAAAACCAGATTAACAGATGTTTTGAGTCTGATTCTGAAATAATAAAAGACAATGACAGTTACCTCCTTTGTACAATAGATGAGTTTTCAAAAGATGATTACTTTGGTGAAAGTGATCCCGCACTTTTAGGTAAAAACCTTGCCTCCGCTTCTTTAACCGATATATATGTGTCAGGCGGTGATCCTCTCTGGATAATGCACAGCCTTACTGCAAGCAGTAAATGGAGTGAGAAGTATATAGTAAATCTTAATAAGGCAATGAGTGGTGTGTATAAAGAACATAATGTTTACATGATAGGCGGTGACTTCTCGATAGATTGTGACTGGCGTTTTACAAGTTCTGTTATTGGAAAAACTGTAAAACCAATAATGCGTTCTGGCGCAAATCATGGCGATATTATTTTTATAAGCAGAAAAATAGGAGGTTGTAATGTTAATGCAGCAGTGCAAAGTTTAAAACTTCCTCTGCTAAATAAAGTGACTTCATTTAGAGTTGAGCTGGACTATAAACAGATAAAGATAATGCAAAAGTTTGCATCATCATGTACAGACACAAGTGACGGTTTTTTACATGCGATAAAATCGCTTTGCGATGCAGGTGATCATGGATGTGAACTAACAGACATTCCACTTGTAAGCGGAAGTAATATTATTGAAAAACTTTCAGGGTATTCACGTTATCTTCTTGCATTTGCCGAGGCTGGTGAATATGCATTTTGTTTTACTGTGCCAAAAAGTAGATATGATGAGTTTATTAATGAGGCAAGATCAGAAAAAGTAAAATTTTATGAAGTTGGAGCTGTTGTTGAACAAAAAACAAAAAGAATTACTAATGAGCATTTTACAATTGATTTTACTGGTTATTCATTTTCAGCAAGAGATTATAAAAATATGAAAGATTACATTGAGATGTTGAACAAATGGTTTCAAAAGAGCTGCAGTTATGAATAAAGTGTTTATAACAGGAGCAACCGGTTTTGTTGGTCCACATATTGTTGAATTTTTTACAAAAAATAAAGTGCCGGTAACTTGCATGGTAAGAGAAACCAGTGATACGTCATCAATTGCCGATTTACCTGTTACTATAGTTTATGGAGATATTCGGGACAAAGACAGGCTTTCGGCGTTGATGAAAGGGCATAAATGTGTAATCCATAACGCTGCACATGTTAGTGACTGGGGAGACTGGCAAAGCTTTGAAGATATTAATATATCAGGAACATGCAATGTACTGGAGGCAGCTGCTGAAAACCGTATAGATCATATTATTATGACCGGTTCTATTTCAGTATATGGTGAAGAAAATTCTTATACAGTTAAAGATGAACACAGTCCGCTTAATTCGCACTATAATTATTTTCTAAAAGCACTGTTTCCATGTAAGATGAACTACTATAGGGATTCAAAAAAAATTGCGTTAGTTGAGGCGCAAAAACTCGCAGTCCAGTACAAAATAAACCTTACAGCAATACATCCCGGCTGGATATTCGGTGAAGGTGAGTATAACACAATATTTTATGAAACAATTAAACTTATAAAAGAGACTTTTCCTGTTGCCATGTATGGAAAAAACAGCCTGTTCATCACCTACGCACAAGATATTGCAAGTATAATGTATAATGTGTACGAAAAAAAAATAACTGGAGTAAATAACTACCTTGTTGGATATTCACCTTCAATCAAGATAAAGGATATTATTGAACTGTATTGTAAATATGTCGGTTTAAAAAGTCCGGTGCGAATACCCCTTTGTATAATTTCCCCAGTAGCATTTATAATTGAACTTATTTATACATTATTAAAAATTAAAAATCCTCCTCTGCTTACACGAGGACGTGTGAAAACATTTTATGACAATCTTGAATTTAGTACAGAAAAAATAGATAAAGAACTGGGCTTCATTCCTCAATATTCTGTTGAAGAAGCCATAAAAAGAACTACAGACTGGTATAAAAATATGGGGATTTTATGAAAAAGAATATAACAGGCATTTCCAAAACTATTTTTTTGCTGCAAATAAAAATAAAAGTTCTATTTCACTACACTAAAGAACTTATTCAGGGTAAAATAACCTTTATAAAGTTTGTGCGTCTTTTAAGACGGCTTCTTTATCTTATCAAAAAACTATCTCATAATAAGTTTGTAAGAATTAATGGTGAAACAAAGATTGATCTATATATCCCTGGCTTTGGTTCAAAGGCTTTCTGGACTTCTTGCAACAAGTTTAAAGAGTTTGAAAAAAGCCTTCCGTGCAGCACCGTATTGATTTCGGTAACAAATGCATGTAAAAACAGGTGCAGCCATTGTTACCAGCGATTTGACAAAGGAGAGGATATCAGCATTGATAAACTTACTAATGTTGTAAAACAGCTTCAGGATATGGGAATTGCTTTTTTTAATATTGAGGGAGGAGATCCATTTATAAAATTTGATCGGCTTAAAGTGGTATGTGAACAAATTGATGATCGCTCTTCTATCTGGATAAATTCATCAGGAGACGGTATAACAGAAGAGCGGCTGCATATTTTAAAAGAATACCCCGTTAAAGCAATAATGTTTCCGCTGACGTATACTGATAAAGACATATATGATAAATTCTTCAAACGTAAAGGAGCATTTAATACAATGATAAAAGCTATAGAAATGTGTCATAAAAATAAAGTTCCTGTGGCGATCAACACCTGTCCACCGGCAACAAATTTGCATAATGGAGAATTTGATAGAGTAATGAAGATGGCAAAAGACCTTGGCGCAGCGATGGTGCAGGTAATAAAATTGAAAGAGGCGGGAGCGGCGCTCAATAGCGACATCGTGGATTATTCAAAAGAAGATTTAGAAATACTGAAAAACAAAGTCAATGAATATAATAACGGCAGCCGATATAAAGATTATCCGTCAATCTCAGCACAAATAATTGAGGAGTCAAAAGAGATGTTTGGTTGTACCGCGGGAGGAACCGAAAGATTTTACATCAATGCGAAAGGAGATGTACAACCATGTGAATTCTTAAATATTTCATTTGGCAATATTGCTGATCAACCATTTGTTCAAATATATAATTCCATGAAAAGCGTTTTTAATGATGGAAGGGACTGTTGGCTTTGTGAAAAATATAATATGGAAATCTTTGCATTATTCAAAAAAACTAAAATTCTACCGCTAAGCGCTGATAAGTCTAAAGAAATATATCAAGATTGGGATAGGGGAAATAAAACAAATCTTTATAAACAAATAATTAGAATGTAACTAAATAATAAATCTTCTACTGGTTAGTTTTTCAATTTAAAAATAATTTTAACAAACGAGGTAAATCATGAATCGCTGTGATTGGGTAAATATGAAAAATCCTCTTTACATAAAATATCATGATGAAGAGTGGGGTGTGCCGGTACATGATGATCGCAAGCTATTCGAGATGCTAATTCTTGAAGGTGTACAGGCGGGATTAACATGGGAAACTGTATTAAACAGACGTGAGGCATATCGTGAGGCTTATGATAATTTTGAACCCTCTATTGTCGCAAATTATTCAGAAAAAAAAATGGAAAATCTGTTATCAAACAGCTCATTGATTCGTAATCGGCGTAAGATATCGGCTTCTGTCAAGAACGCCTCTGTATTTCTGGATATACAGTTTCAATATGGGTCTTTTTCAGACTATCTGTGGGATTATGTCAGTGGTAAGCCAATTCAAAACGGATTCAGCAATATTAGCGAGGTTCCTGCAAGTACTCCTCTTTCTGAAAAATTTTCAGTAGATTTAAAAAAGCGCGGTATGAGTTTTGTAGGTCCGGTAATTATATACTCTTTTATGCAGGCCGTTGGTCTTGTAAACGATCATATTAAGAATTGCTTTCGTTATAGTCAGTTAACTAAATAGTTTATGATAAACTCTAATAATTAATATTATTGATGTATGTCTAACTATTCACTATCACTGTTTTCAGAATTCATAAGATTTCGCATTTTAATCTCACTCTCCGAGAGTGCTTGAGCTGTAGCGTTTATCTCTTCGGCGCCCGCGGCTAGTTGCTGTGTAGAGTCGTTTATTACAGATATAGAGCTGGTAATTTCCATTATCGCGTTTTTAAGCTCTTCCATTGATTTATTAATCTCATCAGACCCGCTTAATACAGAAGATGCATTTCTTTGTAAATCGCTGTTTATCTTGAGGTCTGTCTCTGATACTGTATTCACATCAATGATTACCCTTCCTAGATCTGAAGCGTAATCGACAACGTCGTTTGATGATTTGATTACCCTGTCCAGGCTTTCCCGTGTTGATTGCATCTCTCTTGATGTGATTATTACAAGTTCTGTTATTTCCCGTGCGTTTTCCTGAGTGTTTTCGGCAAGTTTTCCGACCTCATCGGCAACCACCGCGAAACCTTTTCCTTGGTCTCCGGCTCTTGCTGCCTCAATTGAGGCGTTAAGTGAAAGCAAGTTTATCTGATCCGAAATATCATTAATTAATGCTGTTGAATCGTTAACTTTGCTAATACTCGAAAGAACACTGTCCATCGATTTTTGACAATTTTGAACTTCCCGAATAGCGATTTGAATACTGCTATCAAGTGATTTTTTTTGACCTAATCCCTGATCAAGATTTTCTTTGTTTTCAGATATAAGTGTGTACATCTCTTGCAAATGTTTTATAAGATCTTCGGTTTTTTTAACCTGAGATTCTGTCATTGTTGCGGATGATTCCGCGGAGGCCTGAACCTCTTCAAGGGTTGAGGTAATCTCTTCTATGCTTGCAGCTTGTGTCTGGGCATTGCCACTAAACGTAGCCGAGTATGCCGATATTTCCTCAGAATTAGCTACAAGGGTTTTGGATATATCTTTAATAGTTTCAATTACATTTGCCAAACGTGACACGTTTCCTTCAAGAATCTTGTTCTGATCGTTAATTTGTTTAATTGAAGATGTCACAATTCTGAAAATAAGTATACAAAGAACAGAGATGAAAACAGAAATAAAAAATATACTCATGATAATAATGGCATAGCTTTCCGATGGAATAAGGTCACCTGAGTTGATTATAACAGTGGCTCCAAAACTTACAACTCCTGCTGTAGTTATTAGTATAGTCTTGTAATTTCCGAATAGTGCCGCAATTACCAGAAAAATGTAGAAGTACATGGAATATATATATTTTCCTGCAGCTGATTGCACCGATAAACCTTGAAAAAGAAGATTAGTTAATGGTAAGAATATAGTGATTAATACTGATGTATAATAATAACCTGCTTTAAGCAGAAGTAGTGAAATGAAGTATCCACCGATAATCATACCCATTGAAATCTTGTAAAAAAGTGTAGCATTGTCAGGTGATGTGATTATCGTATTTAAAGCTGACAGGAAAGTGATTATCGAAAAAATAAGCAGGGCTTTGATAAAAAGCGAGGCTCTTTGTTGATCAAGTAAAGAGCGGTTTGAATATCTCTTTAGCAAAACTGAATCAAGTTTAACGAAAAATCCTTTTGTCATATTATGGTACCGCCCGGGAAAAATTTTATCAGAGAGCTTCATGATGGTATATCCCATTGATAAATTAATCATTAGAGAATACCTGCAATTTTTTAAGAAAATGTATCAAATCGATATATGGATAATTACACTCATATTCTACCTAAATATAAGAAAAATAACAGTAAAGTCAAATTATCTTTAGAAGGTGATAGTGTAAAATGAAAAGAGTTCGGAAGATAAAAAATATTGATATTATGCAAATGAGTACGGTGCAACGAGAAAATGATTATAAAAAAATAAGAGAAAAAATCGAAATCATTTGCTAATTTGGCTAAACATATAATAAAAAACGACCACAGTTAGAACAAAGAGATATGTTTTTTCGCTCTTTGATGGCATTGAGTTCAATTGGAGGAATGTTCATATGACAGCCAGAGCAGGCCTGTTTTTCGACAAATGCAAACGGTGTAGCACATTTCTGTTGCATGCGTTTGTAATAAGTAAGTGATCGGTTGTCAATAAGATGCTCGAGGTTAGTAATTTTTTCCATAATGCTTTCACACTGCATTGAACCGTTCATCTTGTAAAGCCTGTCAAGTCTGATTAAAAGATCAAGTTCTGCGCTCGGAACACCCGCAAGATTGGCACTGTGATCAACCTCATCTCGTTCCTGTTCGGATATATTATCGAAGTAGAACCCAGACTGTTCTTCCAGAATAGTATAAACCTCATCAGCGTTCTGAGCGTTTTCCAGACGGGAAATAATTGAATCATCACTGAAAATGGTAGCCATCATGCTTATGTAATAGAGATAGGTAGTGCTGTATGATGACGGAAAAATTGATAGTAGCAAAAATCTTACAGGTTTTCCATCGTAAGAGTCGTAATCAATTCCGTTTTTTGCTACACAAAACAACATAGACAGCTCATCAACCGATTCGGTACGCGCGTGAGGAATCGCAAAAGAATTTCCTATGCCGGTATTTTCAAGAGACTCCCGGTGAATAACCTGCGCGTAATAACGCATAGAGTTCTTTATCTTGCCAGCTTCTTCAAGCTTGGAAACCATTTCACGAATTATGTGCTGTTTTTCTGTCTTGTCTGAAAAGATGATAGAGTCTTTAGTTAAGTGTTTGAAATGCATGCGGTACCTCTATGTCGGGATGAGAGGATTTGAACCTCCGACCCCATGACCCCCAGTCATGTGCGCTAACCGGACTGCGCTACACCCCGAATAAACACATTGTTACATGTGATTTAACAAAGTTAAGAAAAGTGTGATAATTGTAAAGCAAATTTTAGACCGTAACTGTAGATATTGTTAATAAAGTTTATCTTTTTTCAAATTATTTATTGCTTGCCTTAATATGGTTCTCTCTGTTGTAAATTGAATAGGGTGTAATTCCCAATCTTGTTTGATCTGTTAACTACATTAAAAGAGGCTAGTTTGCAAAATTCAAAATACCTGATAGTGGAGACGCGTTATGCCTTTTTCTCCTTATGAAAGAAAAAAGCCTGTAATCGGAGTTATCGTTAATCCATATTCCAGGCGAAATCTTAAAACAAAATGTGCCGCTGTAGAGCAGTTTGCATCTATTGGTAACGGAAAAGCAGATGTGCGAGCGACATCTTCACTCGAAGAGTTGGATCGAATTCTTATGGAATTCAAAGAGAAGAATTATCTCTATATAGGAATCTCTGGTGGGGACGGAACAATACATAATGTAATAACACGCTTGATACATATTTATCGTCCGGATCCGATACCGGCAATTCTTCTTCTGAATGATGGAACAATGAACAATATAGCTATCAGTATAGGCCTTAAAGGAGATAGTACACAGATATTAAGCTCTTTTTTCAGTATGGTCGACAATACGTTTACACCACGCATGGTTACTCGAGACACTATGAAGGTGGGGGACCGGTACTGCTTCTTGTTCGGATTTGGTATGGTCTCAAATTTTTTGAATGAGTGCTACAGTGACGGAAAAAAAGGTTTCAGAAAAAACATTATGGCTATTGGCAAGACGGTTTCCGAGACAATAGGTGATGTGCTTAATAATCTGACTTTGAAAAAGGAGTCAGAGCTTTCCGTAATGAAATCCATGAATCTTTCAGTAAAAGTTGATTCGCAGCAAGTTGGGTTTCGAAATGTACTTTTTGTGCTAGCAGGAACGGTTGAGCAGGTTGGAATGGGGTTTAAAACGTTGTACAGGGCTAATGATATGCCGAGAAAATTTCATTGCCTAATTAATGGAATGCGACCAATCGATATTGTCACTCAACTTAGCCGTTTTGCAGCAGGTGTTCGGGTCGAAAATAGCCTTAACATAGACGAAACTATTTCACTGCTCGAAGTTGAAGCAGATAGTCCCTTTGAGTTTACAATGGATGGTGATATGTATGTTTCAGACGGATCTCTTGAGGTCGAAAGCGGAATACCAGTCAGATTTATACTGGTTTAACATTTTTTTATAAAAAAAAACACGAAAATTTAAAAAAAATAACATAAAAGTGTTATTTTAGGTTGACGCTTTCGTGTTATGTCCTTATTTTCTAAGAAACTAAAGTAAGGATATTAACCATGAATATGCCAGTTTCTGAAATAATTAAAGAGCAGGATGTACAATCTGCTTGCCGTGGCGAGATTAAAGAGTGTGAGAAGCATGAAATTATTTCTTCTATTTCTCAGATTATCAGTGATTGTCCTTCGTCCATTGCTAAAGCTGAGCAGATCTTTGACCTTGTTAAATATTCTGTTGCACAGTACGTAGTCAAGTACGAGATGGAATCTGTTTATTATTCAAATCAGGATTTACAGTTTATGCTTGAAGAAAAAACAAGCCCGGAATCGGTTGATGCACTATGTTCTATTATCGAACAGTTTCAACTGTAAAATAGGTTCTGTGCATTTATAAATAGCTACGTGATCCTTAAAGGCATTTTCAAACATTATGAGTAGTAAGTTGCTTTTATATACCTGTTGTGCCCCGTGTCTTAGCGGGGTCTTTTCTCAGTTAAATTCATATGATGTTGTGTCCTATTACTATAACCCCAATATCGCGGATAAAAATGAGCATGATTCCAGATTACAGGAACTCATTAGGTATGCGGATATGGAAAATATATCCATTATACACGAATTATTTAATCGGGACGATCTGATTAGTTGGACAAATTTGGTAGGTCCATACAAGGATCTTGGTGAAAAATCTTACAGATGCGAGCTCTGTTTCCAGTTCAGACTCGAAAAGACCTTCAAGACTGCAAAAAAAATGGGAATTACGACCGTGGCCTCGACATTATCGGTCAGTCCTCACAAGAATGCCGAACTGATTAATCAAATCGGAAATGAGTTAGCCCAAAAATACTCATTAAATTATCTTGAATCAAATTTCAAAAAAAACGGTGGGTTTGCGCTTTCTGTTCAAAATTCCAAAAAATATGGTTTTTATCGTCAAAACTATTGCGGTTGCGCGTATTCAAAAAAAGAATCCCTGATGCGTACTAAAAACTAATTCGAATAGTTTTATGCGTAGCAGAAGGGAAGATGGTCTCGTATAAATTTATCCGTTATATAGAAAGGTAAAGTGGTTACTTTTTTGCTCTGCTACTGTTTAAAAAGTTTGACAATAAAGGCACCTGTTTATAAATAAGTCCTGTAAAGGCGTCGTACCCAAGTGGTAAGGGGCAGGTCTGCAAAACCTTTATTCAGCGGTTCGAATCCGCTCGACGCCTCATTTGCCCAAGTGGTGGAATTTGGTAGACACAAGGGACTTAAAATCCCTTGGCTCTTGTGGCCGTACCGGTTCAAGTCCGGTCTTGGGCAAAGCCGTAAGTTCTGACTTGTTCAGAGCTTACGGCTTTTGCTTTATTTGGGCAATTGTTAAAATTCCATGCAGTTTTTAGTAATTTTATTCCCGCAAATATCGAAAGCTTGTCATAAGCGTATTGAAGTGCTTCTCGTCCTTATAAAAACGGGAAATCGGAGCTTCACATCTTATAATATATGCGTTACCTTCCTGAATAAAAGTCAGGGTTCGGCTTAAATATCGAACATTTCTGTATTTATACTCGTGAACCATTAAAATAGCGAAAACACCGCTGTAAAGCCGGAGCTCTTCACCGGCAATTATCGTCTTATATTTTGCGTCTTTAAGTTTAATTTCACGAACGGCCTTGAGTTTGTAATAATCTTTTTTAAGGCGGTACGGTTTGTATGTTTTAATACTCATAACAGAGCTGTTTCTCGAAATTCGTGTAACAGCCGTATCCGAGACAGTAGATTCGTTGATATACCAGTTTTGTGGTGCAAATAGTTGATAATTGAAACGGTTATTGGTGTATAAACGGTATTCTTTCGGAATTTTACTTAAGGGGGCAACTTTTATACTGTCAAGAAAAGCTCTATCCTTGATACTATCGTCTGGTTTGTCAGGTACAGTTTTTTCGGGAGATGGCAAAATACTGCTCTTGCCAGAATCATCTTCTTCTGGGGCACCTGGATCAAAAACTGCTTCAGGCAAACTTGAATCATCAGCGTCAATTAAGGCTGAGTCTTCGGTGCCATCTTTTGCAGAGACAGAGTCCGATGGTGCCCCATACCGGTCGGGAAATGTAGATTTATCGGAAAGCGAGCCTCTGGGAGAACTGGCACAAGATAATAGAAGTGTACACAGAAGAGCTGCCGTTGATAATCTCATTATCGACTCCTTAAAAAAAGTTTTTGGCAGAGTAGTTGTCAACTAGCTCAGTAATCTCCGGTACTAAAATTTTCATCGCTTCATCAGTAGTGTCAAAATAGCGAAATAGATTCAGGTCTTCGGGACTAATCAAGCCGTTATCCTTCATAATATCAAAATTTATCAAAGATTCCCAGAATTTTTTATTATAAAGCAGTACAGGAAGATGAGGTTTGTCTATTTTTTTTGTCTGAATAAGGGTTAACGTTTCAAAAAGTTCGTCCATTGTGCCAAAGCCGCCCGGGAAAACAATAATTGCTTTCGAGTGATAAAGAAACCAGAGTTTGCGCATGTAAAAATAGTGAAATTCCATGTTAAGCTCTGGCGAGATATATGGATTTGGTTCTTGTTCAAAAGGCAGTGCAATATTCAGACCGATGGTTTTCTCACCTGCTCTGGCAGCACCCTTGTTGGCTGCTTCCATTGCTCCTGGGCCCCCACCTGTACAAATATATATCTTGCGTGAGGGATCTTCGATAGTGGAAGACCATTTTGCAAGATTATAGGCCAGATCTTCGGCAGCATTGTAGGCAAAAGAGAGAGGATCGGATGAATCAGGTTTAGTACGTGCTGATCCAAAGAAAACTACAGTGTGCTCAATATTGTTAAGTTTGAGTTTGCGCTCGGGATCCAAGTATTCACTTAATATGCGCAAGGGGCGCCCCTCTTTTGATTGTACGAAATCCGGATCCAGATAGGAAAGCGGAGCTTTGACATTTTTCATTAATATCTCCTTTTTCGTTGCATGTTTAGTATAGAGCCTTCAGTACTGCTGCATACATTGGTACTTAAAACAGATTTTTTATCAATCAGATCAATATTAAGCTTATCCATAAATGATAATATTATTCTTAAGCCGGCACCAATACCGTTTAACGATATCTCTTTGCCATTAAGACGTATTTTTAATTTGCTAGATTCAGATTTTTTCGCATAGTCAAAAAGTTGCTGCTTATAATCCGCGGATTCTTTGTTCGGTGTATTTTTTAACATTTTGTCAATATCAAGACCTTTCCCGTGATCAATAACTGTAGCATCAAATTCTTCATATGTTACCCTATAACGTATTGTAATTTCGTGGGTCAGTTTGGATTCAGACTCGCACTCCTTCTTGGAGAAAAGAGTCTCCTGTATAGCGTTGGTGATTGCCTCATCCATGGCCAAAATGATCTCGTCAATTTCTTCTTTGACATAGTCGCAACGATTCAGGTCAATCATAAGATTATCTATGACTTCGCGTATAATGCGTGTATCAACCTTAAAACTGTCAAGAAAATGTATTTCTTTATGTTGTTCAGCCATAAAATCCTCAAAAATCGTTATCATTTTGCATAGTCTATCTAATATTTTATTTATCAATTAAAAAAACTGTTTGCTAGCAAAATATCATAGAATAATAAAGACAGAACGGCAGATAAAAGAAGAAGCTTAGTGCTTATATACTTCTATTTATTTAAGCCGGTACTTCAAATATCGGGATATACTGTATTGAAATCAAGAAAAATCATGTTTGTAACTGTAATATCGCTTTTTTTAATGATCACTTTGACAATTGCAATTGGAGAAGAAGCTGATAATAGTCAAAAAAATGTACAAAATATAGTCAAAGGCATGAGTATCGATGAGAAAATCGGTCAGCTTTTAATGATCGGGGTACCAGGAACTTCTCTTAACAAATCTTCTAAAGAACTAATCTCTACATACAGACCAGGCGGTCTGATTCTTTTTGGCTATAATTACAGAACAACAGGGCAGCTATATGAGTTTAACAGATCTTTACAAAACTATTCGGTAAGTCAAAAGTCTTTGCCTATGTTAATATCGATTGATCAGGAGGGAGGGCGAGTACGGCGTATAACCGGACAGGGAGTAACACAGTTTCCTGGTAACATGGCTGCAGGCTCTGCAAATGATCCGCTTTTGACTTATCGATGGGCACGTATATTGGCGATGCAGCTTAGGCGGTTGGGAGTGAATATGAATTTGGCTCCTGATATTGATGTTAATAATAATCCGGATAATCCGGTTATAAATACGCGCTCTTTTGGTTCGAATCCGGAAATAGTCGCACGTCACGGTAGGGCATATGTAAAAGGGTTACAAGAGGGTGGTGTGATGGCTGTCGCTAAACATTTTCCAGGTCATGGCGATACCAGTGTTGATTCGCATAAAACTTTGCCCGTTATTCCATACAATATAAAGCGTATAAACAGTGTTGAACTTGTGCCGTTTAAAGAATCGGTTGCTGCGGGGGTTTCATCGGTGATGACTGCGCATATTCTCTATCCCGAAATCGATAAGAATGGGCTACCTGCTACACTTTCCTCGGTTTTTTTGAACAAGATATTAAGAGAGTATATGAAATTTGACGGTCTGGTAATGACTGATGATATGGAGATGGGCGCGATAGCGGGTAATATGGACATCGGAACAGCGGCTGTTGTTGCCATAAATGCCGGTGCTGATATTATTCTTGTTACAACTCACCACAATACAAAGAATATTTATAACGGTTTTATTGAAGCTTACAAAAAAGGGCTGCTAACCGAAGAAAGAATCAATAAATCGGTCGAACGTATTGTCAGGGCCAAGTTAAAATACGGTATTGTTAACCCACAAAAAACCTATTCGTATATAAATTCATACAGCTCCGAGAGCGATTACAGGGAGATGGTATCAGCAGAGAAACTCAATAATCTGATCTCTAAAAAGGCTCTCTATTTTTATCGTGGTGTTCCCGAGAGAGATTATACTTACAGTAGTAAGGCTCATCTGTTTACAAATAACAGTTTTATTAAAAAACAGTTTGCTGTGACCAATGCGGTTAAGATTTATTCTATTTCTCAGCTGTTTATAAAACTGCGTGAGATTCCTGCCGAGGAAACTGTTTATGTACAACTTGGTGATTCACAGGCTTCAATCGCCCACAGGTTAAAGACCTTTTCTGCAAACAATAACAATATTGTAATTTTATCTACAGAAAATCCTTTTGAAATAACCAAATACAGTGGTACGATTCCTGTTCTATTTTCTTTTTCAAATACGCAAGAGTCAATTAAGGCGGTTTGTGATGCATTAAAGGGTAAGATAGATGTAAAAGATTATATTTCCATAGATTTGGGTTTTGGTCGAAGTGACTGATTTCGGTATTTATCTTCATATACCGTTTTGTGTAAAAAAGTGTTCGTACTGTGCTTTTTATTCATTACCAAAAAGTGAAAAGACTCTTTTCGACAGTTATACAGATGCCCTTTGTAGCGAAATTAATAGTGACAACTATATTGATTCATCCGCTGTTTGTTCATCTGTCTATTTCGGAGGTGGAACACCTTCGCTCTTATCTGATGATAATCTCATAAATATCCTCGAGTCTATAAATAATCGTTACAGTTTGACTAATGACTGTGAGATTACTTTAGAATGTAATCCGGCTCAGTACGAATTTAAAAGATTTAGCCGTCTTGTTCAAAACGGAATTAATCGCTTTTCAATGGGCATCCAAACTTTAAACCCACAACTTCACGATTATATTGGGCGAACAGGAAAACCTGTATCTTGTGATCTTATTGAAAGCTATTTATCTATTCCGGCACTTTGTGGAGTGGATTTTATAATTGGCATACGTGACGGCTATTCAGCACTTCCGGACATAGAGAGGGTGATACAATACAAACCGGATCATGTTTCAGCTTATCTTTTAACCCTAGAGTCTGATACTGCTCTTTTTAAATATGCGGATACTAAGTGTTTGGACACTTTTCAGCGAAAGGAGTATCTTGATGTCTCAAATTTTCTAAAAGAGAACGGTTACGACCATTACGAGATTTCAAATTTTGCGATTAACGGTGCTTATTCAAAACATAATCTAAAATATTGGAATGGCTCCGATTACCGAGGGTATGGAGCGGGCGCTCACTCTTATCTTCGGGGAGAGAGATATTTTCATGACGATGATGTCTACTTGTATATTGATGAAAAGGGTGCAAACCTTAGAAAAGACAATCGAAAACCTAGTGATATTCTTGTAGAACTTGTGTTTACAGGGTTAAGAACCTCGAAAGGCGTATCGGAGTTTAACTATAACAGAATAACCGGTAAAAAATTTCCTGAAGAATTATGCAAAAGGGTTCAAGGATTATCAGAACTGGAATGTGTAGTTGATAATGGATGGAGAAGAATCTGTATTAAACCAGTAAATTTTGTTGATTACGACACAATCATATATCAGCTACTGGAGCCCTTTATATAGATTTTTAATGTACCACAAAATAGTTCTTATTAATAAAATCCAAGTCACGTTTAACTTTTCTAAGCAGTGGTGAGTGGTGATATGGTGCTCTTCTTTCAACTTCAGCTCTTTTGATGAAATTGGTATATATTGTTCTTGCTCTCTCTATGTCTTTTAATCTGCTGTCTTTTTCGTAAATTTTCCCAATCATATAAAAAGCGTCATCAGAAGTGTCGCGATCGGGATAGCTTGACAGAAGCTTTACGGCAATTTTCAAAGCTTCTTCACCGTTTCCTTCCGCTAGATATATTCGGCTTAGCTGAAGCAATGAGTTGTCTGCGAGATCGTGGCCTGGAAAAAGGGAAGTAGCCTGAAAAAATGAGTTTTTTGCTTCTGAACTCTGTTTTAGTGATAAATATATTTCACCCTGAAGATAAAGTGCCGCGGGGTACTCTCCTGAATTACGGTCAATTGATCTG
>DAOTGZ010000042.1:0-15151 GCA_035447445.1 Spirochaetota bacterium | reverse complement strand
ACTTCAATACCGGAAAATATTTCAGCCATATTCGATGGATTATCCGATCCACTTGGAACTGGACTCATCACCGAAACAGACGCGGACACTATTGCCGAAGAAATTGGAGCCGCTTCTTCAACTATTGGCATTATGGCAGAATTCTTTTCAAATAAGCAACAAGCATACGCTTACCTTATTTTCATATTACTATACCTACCGTGTGTAGCGGCTTTGGCAGCAGTAATTAAAGAGGCAGGTTACATTTTCGGAATTCTAAACGCAGCATATGTAACAATACTCGCATGGTCGGTTGCTACACTATTTTATCAAATTACGGCCGGTCAATCACTAGTATACGGTTTGCTTCCAGTATTACTTATGGGGTTAATATATCTTGTTCTCAAAATAATTTCTAAAAACAACTATTTAAACTTCACAAACGATAAGAATGAAGAGGAAAACCTATAAAAGGGAAATTCGAAAAATTACCATAAAGACTACTTACAAATAAATATCAATAGGGGATTTACAATGACAAAATTTAAAATTTTAATCTTACTTACATTATTAGCACAATTTGTAACTCTTTCGGCATCTACAGAAATATCTTTTTCTGGAGAAGCCGAAATCCGTGCAGGAGTAGAATCAACAAAATCGGAAGATAACAGATCACGAAGTTATGGTATACCTGCTCGTGAAAGCGGCCTCATCCTTAATAACGAAATCGCCAGTGGTAACCTAACAGGTCTTGTTTCACTCGAGATAAACACAGATGGAATAACAGCCGATAGCGCGTCTATTTCTTACAATCTTGGAATTGCCACCCTTACTTATGAAGCAGCCGGTATTGACCAGAGATGGAACGATGACATGCTATATAGCGGTAGCGTGGATGGGCATGCTTTTACTGTATCTCTTTTCAATCTAGGTTTTATTTCAATTATCGGGTTAAAATCTGAACACGAAGAATCTATGGAGGATTATACTTCAGAACGCGCTTTTCCAGTCGTTTCTGGCGGTCTTGATGGTGAGTTATCCATGTTTCAACTTAAACTTGGTGCTGTTTATGGTCAAAATAGTGATGATAAAAATTGGCTACTATTTTCTGATACCAGCACCCAATTTGGCGATCTATCATTAGGTTTTGGTCTTACTTATGGAAAAAACTGTGGAATCATCGTTGATGAAGACGACATCATCAATGGCTCCACACTTTTATCACTTATATTGTCTAGCGAATACGCTTTTGGCGCTCTTATACCAGGTGTTGAAGGTATGTATGCCATAAAATCCATAAAAGATAGCGGCGACTTTTCCGCATTCAGCATCAACCCGTATATGCGTTATGAAGTTGATGCGAACCTGGCATTTTCATTAGGTGTAATTTATGAGTCTCAATCTGTTGTTGCTGATGACAAGGATATAGACCCTGATAGTATTACCACAGTTTATACCTCAGTCAATTTCACTTTCTAATAAAACCACAAGCATTTTCTAAATATTTACGAGAATGTAGAGTACAGTTTTTGTTTATACATTCATACAGAAACTGTACTCTCAATTTAAACAATACTTGCTATATTTATATACATGATAACTTAATCTCTTAACAACCTCGAAATCCCTAAACAGAAACATCTTCTCGGTTTTTTGATACTTGACAATCAGAGACGATATATTGTATTTGTTACTGATTCGGGTTTTTCAGATAATTCAAAAAACTCGACTAAAGTCACTTTATCAGGAGAGGTGTCCGAGCGGTCGAAGGAGCACGCCTGGAACGCGTGTATAGTGAAAGCTATCGAGGGTTCGAATCCCTCCCTCTCCGAAACGGTAAATCAGAATGTCATATCAGGTAATAGCCAGAAGATGGCGACCGCAAAAATTTGATCAACTGATATATCAGGATCATATCACCAAAACCCTGCAAAACAGTATCACAAGCGGTCGCATATCCCATTCATATATATTTACCGGCCCACGAGGAGTCGGCAAGACTACTACTGCAAGAATTCTTGCCAAATCGCTTAACTGTATTCACGGCCCCACTCCTGAACCTTGCGGTGTTTGTGAAAATTGCAAAGAAATCACACAAGGTAACTCTTTTGATGTAATTGAAATAGATGGAGCATCAAATAACGGTGTTGATAATATCCGTGAACTGCGCGAAACCGTACACTTCGCGCCCGTCAAATCGACCTATAAGATTTACATAATTGATGAGGTACATATGCTCTCGACCGGTGCTTTTAACGCACTACTCAAAACCCTCGAAGAGCCTCCTGCGCACACTGTTTTTATTTTTGCCACCACTGAAATACACAAAGTTCCAGACACCATACTATCACGTTGTCAAAAATACTTTTTTAAAAAAATATCTCCAGATGCAATTGCAGCTCACCTCTCTTCAATAGTTAAAAAAGAAGAATGCGATGTTTCCGAATCGGCTCTTTTCGCGATTGCCCGAGCAGCCACTGGCTCCATGCGTGACGCACAATCTCTTCTGGAACAGATGATCTCATTCTCTTCACAATCACTATCAGATAGAGACATCACTTTTCTGCTTGGTATTGTGCCTGTAACAAGTTACCTATCGCTTCTTGATGCCATTGCTTCACAAAACCCAGCCTCTATTACCGAAATTAGTTCCGATCTTTATACCAGCGGTATTGATATATCAAGATATACAGGCGGCTTAAAAGAGACATTACGTGCGCTACGATTTATTAAGCATGGCATCATAGTTGACGAATCTGCCGGTTTTGCTTCAGAAGATATAAATGTTATGAAGCAGACAGCAACCAAATTTTCTGACGAAGAGATTAGCCGTTTTTTTTCTTTGCTTGAAAATCTATCCACTACTCTTCGCTACACGGAGAATGAAACTCTTTCATTTGAAATGACGCTTTTCGACATGCTTGCCGTAGTCAAAAATCCCTCATTAAGTTCTATTTTAATGAAACTTAATCAGGAAGCTGAAAAAAAAAAATCTGAAGGCCAATCTTATGAACTAAAACCTGTTGAATCTGCTCCTCTTTCTTTAAAACAGGCATGGTCTCATATTTTATTACAGATTTCGACCAAAAAAAAATATCTTTTTGAACTTATTGGTCTTCATACACACGATTTTAATATTGATAGCGTTATACTCACCCCAAAACAGAATTCAAACCAGATTAAAACAATTGACATAAACGACATTAATTTTTTACAAACAGAACTTACTAAACTTTGCCACAAAAAGATTGGGCTTATTGTACATAATACTATCACCCCTCCTCCACTGCCGGAAAAACAGATGATAAAAAATGATTCCGAAGTAGCAGCGGAAGACGCTTTAATCAATCAGGACCCTACTGTTAAAAAAATAGTTAAAATGTTTCATGGCGAAATTATAAAGCAAAAAGGAGAAAAATAATGTTAAAAGGACTTGGCGATCTTGGCAATATCATGAAGCTTCAAAAAGAGATGAAGCGCATGCAAAAAGAGATAAAGAAAAACGAAACTGAAGGCTCAAGCAGTGACGGAATGATTAAAATTACTGTTAACGGTGAATTTGAGTGCCGCAAAGTTACTGTTGATAGCATACTTCTACAATCTTCAAATGCGTCACAGGTCGAAAAAAACATACAAGAAGCCTTTACCAAAGCAGTAATCGATAATAAAAAACTGACCGAGTCAAAAATGCGTGAAATAACCGGCAACATGGATCTCGGTGCTCTTGGAAGCATGTTCTCATAATGCCTTCTCCATCAGAATACCTTGAAGCCCTTATTCAAGAACTTGGCAAACTGCCCGGCATAGGGTCTAAAAGCGCAAGCCGGGCTGCGTTTCATATTTTAGAAATGAATGAAACAGCGGTTAACCGATTGTTAAGTACCATAACAGCTCTCCGTAACAATGTTAGAGAGTGCACAATATGCGGCGGCATTTCCGATACAGATATCTGTTCAATATGCAGCAATACGGCAAGAAACCGCAGAATAATTTGCGTTGTTGAAGACAAAAAATCGGTTCTTACAATTGAGAAAACGGGAACTTTTAACGGACTTTATCATATTCTGGGAGGGGTTATTTCACCACTGGACGGAATCGGCCCTGAAAATATAAGATTTGCCGAGCTTCAACATAGATGTGAATCTGAAGATATTGAAGAAGTAATAATGGCTACTAACCCGACAATAGAAGGCGACGCCACAGTTCTCTACTGTGTTAAACTTCTTAAACCACTAAACATCAAGGTCATGCGTCTTGCAAGGGGATTGCCTGTCGGTGCTGATATTGACTTTACTGACATAGCCACTATCAGCAAGTCCATGTCAGAACGCCACGAAGTCTGATTCACTTTCTTTTTTTAGACCGTTTTTCACCTTTTTTAATTCTAACTGTACGGCTTTCCCCCTTCTTTCGTCGGTTTTTTTCACGTATGTCTATAGCTTCCTGAACATTTTTTATATTTCTAGGCTTACCTTCTATTTTAATTTTAATCGGCAAACCTTTTATTCCTAACAGTTTTTGAAGTTCTTTTTGAAAATAGCGCACAACGTCCAATCGGAACTTTGAAGCATCGTTTACAAAAAACTTAAACGTAGGCGGTGTTTGGTTCATCTGTGTCGCGAAAAAAACTTTGATATCTGATCCATATCCTGGAAGACGTCCACTATTTTTCATTTGCTCAAGTCTGCGGTTTAATACGCCCGTATCAATTCGCTTGTGAGAATCTTCAAAAAGTTCCACAGCCGAACTTAACAGTTTGTGTATTCTGACTTTCTCTTTAGCAGAAATAGAGATTACAGGGAAGTCGGCTATGCGAAAGAATCTCCTTTTAAGCTCAGCGGTGTATTCTTTAAATGTGTTAGTATCCTTGCTAACAGTATCCCATTTATTGACAGCAATTATTACCGGTTTGTTAGCCTTTACTATTTCATCAGATATTTTTTTATCTGTATCAGTCATACCGCTTTGAGCATCAATTAAATGTATTACAACATCCGAATGTTCAATTGCCCGTATTGTTCTTGTCAGCGAGTAAAATTCAACACTCTCTTTTACTTTTGAGCGCTTACGCAAACCGGCAGTATCAACTATTTCTATTTTTTTATTTTCAAAGTTAATCAACTCGTTAATTGAATCACGAGTAGTGCCTGGAACGTCTGACACAACTGACCTACCATACCCAAGAAGTGAATTAAGAAGTGTAGACTTACCCGCATTGGGTTTCCCTACAAACGATATTCGCATATCTGCGATTTGTTCTTCACCGCGATTTGCGGGAATAAAAGCAGTAATTTTATCTAAAAGAAGATCCAGATTGCTTCTACGCAATGCAGAAACCGGCAACAAGTCCGATACCCCAAGCTCATAAAAGTTGGACATATTAACCAATTGTTTTTCAGAATCCATTTTATTAACGACCATTACTGTAGGCTTATCTAGCTTACGAACAATTCTAAGAAGATCGTGATCAAACTTTTGAACAATCGGATCTTCAAACATAAGCACTATCAAATCAGCCTTTCCAAGCGCTTCATAGGCTGTAGTTAAAATTGGCTCCGATAATTCTTCATTATCTGGCAAATCTAGACCCGGAGTATCGCTGATTAAAAAAGAATGTGTTTCGGTATCAACTCGATAACTTATAACATCCCTTGTTAAACCGGGATGATCATCAACTATTGCCATCTTTTTATTAATAAGAGCATTAAACAAGGTCGATTTACCAACATTTCTTCGACCAACTATTGCAACTAATGGTTTCTTTTTAGACATATTTTTCCTCTAACTATCCATAACTCCATGGCCTCGAATTTTTTCAATCATTTTAAAACTACGCTACCAATACATTACTCTTTTTATCTCAAACATTTCCATACATTATCTAATTTATAAACCATAAAGACTATAATACCTTACAATTACGATTATTTCACAAACTTCAAAATTATATTCATACATTTAACAAATTTAACCTTATTTGGAATTACAAAACTAGTTATTACATGTTTGCGTTCTTTTGAAACCGGTCATTATGTGAAAGCGAACAAATAACAACCTTTTTATTAAAAGATCATTGAAAACCAAAGTTAACCGACAATATCAGTGAAATATTTTACAGATAAAAGCATTTTTCTGATAATTATTGTTTTTAAAAAAAATATTTTTTCTTTAGCAAATATCTTTTTCGAACTTTTTCAATCTCAACTTATTAATGATTAAATCAAAGCGTTTAACTTTTAAATCCAATTATCTTTAATTAATCTTCATTACTACAAATAATCCTTGATAAATTTATTATTAATTTTAATAATTGATTAATACTACCAAAATTCACTGTTTATCGGAATGTCTTTACCTACTATTTTCTGTCTAACAAACAGACATTCACTTTAAACTTCTTATGGAGGATTTGTTAAATGGCTGCAAAGACATCAAAACAGCTTAAAGCCGATGAAAAAAAGCAGATTGCAAAAATCAACAAACTAACTGGTGACTTAAAAAAGGAAAAAGCAAACCTTGTTAAGTTAAAGCAATCAATTAAAACTGCTGTTGCTAACGAAAAAGCAAAAGAAGCAAAACTTAAGGCAGCAAAAAAAGCAGCAAAAAAGAGCACTAAAAAAGTTTCTAAGAAAAGTGCTAAAAAAGCAGTAAAGAAATAATTATCTATTTATTTCATAACAGAAAAGAGAGTATAGACTCTCTTTTCTGCTTTCTTTCTCAAAGTCCAATTAAATCTCTTTAAAGAACCTCTTTATCTACCGACAAACTGAATATATAGTAACTTCAAATAAACACATTTTTTGGAGCTATAATTATGTTATAATCATCTTTTTAATAAAATGTTTACTAAGATTCTAAGGTAACAGATATTATCATAGACGCTAAACTGACTTTTGTACTTGACTCTAATACTTGTTTTTTTTAATTATTGCGAACTGTTACTGGTTTATTTATCTCATCCTGACATTATTCTAGCAAATTGATATAACTTATACTATTTATATCAACTATTTTAAAAAAAGTTGAAAATACTGAAATATATTTTAACTATATTATAGAAAGCAGACGAGTGAAAAATTGATTGTCAGAGGTTTAACTTACAGTGGTAAACTTTTCAGAAAGAAAAAAACGGTTTTTTGAGGAAATTGAGAGCAAACAAGAGATATTTTCTATACTCCAAGATAAATTTTCTTCGACTCCCTTAAAGATAAAATACGATATTGAAGGCAATGAGCTTTATTTGTCAGATTTTTCTCAAATAGAACTGGCATTAACCGTAACTACAACAAGCACTTATAAAATTGGTGATGACAAAATCATCATTTGCTCAGCACTTCTTGATAAGTATTTTGAAGTTGAGTTTGAAATTAAAAAAGAACTTGCTCCGGGACAATTTCGATGTCTAATTCACAGCGCGCGTCGAGCCACAACGGGTCGATCAGATATACGCTTCAAGGTTAAACCAGGTGATTTGTATGCCACAAACTTCAAGGTTTCAAAACACTCAATCGACCTTACCATGTTTAAACTGCCCACTAGCATAAAAGTGGTACTAGATCAATTTGCGGCACAAAACAAAGCAAAATTTGACTTTTTCGAGATAGGTTATTTCGATAAAAAAGATACTCTTCTCAATACAATGAAAAAAACGGGTAATTCTTTTTATATCGAAAATCTGGGCGATACCACGACATATGTTCCTGTAACTGATGAGTTTATCAACTATAAAGAACTTATGGCTGATGAAATTAATGAATATATAACACAAAACAAAGAACGTAATTTTAAATCGATCTTAATTGTACCAATTGTTTACATCACTCCAAACGAACAGTCAATTCCTTTTGCCTATATAAAAATAATGACAAAAGACCGACTGTTATCCATTGATGATTTTCTAAAAATTAAGGAGTACTCTTTTAAACTTATAGACAGAATACGTGATGCAAATACTCAATTTATAGATAAACGCCAGGCAATACTTGATATAAGCCGGGGTGGAGCGCGTCTTAAAATTGACGACCCAGAGCTAAAAAAATATTTGCTTAAAGCTAAAGGATTTATTTTTGATCTGGTATTTAAACTTCAACAGCCAATAACAATATATGGCGAGATCAAGTTCACTGGAACTGATGATAATAAAAACATTTTACTAGGATTAAGTTTTTCAGGAAATACTTCAAGAAAGAACCAGATGCAACACCTCTACTCCGTATTAAAACCCATGGAGATAAACTATAAAAAGAAACTAATCGAACAACTAAAACGTAGATAAATTATTTTTTTACCAGACTATTTTTCAATGCTTCGGCATCACTCAATCTGGCATAAAAGGGCATTAATGTCGTATAATCTTTTGTAGAATGTTTTTCTGCTATATCTTTACAATAAGCGGAAACACTATTTATATCCGGCATCAGATTATCCAGAATACGAGCCTTTTGTGATTTTTCAATAATCTTTTCTGAATACTTAACACTTCCACTTCCCAAACAAATCAAATTACTTTCTGGCTCAACTCGATCCAAAATATAATCTGGAAAGTAATCACCCTCTTCGATTAAAGTTAAGTATCCTTGTTCAGTTTTGCGATACAAAGCACCAAAAATTTTAGATTTTTTTGCATCAAAACCGACCATAATATTAGAATTCAATTCAATATCTGAACGAATCGCATAAAGCAGAGGTGATTTAACACCGACCACCGGAATATTTAATAGCTGAGAGATAGTCCTAACGGTTGTTACCGCAATTCTAACCCCCGTAAAAGACCCTGGCCCCACACCGCAAATAATATAATCCATATCCGACATTACACAACCAGATTGAGCCAAAACCTTATCAACTCTTTCAAACAGAGATAACGAGTGAACAAAACCGGTATTCATAAATGCACCGCCGAAGGTTTTACCGTTATCAACAATTATTATTTCATGCTCGCATGAAGTATCAATTATCAGGATATTCAATACGAAATCTCCTTGTAGTCTCATTCACATACTCTATATCTATGACGATCTTATCATCAGGAAGACGATCCATGGCTCGTTCTGCCCACTCAATAACGGAAACACCATCACTTTCCCAATAGTCTTCAAAACCCAACAAATCAAGTTCAGAGCTATTTTCAATTCGGTAAAGATCAAAGTGATACAGCTTAAGCTTTCCTTCATACTCCTCTACTAGGTTAAAAGTCGGTGAAGTAATTTCATCTTCAACCCCTAAGAAGCGTGCAAAATATTTAGTAAAAAGTGTTTTTCCACATCCCAAATCGCCACTAAAAGCTATAACAGAACCAGGTTTTATTTTCATTGATACTTCTTTTGCTATATTCCCAGTTTCTTCTTCGCTATTTGATATTTTTTCAATCACCATTTAATGACCTGTCAAGTTTTTCGATAAATTTCAAAAAATGTTCTGGCAATTCAGCATCAAACTCCATTCTATCACCACTAACAGGATGATCAAACCCTAAATGAACACTTGCCAATAATAAATACGGCAACCTGTACTTTTGCGAGCTTTTAGAATAGACAGAATCTCCTATGATTGGCAACCCCTCTGATGAGAGGTGAACTCGTATCTGATGGGTTCTTCCTGTAAAAATCCTAACCTTTAACAATGAGAATGTTCCGTCTTTGCAATCCCACACCTTTTTTACAGTTATTTCTGATTTAGCCAGTCGCCCCTTCGAAGAAACAGTCATTTTTTGTCTGTATTTGGGATGCCGCTCGATTTTATTTTCTATTATAAAATTGGCAATACGAGGCTTACCTTTTACTAATGCTGTATAAACTTTACTTACAGTTCTTTTCTCAAATTGAGACGATAAAGAAATATGAGCATTATCATTTTTTGCAATAACCATTAATCCCGCAGTATCTCGATCAAGCCGATGAACAATCCCCGGACGTTCTACACCGCCAATAGACGATAAGCCGTCAAGATGATATAAAAGCGCGTTAATAAGTGTATCTTTCGGTGCACCCGCACCCGGATGAACAATTAAACCTGCAGGTTTATTAATGACGGCAATATCAGAATCCTGATATACAACATCCAAAGGTATATCCTGTGGGCTTAAATCCAGCTTTTCCAACTTTGGCAAAACAAGGTCAAATACGTCATCAGCTTTAACCCGGTAGCTTGCCTTTAGAACATTACCGCCACAACTGACAAGGCCTTGATTAATTATTTTCAAAATGTAACTTCTTGAAAAATTACAAGAACAGTTGTCTGCTAAAAATTTATCAAGACGCTCAGAAATAGCGCTCTCAGAAGAGGGTATTTGTATTACTTCATTTTCCATTTTTCCGCCAGGATAACCGTATTTTATAAAATTTTTATATAACTACCATCCGGTAATTAATTCAATACGGCAAACTTGCTCCATGCATTTAAGAAGTTAGTGTCAATAAAACATTCGGGGGTAAATGTAATGATCAAGCTTTCCTCTGCCATCCTGAACATCACTCCAGCTATTGCAATCAAAAACAATAGAAGCATACGCGCACGTCTGAAATTTTTCGATACGCGAATCTGTTAATTTCTCAACAAGTTGATGAACACCTGGGTTATGTCCAACTACCATAATATGGTCATTTTTTGCCTCTTTTTTAACATAATCCAAAATTGAATCAGCCCACGCCCGATAAAGAACCTGGTCATAACGTATCTGCTCTTCCGAAAGAGCAAAAATCTCGTTCATAAGCTGAACAGTCAATTGTGATCGCAAAGCTGTCGAACAGAAAATAACAGGTGGAATTAATCCTAGATCGGATATTTTCTGGGCAATCATTCCAGAATCACTAATGCCTCGGGTTTTCAGCGGACGATCATGATCAGACAACAAATCATTTTTCCAACTTGACTTGGCATGCCTGACAAGGGACAATCTCAACATGGCTTCCTTCCATACAGATCATTAAGCAATATTACAATCATTCTAAGCAATTATTCATAAAAAATCAAGTAGAAATGAATAATGGTAACATATCATAATATTTTTAAACTAAAATTATTTTGAACAAATCCGTTAATAATTCAAATATTGCTTTACACTCTTTTTAAAGGATTCAACTTAATCATTATGAAAAAAATACACAAAAATATTTTTGAATCAGCAGCACCCTATCTAGTACTTATGCTGACATTAAATATAGTAATAATTGCCGGGCAACTCATATTTCTTTACGGCACCCTGACTTCATTTATAATTACCGTAATTTTTTTTATTTTTATTATTATTACCGCTTTTGGCCTCTATTTGCGAAAACCAAAATCTCGTATAATATTTCTGATAATTTGTAGCATCTATTCCGGAGTAGCCATTCCCTCTTCAATATTCTCAATAATAAACGGATCGACAAGACTCAAACTGTTTTTTTCAATTTACAACCTGATCTTGGCTGTTATATATTTACTTCATATTTTAATTACTACAAAACCTCAGATGCAATCGATTGATTAACTTTTTTGTTACAATATTAACAGAAAAGCCGGTCACAATCGCAACCAGCTTTATTTAATATTACAAATTCCCAGTAATCAACTATTTTTTCAACTTAACGAACTTTATAATTGTCTTACTTTAGTAACTACTTGTTTTTCCAATGTCCGTGAACATTACAAAACTCTCTAGCAACCAAAGTATCACTAAATGGCACATAAAATTCAGCCTGTGGTTTTTGCCCGGGAGCAAGATATTTTCTATTAACCCAGTCTCCATTTATAACCTCGATCCACTGGATATAATGTTCATCAGTCATTGGATGCTCTGTCGAACCTACAGTAACTCTAACACCTTCATCGATAGGTTCGATTATAGGTACATGCTTTTCGGTTGAAGAATCAGCACTTTTTTCTTCCATATAATGCATGTCTTCACCGCAACACGATAAAGTACCACCCCCAACGCTCATTAATTCAACAACATTTCCGCAAACATTACATTTGTAAACATACAATCTTTTCATAATAATTCTCCCTAATTTTTTTATTCAATAAATAACACCTCAAGTGGTTGAAAATTTATTTTAAATTTTCACCATCAAGGTTTTAATCCTAACTATTCATTTTTGACATTCTGCACAAATACCTGTAAATTCAATCATATGGTCTCTGATAATCGATTCCTTTAAAGGCGAAACAGTTTTGATATATGAGTTTATGTCTATATCCAACCATACATCTTCTACAGAATTACACTTTTCACATCGAAAATGGTAATGTTTTTCAGTATTACCATCAAAACGTGCTCCCTGCCCCGGAACCTCCAACCTAATAATCTCGCCGTTTCTAACCATCTTATCAATATTCCTGTAAACAGTCGCGATACCTACACCTGGAACACGTTTTTTAAGTATCAGATGGATCTCTTCAATAGTAGGATGAAAATTGTTTTGGGACAGAATTTTTCTGATCTCAGTTTTTTGACGGGATTTTCTTTCCATTTTCACCTCTTATGATAACAATTATCATTACCACAATTAATACAACAACTTTTTTGATTTTTTAATCAATCGTCTTCATATAGCTCATTTATCTGATCCCACGCCTCAGGAACATCCATTCTTAACCGCTGCAACAGCCCATATTCGGCAACAAAACCATTCATAGCATCTATCTTTATCTCGGCAACAGACTTATCTCGCGAAATAGCAAATTTCTTAATCTCGCTTTCAGGAAATTCAAATATATAATTCAATGCCGTAATAGCGCTTTTTTTATCCATTTCCGTAAAATGTTTCACTTCAATCAGAAATGGCGGTGAATATGAAATTCCATGAAGCCGATCGGCAATTTTCATGATGATACTACTATCATCAACTGATTCCATATTTTCTATAATACCTTTTAATTCATTATACTTGTATTCAATATCCATAACAACCTCTGTAAAAAAATCTAATATATTATCTTTTATTACTCTTTTCGCCATCAATATAAAAATAAAAATCAGATACTCTTCTTGAAAAAGTATAATCAGAAACCTCACTATTTTCAATAAAAAGATTTGCACGATCAGCTATATCTGCCAACACAGAAACAGCAGAATCATAAAGAATAGCAGCCGATTCATCTGAAATTACCAAATAATCAACTCTCAACCGTTCACCGCTTAATATGCCATCCCCGGAAACAGAAGCTGTGGTCAAATCACTATCTCTGATAATTAACTCGCCTCCACCGTCATTATTAATTACCGATCTCACAACACGACTATTTAACAACAAGACTTTGCTTTCACCAAATTCAAAATACTTATCTTTATACATCTGCTGCTTAAAACCTTCTACTAATATTTCATTTTGACTTTCATTTTTCCATATTAATTCTACAGCATTACAATCCTTAACAGTAAGATTAACGGAAGATCCTATCATAAAACCAACAGATTGTATAAAACTCTTATTTATCTCTAGATGGCCAAACAATTCATTGTTATATTCCTCAACAAATTCATTCGCTGGAATATCGGAAACCTTTTCGGCACTATCTAACACATAAAGCAGAGAAATATAAGGAGAGCGGTCAATTAAGATATCAGGTTTCGCACCAGCAGAAATTGATATATCTGAAACACTCTTATATATTTTTATTTCGGAACTATCTGACAAGATATAGTTAAGTCCATCATTTTGAACATCTATGACTTCAACACTAGCATGATCATATATTTTGCAGTATTGCACTGATCCCTCAGATGTTGTCACTTCACAATTTCTTATAACCATCCTTGAATTATCTTTTATATCCATTTCAAAAAGATTATCGTAAAACGGAGTAATTACTATTTTAGAATTATAAATTTCAAGCAAAGAATCTCCGGACAAAGTAAATGAGGATGAAACATGAATAGTGGAATTATTATATATTGCATGATCGTCACCAGATAAATATAGGTTTTCATAATTAAGCATTTGATCTGATATTACTTTATCTCTCTCTTTAATAAAGTAGACAAAAAGAACAATATCATCAAAAAAAATTGCCATTAAAAAAACAATCCATAAAAGCAGAGCTACAACTGTAAACACCAGACGTTTCACTAATCATCTCCCGTTGCCTTTACTTGAAGAAGCTATTCCTAATACTCAATAGAGTTAAGCAGATATATCATAATTGAAAATAAAGACAAAATATTTATCTTCAAAAGAGTTTTATTTGCTTTCACAAATATTTATTCATTAAAATTGGATCTTTTCTTTAACTTTATTTCGATTATTCTTACCCCTATATTACTCATGTCAATAACTTCATTTTTAATATTGTCGTAAAGCGGTTAAAGAATACAATAAAACTCCATAAATAATTATTAATTAAAAAAGAGCCGCCTGTAACCAGACGGCTCCCAATGAAAAACTCTTTTTTACAAACATAATGATAACTGTTTGAATACCTGAATAACCTGTTTCCTGATACCACGGCACTTTTGATACCAGCCCAAAGTTAGTCATTGCATTCCATATATCAAATCGAAGTTCCTTCGCAGATCAAAAGTTACCGGATTAAAATGCCGTTATAACCCCTGATCCGCTATCGTAAAAGCTGAAGAACTGTTTGAGTCTTCTGATTTGCTTGAGCCAGCATCGAAGTACCACTCTGTACAAGAACCTGATCCTTGGTAAGCTCAACCATTGTTTCAGCCATATCTGCATCACGAATACGCGATTCAGAAGCCTGAATGTTTTCATAAGCAGTCATAAGTCCTTTAGATGTAAGCTCTAAACGATTGTAATAAGCTCCAAGGTCTGCTCTCTGCTTAGATACTTTATGAAGAGCATCATCGATGATACCAATTGTTCTGTTAGCCTTATCAGCAGTTGAAAGATTTGCAAGAAACTCACCTGTTCTTTCAGTAAGACCCAAACCTTCTGATGTCATTGTTCCGATGTAAACACGCTCTCTCTGATGCATGTTTGCTCCCATATGAAACCACATAGAGGCACGAGGATTGGTTCTTGAAAAATCTCCAAGAAGAAGTTTAAACTTGTTAAACTCTGCTTGTGAAGCAATCCGGTCAACTTCATCAATAAGAGCAGAAACTTCTACCTGAATAAGCTGACGGTCATTATCAGTATAAATACCGTTTGACGACTGAACAGCCAGAACTCGAATACGCTGCAAAATTGAAGCACTTTGATCAAGATATCCCTCTGCAGTCTGAACA